>JBKPRS010000197.1:0-15273 GCA_046734695.1 Actinomycetota bacterium | reverse complement strand
CGCCGAGTTCCACCAGGGCCGGGGCAACGACCTGTCGGTGGGGCTGCACCTCGGCCACCTCCTGGAGGCGGCGGGCACCACCGTCGAGCGCTTCACCTGCATCTCGCCCATGCTGCGCCTGCCGGCGGGCATCCGTCCGCCCCAGTGGGCGGCCCGGGAAGCGATGCTGGAGGCCGGGGTCCTGACCCAGGCGGATGTCGAACGCTGGCGGGCGGCCTTCGAGGAGCTCGACAGCTGGGAGGAGCGGCCATGGCTGTTCGTCCCCATGTTCGTGGCCGCCGGCAGACTGCCGGGCTGAGGAACACCAGTTCTAGACTGCCGCCCCGTGTCTGCCGTCGACGCGCCGACCTCGACTCCCACCGGGAACGCCAGCCAGCGCGACCGGCGGCGCCGGGTGATCGACGCCGCCTTCGAGCTCGGCGCCGAGCGCGGCTACGAGGCGGTCCAGATGCGGGAGGTGTCGGCCAGCGCCAACGTGTCGCTGGCCACCATCTACCGCTACTTCTCGTCCAAGGACCACCTGCTGGCCGCGGCCATGACCGAGTGGACGGCCAAGCTCCAGGGCCGGCTGGCCCAGTCCCCGCCCCGGGGCGCCGGCGCGTCCGACCAGCTGGTGGACGTGCTCGACCGTGCCTGCCGGGCCATGGCCCGCCAGCCCAAGCTCACCGCCGCGCTGATCCGGGCGCTGTCGTCGTCCGACCCGGGCGTGCAGGAGTGCGCGGAGCAGGTCCAGGCCCAGATCGCGTCGATGTCCGCCGGCATCCTCGCCGATCTCGACCCCGGCGTGCGGGAGGACATCCTCGCGGTCCTGGGCCACGTCTGGTACTCGACGCTGGTGGCCTGGAGCAGCGGCCGCATCGACTTCGACCAGGTGACCGCCGAGCTGGACCGGGCCGTGCGGGTGCTGGTCGAGCCCTACGAGCGCCGCTAGGACTGCGAGGTCACGTCCGCGTACTGCGGGCCGGTCCCGGCGACCCCGGCCGGCGCGGGAACGGGACGGGGAGGGCGGCGGCCGGTCCGGGCCGACCACGGCACCTGCGGCACCCGGGGCGCGAGCAGGCACACCCCGGCGGTGAAGGCCACCGCCACGGGCACCGCCACCACGCCCGGGAAGTCCCCCCGAAGGCCCAGCTGCCGCAGAGCCGCGTAGATGGCGTAGTGGGCGAGGAAGATGCCCAGCGTGTGGGCCGAGGCTTGGCGGATCACCGCGTCGATCGAGCCCAGGACCTCGGTCTGGGCCAGGGCGTAGACGATGGCCGTGCCCGCCAGTCCGGGGATCACGAACCCGAGGTCGCCGGGGTAGCGGTCGGGCGCCACGCCTGCCACCAGCAGAGCCACGGTGGCGGCCACGCCCACGGCCGCGGCGGCGACCGCCCAGCGCTCGTCGGCATAGCGGCCCGAGCGCACGGCCGCCGCGCCCACGAGCACGAAGCCGACGTAGGTGACGATCGGGAACTTGCCGGCCAGGAACTCGTCGAACCACCAGCTCCCCTGGCCGTTGGCGAAGTGCTCGGCCACGATGCCGCCGGCCACGGTGAAGGCGGCGGCCGCGGCCAGCAGCCGGTCCGGGACGACGGCCACCACGGCCGCGGCCACCACGACCGCCACACCTAGGGCTTCCAGCACGCCGAACATGGTCGGGTGGCGCCACAGCACCCAGTCGAGCGTCATGCCGATGGGGACCAGCAGGCCGTACCGGCGCAGCACCTGGGCCGACACGCGGCGCCGCGACATGCCCCGGGCTCGGCGGCTGGACACGAACAGGGCCATCGAGGCCCCCGCCGCCACGAAGAAGGCGACCGCCGCCACATCGGTGACGGCGAACGAGCGCCATCCGGGCAGCACCGCCCGGGCGTCACCGGTCATCCAGTCGGTGAGGTGGTGGATCAGCATCCCGGCCAAAGCCACTCCCCTCAGCCGGTCGAGCGCGCTCCACCGCTGCATCCGCCCGCGCGTACCCGCCACCCGTGGTGGCTATGCGGCCGAGCACCAAAGCCGCCGAGATGACCTACCCGCCGGCCAGGAAGTCATGGACGAGGGCGATGCAGCCCGACCCCTCGCCCACCGCCGCCGCCACTCGTTTGAGCGACCGGCTGCGCACGTCCCCGACCGCGTAGACGCCGGGGACGGAGGTCTCGTAAGGGGCAGCCGGCCGCCCGGCCGCCGCACCGGTCAGCACGTAGCCCCAGTCGTCCCGCTCGATCTCGAGCGGCAGCCAGCTGGTATGGGGCTCGGCCCCGATGAGCACGAACAGCCCGTCGCTGGCCACCTCCTCGCGGGCGCCGGTGGCGGTGTCACGGATGGTCAGGCCCGCGAGCACACCCTGCCCGTGAGCTTCGGCCACCTCCGTACGGGTCCGCACGACGACGGCGGGGTGGGCCTCGATCTGCGTGACCAGGTAGTGCGACATCGTGCTGGCCAGCCCCTCGCCCCGGACGAGGATCGTCACCTGGGCGGCGTAGCGGGCCAGGTGCACGGCCGCCTGTCCGGCCGAGTTGCCGCCCCCGACGACGTGAACCGTCAGCCCGGCCATGGCGGGCGCCTCGCTGACGCTCGCCCCGTAGAAGACGCCGGCGCCGGCCAGCGCGTCGAGGCCGGGCGCGTCCAGCCGCCGGTAGGCCACGCCGGTGGCCAGGACCACCGCCCGGGCGCTCACGTCTCGCCCGTCGCCCAGGGCAAGGGTGTGCAGCCCGCCGTCGCGGTCGCCGAGGCGCAGGCCGGTGACGGCGTCCATGAAGTGGAAGCCGGCGCCGAACGTCCAGGCCTGCTCGTAGGCACGCAGGGCCAGCTCGCTGCCGGCGATGCCGGTGGGGAAGCCGAGGTAGTTGCGGATGCGGGACGACGTGGCCGCCTGGCCACCCAGCGCCTCCCGCTCGATGACCAGCGTGCGCAGCCCCTCCGAAGCCCCGTAGACCGCGGCGGCCAGCCCGGCCGGGCCGGCGCCCACCACCGCCAGGTCGAACTGCTCGCCCAGAGCGGCGGCGTTGACGCCCAGCGCCTCGGCAATCTCGACGTTGCTGGGGTCCTCCAGCGGCGACCCGCCCAGCACCTCGACCATGGGCGCCGCCCGGGCGGGGTCGGGCTCCAGTCGCACCACCAACCCGCAGCGCGTCAGGATGTCCCGCAGCTCGCGGACCCGGCGGGCCCCGGGATCGCCGACGATCACGCAGGGGGCGAAGCCGCGGCCGGTTGCCTTGGCCCACTCGGCCAGGAAGGCCTCGACCACGGCATGGAAGGCCTCGTCGGGCACGGCCAGCGGCCGGGCCACGTAGTGATCCAGATGGCCGAGGGCGAGGGCCCGCTGCACCGGCTCGGCCTCGGTCCGGTCCCCCCAGGCGACCAGCAGGCCCCGGCGGGCGAGGGGGTGGCGCTCGTGTACCCGGGCCAGCAGGTCGATGCCCGCCGTCCCGGGCAGCGGCTGGCCGGCCAGCACGAGCGCCACGGGCGTACCGCCGTCCGCCAAGCCGTCGAGGAACGCCATGGCGGCCGCCGGGTCGGCCGCGATCCGGACGTCGTAGTCCCGGCCGTAGCGGTCGGTCAGCTCGCGCTCCAGAGTGGCGCGGTCGCCGGGGTCGTCGTCGACCACGACGATGGCGGCGCGCGGCGGGTCCGTCACGGGCAGGGACGGTAGGACAGTTCAGGGCCGGTAGGTCGCCAGGATGATCCCGTTGTCGAGCGCCCGCGAGCCCACGAGCTCGAACGCCGCCGCAGTGCCGGGCCGGGACACCAGGTCGGCGGGGTCGCCGGGGCCGACCAGCTGCGGGTGGATCCACCAGTGCAGCTCGTCGATCAGCCCGTGGTCGAGCAGCAGCCGCGAGACGTCGCCGAAGCCGTACTGCACGATGTCGCCGCCGTCCTCGTCCTTGAGGGCGCCGACACGGGCCACGACGTCATCGGCGATGACCTCGGTGTTCGCCCACTCGGGGTCGGTCAGCGTGGTGGACACGACGACCTTGCGCATCGTGTTGATCCGGTCCGAGTACGGGTCGCCGCTGCGGGCCGACCACGCCGGGAAGAAGGAGTCGTACGTGCGCCGCCCCATGAGGACGATGTCGCAGCTCTCCAGCAGGTCGGTTTGGATCTTGTCGCCTTCGCCGGAGAAGCCGGCCTTCAGCGGAGGCCACAGGTGAGGGTCCTCGATGACGCCGTCGAGCGTGATGTACGTGGAGTTGATCAGCCGTCGCATCGGGTGCGGTCTAGTACCGGCCCCGGCCCCCGTCTTGAACGCCGGCGACAATCCGTGCGGGCGTCTGGCCGACGAGGCGCCGCAGGGACCGGGTCAAGTGGGGCTGGTCGGCGTAGCCGGCGCGGCGCGCCACCTCGGACGGCGCCACGCCCGCGGAGAGCAGTGCGACCGCCCGCTCGGCCCTCCGGATGCGCCGGGTGGCTCCCCGGCTCAGCCCGGTAGCCCGCGCCACCCGCCGCTCCAGGGAGCGGGCGGAGAAGCCGGCGATGTCCCCTTCCGTGTCCCCGTGGAGGACCTCGGCGACGACCGGGTCGTGGACCAGCAGGCCGGCGCGGACGAGCCGGTCGACGAAGACGCCGGCCGTGTCCAGGTCCGGGTGCTCCCAGACGGACCCGTCGAGCCAGAGCGAGCGGTCCGCCTCCCCCGGCAGCGTGACCGCCCGGTCCACCAGCCGGCCCGGCGGCAGGCCGGGCATGAAGGTGCCCGCGCTGAAGTCGATGCCGAAGAACTCGGCCTCGCGCGGGATCGGCATGGCGGTCGCCCGGGTCTCCGGGCCCCGCACGGTCAGCCGGGCCATCCCACCCTGGCGGGTGACCACCATCTGCCAGTGGGGGTCGGCCACCGAGATGAACCATGCCTCCGGGGTGCTCCGCGCCTGCCAGGTCCGCGCCACCAGAGGTGAGCCCGACGTCCGGGCCTCCATGGCGAACAGCTCGACAGCACGCTTCATGGCCACCACGACGAGCCGGTGGCAGGGAAATCATCGCTCCCCGTAGGCGGCGGGACTTCCGGGCTGGGGGGCGCTGGTCGCCTCCCACCAGTCGGGCCGGCTCGGCACCGCGTACAGGTTGCTGCCCCCGACGCCCGCTCCCACCGGCACCTGCGGGACCGGATCGAGCCACGGCGGGGCCGGCGGCGGGCCCACGGGCGGCGGCCCCGCGATCGGCGGGCCGCCGAGCACCTGCCCGGCCGTGAGCTGAGGGACCGGCAGGCGGACCGTGGCCGTGATGCCCCGGCCCGGGCTGGGGTCGAGCCGCACGGCGATGCCGTGGCGGGCCGCCAGGTTCCCGGCCACGTAGTGGCCCAGGTACTTGGAGGGCGCCACGGTGAAGCTCTCGTCCCCGGCCAGGCGGCGGTTGGACGCGTCCATGGCCTCGCTGGTCATGCCCACGCCCCGGTCGACGATGGCAAGCGTGTAGCGGCCGTCGGCCTCGACCTTCCCCCGCACCTCGACCGCCTTGTCCTCGGGCGAGAACACCAGCGCGTTCTCGATCAGCTCGGCGAGCAGGTGGGCCAGGTCCGCCGCCACCGTGCCGATGACCGTGGCCGGCTGGACGTCGCGCACGGCGACCCGCTGGTAGTCCTCCACCTCGCCCAGCGCGGCCCGCACCACGTCGTTGATGTTGACGGGCTGGGCCCACTGCCGGGGCGGCTCGACGCCCGCCAGCACCAGCAGCGACTCGGCGTTGCGCCGCATGCGCGTGGCCAGGTGGTCGAGCCGGAACAGGTTGGCGAGCGCGTCCGAGCTGGGCTCGATGTTCTCCAGCTCGGTGATGAGGTCGAGCTGGCGGGCCAGCAGGTTCTGGTTGCGCCGGCCCAGGTTCACGAAGCTGTCGGCCATGTTGCGGCGCAGCACCGCCTGCTCGACGGCGAGCCCGAGCGCCGTGTCCTGCACCCGGTTGAGCGCGAACGACACGTCGAGCACCTCGTCCCGGGTCTTCACCGCCACGGGCTCGACCCGGGGCACGGTCACGTCCTCGCCCAGCGGGGTCTGGAGCACCTCCCGGACGGCCGCGGGCAGCCGGATGCGGGCCATCGCCTTGGCCTGGGACGTGAGCGAGCGCAGCGGCCGCGTGATCGAGCGCGACACCAGCCAGGTCAGGATCGACGCGGCGGTCAACGTGAGCGCGGCCAGGGCCAGGAAGATCTGCTCGCGCCGCCGGGCGTCGGCCCGGATGCCGTCGGCCACCTCGCTGAGCTTGTCGGACATCGCCTCGCGGTAGGGGGCGAGGCCGCCCCAATCGGGGACGGTGAGCGGGCCGGCGAGCTGGTCGATGGGCACGTCCTCCTCCGACAGCGACCGTCGCACCAGCGTGTTGATCCCGTCGATGAAGTCGACGGGATAGAGGTCGTGGACGACGTCGGCGTAGGGCGGCTTGGCGTGGGTGGCGGTGGCGACGACCGGGTCCCACAGCACCTTGCGGGACACGACGTCGCGGATCTCCGGCCGGGTGTCGACGACGCCCTGGCGGCCGCCGATGACGGCCAGGGTGCGCACCAGGTCGAGGTAGAGCTCGATGTTGCGCGACGCCGTGTTGACCTGCACGACGCCCCCGCGCAGCTCGTCGTCGTCGACCGCGCGGGCGATCTTGTCGGTGGCGTCGAAGAACGGCCGGATGAGCTGCGTGTAGCGCTGGTACAGCTGGTTCTGGAACTCGCCGTTGGCCTCGGTGTTGTAGCCCTCGACCTGGGTGTTGGCGTCGACGTCGGCCCGCAGCTGGTCGAGCGCGTCGAGCCCGGCCAGCGCGGGCGAGTAGGCGGCCTGCACCTCCGGTCCCCGCTCGGCGAGCTCGCGGCGCACCATGTCCAGCGACTCGTCGGTCAGGGCCCGGGTCTCGTCGTAGCCCTGCACCGGGACCCGCACGCCCAGCGACACGTCCGACCCCACCGCCTTGACCGCCGCGTAGGTGCGCTCGTTCTGGAGGTGGGTGATGAGGCCACCGGGCCCGACGGCCGCGGTGGCGATCTGGGTCTGGGTCTCGATCTCGTCGACCTCGGCGGTGAGGTTGACGACTTCGAGGCCGGACAGCATGAACAGCGCGACCAGTGGCACGGACAGGGCCGCGGCCAACTTGGCGCGAATCGGTATGCGGCGCACGATTCGGGATCCCTTCTTGAACCGGACCGCCCACCTTGTGGCCGCCACCACCCCCAGTAGTGGTCACAATCCCCAGACGATCGGTTGCATCATCGCGCGCCGTAGTGGCGTCAGGCGCGCGCGTAGTGGGATTTTCTCAGGCGGATCCGTGGGCGTGGTCGCACATGCGGGTCTGGCCCTCCGCCAGCACGCCACCGCCGTCGCCTTCGAGCGAGGCGAAGGGGCCGCATTCGTTGGGCACGATCCACACGTGGATCATGGGCGAGAGGTGGTCGCGGAAGGTGTTCCCCGGGCACGGCTGCGGGTACGGGACGACCGCCATGATGCGCAGCTGGTTGGGGATGCCGCCGTAGCAGAGGTTGTTGTGGGCATGCCACTGGACCAGGGCGCCGCCGAAGTCGGGTGGGTCCTCGACCGTGACGTTCCGCGGGGTGATGAACATGGCGGCCACCAGCGTGCGCTGGCCGCCCGGCCCGACCTGGTACACGATCGACTCGGGCTTGTTCGGGTCGAGGATGTCGTCGTCGTCGATCAGCGACCAGTTGATGTAGTGCTCGAACCCGGTGACGGCGTCGCCGATGGGGTACCAGCCCTGCGCCGGCAGCGTGGCCGGGTCGGCGAACTGGGGCAGGTCCTCGATCGTGCGGGTGACCAGGTCCTCGGCCTCGGCCTGCTGGGCGGCGGTGACCCCGGGGACGCCGCCCAGGTCCACCGGCAGCTGGCCGGTGTAGGGGACCGGAGCGATCGCCGGGTTGGAGTGGTCCATGCCCTCCATGTCGTGATCGGGATCGCCGTGGTCCATGTTCTCCATGTCATGGTCGCCCGAGGCTCCGGTGTCATGGTCGCCCGAGGCTCCGGTGTCATGGTCGCCCGCGCCGTCATCGTGGGCGCCGCCGTCGTCGTGCGCTCCGCCACCGGCGTGGCTGTGGTCGCCCGTCTTGACCATGCCGGGGACCGAGATGCTCAGGACCGCTACGCCGGCCAGCGCCACGAGGACCGGGCGGGGCCGGGACACCCACTCGAAGCGGTGCGCCAGCGCCGCCGCCGCGCCGAGGACCGCGACGGCGCCGAGCACGGCGCACAGCGTGTCGGGGAACCCGGGCGACTCGGCCGTCTCGAACCCCTTGATGAAGCCGATGCCGGTGGTGCGGGTCAGGAACCAGCCGCCGACGGCGGCCCCGTTGATCAGGAGGCCGGACCAGCCGACCAGTGCCCCGGAGCGGACCAGAGCGAGCGCGCCCCAGCCGATCTGGAGGGCGGCGATCAGGGCGAACGAGAAGACGACCGTCCGCTCGTCGCCGTGCGTGCCGACGCAGGTGGCGTGGATGGCGCCGGCCCCGAGCGAGGCCAGGGCGGCGATGCGCAGCGCACCCGGGACGGCGCGCTCGTCGGGGTCGGCGTCGGGCGCGGAGGCGTAGCGCGGCGGCGGGGGCGGTTCGTTGGTGTACACCTAGCTCTCCCCAGAGGCGGCTGGCGGCGGAGGGACGAACCGAAAACTTACTCCGGGAAACTTGTCACGTGAACCCCGCGTCATGTTCTACGAAGCGTTTTCTTCGGCCTTCGCACGGTATTCGTCGCGCAGGCGGCGCTTGTAGAGCTTGCCACTGTCCGTGCGGGGCAGGTGGTCCACGAAGTCGACCCGGCGCGGGCACTTGAACCGGGCCATCCGGGCCCGGCAGTGCTCGATCAGGGCCGCGGCCAGCTCGTCCGAGGGTGCCGCGCCGTCCCCCAGCTCGACCACTGCCACCACGATCTCGCCCCATTCGGGGTCGGGCACGCCGATCACCGCCGCGTCGCCCACCGCGGGATGGCCCAGCAGCTCGCCCTCGACCTCGGCCGGGTAGACGTTGACGCCGCCCGAGATGATCAGGTCGGCACTGCGGTCGGTGAGGAACAGGTAGCCGTCGCTGTCCAGGTAGCCGACATCGCCCATCGTGTAGTAGTCGCCCCGGTAGCTGCTCTCGGTCTTGTCGGGGTCGCCGAAGTAGTCGAAGCGACCGACCGCCGGCGCCTTGAGGTACACGGTGCCCACCTCGCCGGTCGGCTCGTCGTCGCCGGTGACCGGGTCGACGATGCGGATGTGGTCGGGGGTGCCCGGCTTGCCGACCGTGCCCGGCTTGTTGAGCCAGTCGGCGCTGGTCACGAACGTGCCGACCCCCTCGGTGGCGGCGTAGTACTCGAGCAGCACCGGGCCCCACCAGTCGATCATCCTGGCCTTGACCGACACCGGGCACGGCGCCGCGCCGTGGAACACCAGGCGCAGTGACGACACGTCCGCCTTGGCCCGCACCTCGTCGGGCAGGGCCAGCAGCCGGTGGAACATGGTCGGCACCAGGTGCGAGTGGGTGACGTGGTGCTCCTCGATGAGCCGCAGCGTCTCGGCCGGCGACCAGCCGTCCATGAGCACGACGCCCACGCCGGCGCTGAGCGGTCCGCCCAGGGAGAAGGCCAGCGGGGCGGCGTGGTACACGGGCCCCGTGCACAGGTGGATGGTCTCGCCGGGCACGTAGCCGAACAGCCGGCCCAGGCCCGACGTCGGCGGCGTCTCGGCGCGGTGGACGCCCTTGGGCCGGCCGGTGGTGCCCGACGTGTAGAGCATCTGCCGGCCGAGGGTGGGATCGTCGATGTCGGCGCCGTCCTGGCCGTCGAGCAGGTCGTCATAGGGGGTGAAGCCGTCGACCTCGCCGCCCACCGCCACCCGGATCGTCGCCTGGGGCGATTGCTCGGCGGCGGCCGCGGCCACCGGCGCGAAGCGGGTGTCGGCCACGAACACCCGGGCCTGGCAGTCGCCCACGATGTAGGCGGCCTCCTCGGCGGTGAGGTGCCAGTTGATGGGGGTGAAGCGCAGGCCCGAGCGGACCGTGGCCGCCAGGACCTCGGCAAACTCGGGCCGGTTGGCCACCATCACCGCCACCGCGTCGCCGGCCCGCACGCCCCGCTCCCGCAGCGCCCGCACCAGCCGGTTGGCGTTGGCGTTGAGCTCGGCGAACGTCCGGTCCCCGAGCGGCGACACGATGGCCGGGGCGTCGGGCTGCTCCGCCGCCCAGTGGGCCGCGGTCATCCCCACCTTGGCCGCCTCGTCGAAGCGCGCCTCGCTGTCGTCGGTCATCGGATCGTTCCCCCCTTGGTCTGGCTCAAGCCGGCGTGAACTGCGGCAGGTGGCGGCCGTCGGACAGCGGGTGCCACGCCACGCGCACCGGCATTCCGACCACCACGTGCTCGGGCGGGCAGCCGACCACGTTCGACATCATGCGCACCCCCTCGGCGAGCTCGATCAGCGCCACCACGTACAGCCCGTCCGCCTCGTCCCTCCCCGGGCCGGGGCGGTGATGGACGCTGGCGGCGTAGACGGTGCCCGCGCCGCTGGCTTCCCGCCACTCGAAGGCGGCGTCGGGATCGGCCGGATCGACCTCGCGCGGGTACCAGACCGGCTTGCCGGTGACGGTCGACCAAGGCAGCACCAGGCGCTGCTCCCGGGTGGCGTCCCAGAACGGGGCGCTCACCTCGCTCGGCGCGGGCGGTTCCATCAGGCGGGTCACAGCGTGGCCTCCGTTCCCAGCACGATCGTGCCCATGGTCGACAGCACGCCCCCGGACCCGTGGGCCACGGCCAGGTCGTGCTTCGCTATCTGGCGCTCGCCGGTCTCACCCCTCAGCTGGCGCACCGCCTCGACCAGCAGGAACATCCCGTACATCCCCGGGTGGGTGAAGGACAGGCCGCCGCCGTTGGTGTTCATGGCCAGGCCGCCGCCCCCGGGGCCCAGCTTGCCGTCCTCGACGAAGGCGCCGCCCTCGCCCTTGGGGCAGAACCCCAGGTCCTCCAGGTGGAGCAGGGCGGTGATGGTGAAGCTGTCGTAGCCCATGAGCAGGTCGACGTCGTCGGGCTTCACGCCGGCCATGCGGAACGCCGCAGGGCCGGACACCGCGCCGCCGGTCACCGTGAGGTCGGGCATCTGGCTGATCATCTGGTGCGTGCCGCCGGTGGCCGCGCCCAGCACGTACACCGGTGGCTTGGCCAGGTCGCGGGCCCGCGCCGCCGAGGTCAGCACGAAGGCGCCGGCGCCGTCGGTGACGAGGCAGCAGTCGAGCAGGTGCAGCGGCGACACCACCATGGGCGAGGCCAGCACGTCGTCGATCGTGATCGGGTCCCGGTAGCGGGCCTTGGGGTTGAAGGCCGCCCAGGCCCGGGTGTCCACCGCGATCTGCGCCAGCTGCTCCGCCGTGGTCCCGTAGACGGCCATGTGGCGGGAGGCGGCCAGGGCGTAGGCGCCCATGGGCATGCGCAGCCCGTAGGGCAGCTCGAACTCCATCTGCGGGCCCATTCCTCCGGGACGGCCGCGGAAGCCGCCGCCACCGCCGCCCGGCCGGTGCCGGTCGCCCCGGGGGGTGGCGGCGTACACGCCCACCACGACGTCGCACAGCCCAGCGGCGATGGCGGCCGCGGCGTGCTCGACGTAGAGCTCGAAGCTGGACCCGCCGACCATCGTGCCGTCCAGGTAGCGGGGCTGGATGCCGAGGAACTCGGCCAGCGCCGCGGGCGAGCCGGCGTGGCACACGCCGTCGACGTCGGCCAGGGTGAGCCCGGCGTCGTCCAGCGCCTCCCGGATCATGGCCGTCTCCAGGGCCCGACCGTGGCTGTCGAGCTCGCCGGTGGGCGAGGCGTCGTCGGCCACGCCCACCAGGGCGGCGGCGCCGCGCAGGGTGCGTTCGGTCATGGGAGTGTCCTCGCTCGGTGGAGTCGGGGCAGGGGAGGGAGCGGCGGCGGGCGCGCCGCCGGTCAGGACGCCTGGGCCGCCGCGGCGGCCGCGGCCTCGCGGTCGGCGGCCACCGCGTCGTAGGTGGCGTAGTCGGACCCGGTGTCGTCGGCGAACTCGAACTCCAGCAGCCCGGCCTCGCCCCACGCCCGGCGCAGGTGGCCGTCGTTGGCGTCGAGCAGTCCCAGCTTGCGGACGTTGGGCACGAGCTTGGAGAAGAACCCCCGTTGGAAGCCGGCGAACGGGCTGAGCTTGATCCGCTCGGCCGCGGTCATCAGCGCGGGGACGACCTGCTCGGCCGACACCCCGAGGCGCTCCCACATCTCGGGCGTGGTGGAGCGCAGCCGGTTGCGCAGGGTGTTCTCGATGAGGAAGTCCTGGCGCTCCTTGAGCTCGGCGTCGGTCAGGCCCCGGTAGTACTCGGCCAGGCTGATCACGCCGAACGCCACGTGGCGGGCCTCGTCGGACATGACGTAGCGCAGCAGCTTGCGCAGGAGCGGCTCCTGGGTGGTGCGCAGCAGCGATCCGAAGGCGGCCAGGGCCAGGCTCTCGATGACGATCTGCATGCCGAGGTAGGCGATGTCCCAGCGGCTGTCCTCCAGCAGCGCCATGATCTGCGCCTCGAGGAACGGGCTCATCGGGTAGGCCTCGCCCACCTTGGTGTGCAGGTACTTGGCGAACACCTCGGTGTGGCGGGCCTCGTCCATCGTCTGGGTCGACGCGTAGTACTTGGCGTCGATCCAGGGCACCGTCTCGACGATCTTGGCCGCCGTCATCATGGCGCCCTGCTCGCCGTGCATGAACTGGCTCAGCTGGGCCTTCTGGGCCTCCACGCCCAGCGCCAGCAGCTCGCGCTCACCCCAGGAGGCGATGGGCGAGCCGTCGACCTCGATGGCGCCCCGGGCCAGGCGCAGCAACGGCGACTCCATGTCCACCAGGAACTCGGGGTCGACGTCGATGGACCAGTCCAGCTCGGTCATGCTGTTCCACTGCGACGCCATCGCCTTGTTGTAGAGCGTGACCAGCTGGCCCCGGTCCCGGTCGTAGTTCCACAGGAATATGCGGTCCGCGTGGTCGTGGACGATCTTGATGCTGGCGTCCACCTCGGCCTGGCTCGGCAGGGCGGGGACCGGATCGGTGGCCGTCATGGGGTGATGTCCTCTCGGTCGCTGGCGGGAGGGATGGTCTGGTTCTTATGGCCTGCGCTGGCCTCGTCGTCCCTGTGGCCAAAGCTGGCCACGACCCGGTCGACGAGCGCCCGCCACGAGTCCTCGTCGGGGCCGGGCAGGCCCGAGCCGCGGTGCAGCAGCAGTCCCAGGTTCAGGATGCGCACCAGGAACAGCACGGCCTCGGGGTCGATGTCGTCGTCGATGGTGCCGTCGAGCAGGGCCGCCTCGGTCAGCGGCTCCATGCGCTTGCGGAACAGGACGTGGGCGTCGGCGAGCGCCTGGGCGACCTCGGGCTCGCGGCGGGCGGTGACGAAGGCCTCGAGCCGCAGGGCCTCGGCGTCGCTGAGCGGCGCGTCGGTGCGGGTGGCGCCGGCCGTGATGAGGTCCGCCACCCGCTCCAGCCCGTCGGAGCCCAGCCGGGCCGCGTTGTGGGACCGGGTGACGATGGCCTCGCGCAGCAGGTCGTTCTTGGAGCGGAAGCGGCCGTACACCGCGCCGGTGGACAGCCCGGACTCCCGCACGACGTCCATGATCTTGGTGCCGTCGTAGCCCTGCCGGGCGAACACCGCGGCGGCCGCCCGCAGCAGCCGCTCCCGTAGCTCGTCGTGGTCCGGCGCGTGGGCCGAAGCGTCGCTCACAGCCCCAAGAATAAACGTTCTTCGCAGCCCGTCAATCGGTCGAGACGGTGAGCGGCTTCGTCCGGGCGGCGGCGCCGTAGTCGTCGATGACCGCGACGCCCAGCGTGCCCTCGGTGTCGTGCGCGATCTGGTCGGGCGGCAGCGCCAGCTCGGCCGCGAAGCGCAGCGTCTCGCCCGGGCCCAGCTCGGGAGGGGCCGCGGCGCAGTTGAACCGGTTGTCGGCCGTGGCGGACGAGGCACCATCGGCGAAGCTGATGCTGTAGAGCGGGCACGGGTCGAGCTGGAACGGGCCGATGCCCTCGTTGCGGACCTCGACGACCACCTTGGCCGTCCCGCCGTAGGGCAGCTCCGCGGGCGGGTCGACGAGGCTGACCGCGAGCGGCAGCAGCTGCGCCGGGGCGGGCATGGGCACCCACGCACCGGCCCGGCTGGGGCGGCTGGGATCGCACGCCGGCGGGTCCGGCAGCGCGACCGCGAGCGTCGAGCCCGCCACGTCGACCAGCGCCTGCACGTCGGCGCCCTCCGGCCCGCACGAGCTCGACCAGATCAGCGGGCTCACCAGGTGCTGGCGCCCGCTCATCAGCACCCGCCCCGCGGCGGGGGGCGTGGGGTCGACCTGCACCGGCCCGGCCGCCGCCTCCACGGGGTCCAGGTGGGTCACCGGCGTGCCGGCCAGCCCGCAGGTGACCCCGGGACCGGCCTCGATGGCCAGGGTGCGGACGCCGGCCGCGCTGCGCCCGGTCCGCTCGGGTGCGGTCGAGGTGGACTGGTCCGGGCTGAGCAGCCGGAGGAGCAGGTCCGCCTGCGTGCAGTCCGGCACGTCGTCCGGGGCCAGCTCGGCGCCGGTGCTCGGGTCGCCCACCGGGTCCGCCGCGAACGGGATGACCTCGACGCTCTCGTCGTCGCCCTTGCCCCCGCCCCCGCAGGCGGCGAGGAACACCAGCGCGATGCTCAGCGCCGCGGCGCCGGTGCGGAACGGTGGCCTGGGCATCGCACCATGTTCCCACTCACGGTGTGCGGATGGCGGCGAGTTGGGTCGCCTGGGCCACGAGCCGGCCGCGGCTGTCCCAGACATCGCACACCTCGTCGACCAGCCGGGCCTCGACCAGGCCGGCCCGCTGGCGCACCAGCAACGGCCCGGGCGCGGGCAGCGCCCGCACGTAGGCCGTCAGCGACAGCGTGGGCACCCAACCGGTGGACGCGGCCACCTCGAAGGTGGCGGGCGGCAGGGCGTCCACCGCGTAGAGCAGCGAGAACGGGTCGTGGTCGCGGCCGTCCGTGAACGAGAGCCACGCACGTAGCTCGCCCCCGCCGCCGGGGCGCCCCTCGCGGAAGCCGGCCGTGGCGGGGTCGAGGCGCATGTCGACCCGGTCCATGATGGGCACGACCATGCCGGTGGGGCTGGCGGCCGGAGCCGGCCGAGGTCCCTCGGGCCGGGGCACGGCCGGAGCGGCGGTTCCGCCCCACCAGGGCTCGGCCGTGGCGTCGAGGCGTCCCAGCGTGAGGGTGGCGTCGACCCGGGTCGTGCCGTCCTGGACCAGCCGGGACCGCACCTGGCTCATCCCCCGACCCCGGCGCAGCACCTCGCTGTGGACCTCGGCCGGCCCCAGCGCCGGCGGCGCCACGTACGTAGCTGTGGCCGCCACCGG
>JBKPRS010000196.1:0-2823 GCA_046734695.1 Actinomycetota bacterium | reverse complement strand
ACGCCCCAGGTGCAGGGCTCGGGCTGGGATCCGGTGGTGGGCGACGGCACCGGGCTGCTGTCCCGCCTCGGTCGGCTCCAGTCCGAGGGCTACCGCATCGTCGTGGGCGCCGACGGCGACGGCTCGGCGCAACGCTTGCGGGACCTGCTGGCGTCCGAGGGCGTGTCGGCCGAGGTGTCGGTGGCGCCCCTGGAGCGGGGCGCGGTGTTGCGCAGCGTCAAGCTTGCGGTGCTGGCCGAGTCCGACCTGACCGGCCGCCGCCGCGCCCACCGGCGGGCCCGGCCCCGGCGCCGCGACGCCGAGGGCTTCTTCGACGACCTCAAGGTGGGCGACTACGTGGTCCACCACCAGCACGGCGTGGCCCGCTACGGCGGGATGGTCAAGCGGGCCATCGGCGGCGTCGACCGCGACTACCTGCTGCTGGAGTACAAGGGCGACGACCGCCTGTACGTCCCGTCGGACCAGATCGACGCGGTACGCCATTACACCGGTGGCGACAGCCCCACCCTGAACCGCCTGGGCGGCGACGGCTGGCAGCGGACCAAGGCCAAGGTCCGGGCCGCGGTGGCCGAGATCGCCCAGGAGCTGGTGGTCCTCTACCAGAAGCGGCTGCAGGAGGGCGGCACGTCGTTCAGCCCCGACACGCCCTGGCAGCGCGAGTTCGAAGACGCCTTCCCGTACCAGGAGACGCCCGACCAGGCCAAGGCCATCGCCGACGTCAAGGCCGACATGGAGGAGCCCAGCCCCATGGACCGCCTGGTGTGCGGCGACGTGGGCTTCGGCAAGACCGAGGTGGCCATCCGGGCCGCGTTCAAGGCGGTCCAGGACGGCAAGCAGGTCGCCGTGCTCGTGCCCACGACGCTGCTGGCCCAGCAGCACTTCCAGACGTTCAGCGAGCGGTTCGCGGGCTACCCGGTGCGCGTCGAGGTCCTGTCCCGGTTCCTGACCCCGACCCAGGCCCGCAAGGTGGCCAAGGACATCGAGGCCGGAGCGGTCGACATCGTGATCGGCACCCACCGGCTGCTGTCGGGCGACGTCACGTTCAAGGACCTGGGCCTGCTGGTGGTGGACGAGGAGCAGCGCTTCGGCGTCAGCCACAAGGAGCAGATCAAGAAGTTCCGCACCGGCGTCGACGTGCTGACGCTGACCGCCACGCCCATCCCCCGCACACTGGAGATGAGCCTGACCGGCATCCGTGACCTCACGCTGCTCAACACCCCGCCGGCCGAGCGCCAGCCGATCCTCACCTACGTGGGCGAGCAGGACGAGCGGGCCGTGGCCGAGGCCATCCGCCGTGAGCTGCTGCGCGAGGGGCAGGTGTTTTACGTCCACAACCGGGTGCAGGACATCGACCAGGTGACGGCCGAGCTGCGCGACCTGGTCCCCGAGGCTCGGATAGCGATCGCCCACGGCCAGATGGACGAGGGCTCCCTGGAGCGGGTGGTGCTCGACTTCTGGGAGGGCGAGTACGACGTCCTGGTCTGCACCACGATCATCGAGTCGGGCATCGACATGCCCACGGTGAACACGCTGGTGGTCGACCGGGCCGACCTGCTGGGCCTGGGCCAGCTCCACCAGATCCGGGGCCGGGTGGGACGCTCGGGCCAGCGGGCGTACGCCTACCTGTTCCACCCGCGGGACCGGGCGCTCACCGAGGAGGCCTACGAGCGGCTGAAGACCATCGGCGAGGCCACCGAGCTGGGCTCGGGGTTCAAGATCGCCATGCGCGACCTGGAGATCCGGGGCGCGGGCAACCTGCTGGGCACGGGCCAGTCCGGCCACGTGGCGGCGGTGGGCTACGACCTGTACTGCCAGATGGTCAGCGAGGTGGTGGCCGAGCTCAAGGGCGAGGAGGTCCGCGAGCCGGCCGAGATCAAGCTCGACCTACCGCTCGACGCCAACCTGCCCAAGTCGTATGTCCCCAAGGAGGAGCTGCGCCTGGAGGCCTACCGCCGGCTGGCCGCGGTCACGACCGAGGCCGAGGTGGCCGACATCCGGGCCGAGTGGGAGGACCGCTACGGCCCGGTCCCGGACGAGGCGGCCGCCCTCCTGGACGTCGCCCGCCTCCGCGCCGAGGCCTCCCGCCTGGACATCCGCGAGCTGAACGTCGTCAAGGTCACGGGCATCGGCGCCGCGGTGTGGACCGCCCGCATGAGCCCGGTGAAGCTCAAGGTGTCCGAGGAGGTGCGCCTCAAGCGCCTCGTCCCCCGAGGCCTGTACAAGGCCGACATGGGCCAGCTGGTCATCCCGGTCAAGGGCGGCCGCGGCGTGGCCACCGAGCTGGTCGACATCCTCTCGAACCTGTTCCCGGCCAAACAGGCGGCATGACACAGGGCCGCGGCTTCGCGCCATGGGCAAGGTCGTGGCGGTCATCACCCGCTCGCCATCCCGCGCTGTACCCGCTCGACCAGGCCGTCCCCTTGCCGCCGTCGCAGGTGGCCGCGTGGCCGTCCGCGGCGTCGCACCATCCGTCGTAGTAGCCCCGCCACCAGGGTGAGTCGACGTCGATCAACTCACAGCATGTCCCGGACGCGTCTCTGCTCAAGTTCATGACGTGAGGGGACCACTACGCTACGAAGGCGGATAGCTGGCTCGCCTTGCCTTCAATCGCTGAGGTGTGCGGCAGATCGGAGCAACATGACCGACGGGAACCCGCATCTGGACGGTCGCCTCATCCGGGTCGAACGAGCGAGGCGGGGTTGGTCCCAGGATCGTCTGGTGCGGGAGTTGCGAGACACTGCTCGGCGGCTCGGCGAGGATGACATCGGCGCCACGAGTTCGATGGTGTCGAGGTGGGAGAACGGCAAGAGCAGCCCCGGCGGT
>JBKPRS010000195.1:0-14434 GCA_046734695.1 Actinomycetota bacterium | reverse complement strand
TGGCCGCGGCCGCGGTGTGTGCGTTCGTCGTGGCCGCCTGGCGCACCCGGGTCTCCAACGCCACCGGCGCCCCCGACCACCGTCTGCTGTGGGGCGGTGGCCTGTTCCTGGCCGTGGCCATCGGCGGGTGGTTCGCGCTGGACGCCCCGGTCACCTGGTCCCACCCTTCAGCCGAAGGCCTGGGAGTCGTCGGCGGGTTCTCGTTCAACATCCCCTACGTCGCCATCACCGTGGCCCTGGCGGTGTACCACGGCAGCCACATCGCCGAGATCGTGCGGGGCAGCGTGCTGGCGGTCCCCCACGGCCAGACCGAGGCGGCCACCGCCATCGGGCTCACGGACATCCAACGGCTGCGCCACGTGGTGCTCCCCCAGGCCTTCCGCATCGCAGTGCCCCCGACGATCAACCAGTACCTGAGCCTGATCAAGAACACGTCCCTCGGCATCGCGGTCGCCTACTCCGACGTCGCCGGCCTCGCCTTCCGCCTGGTGGGCAGCAGCCGCGCCCCGGCACTGCAGATGGTCCTGGTCCTGATGGGGATCTACCTGGCGTTCTCCCTGCTGACGTCGTTCTTCCTCAACATCCTCAACCGCCGCCTCCAACTGGTGGAGCGATGACCGTCGACGTGCCCGGGATCCCCGCGACCGAGGAGCCGCTCCCGCTCGCCAGCCCGCTCGACCCCACCCGCCCCGAGATCCACCTCACCCCGCGGCAGTGGGCCCGCAAGAACCTGTTCCCGACCCCGATGGCGTCGCTGCTGACCGTGGTGTTCGCCCTGGCGCTGGGCTACGGGCTGTTCCGCATGGCGTGGTTCGCCTTCGTGTCGTCGGACTGGGAGATCGTGCGGGCCAACCTGCGCGTGTTCATGATCGGCCGCTTCCCGATCGAGGAGGCCTGGCGCCTCTGGGCCGCCCTGTACGTTGCTGCCGCCACCGCCGGCCTGTTCAGCGGCGCCATCGTGGCCCAGTCCTACGCCCAGGCCGAGTCGTCCGGGCGCCCGGTGGAGCGTCCCGGCCGCTGGAGCTGGCTGCGCCGCTACTGGCCCGCGCTGGCGTGCGTGGCCGTGATCCTGTCCCAGACCCGCACCTGGACCCCGCTGCTGGCCACGCTCGGAGCCGGGCTGGTGCTGGCCGGCAGCCGGTGGCTGGGGCTGCGCCTCCCCGGCCTCGCCCGCTACCTGGTCGTCGGCCTGCTGGTGGCGCTGATCCTGGTGTACACGCTGGTGGCCGGGTCGGGCGGAGGGCTGTGGTCCCTGGCCGACGCCGTGCAGCTGGCCCTGATCGCCGGGGCCGTGCTGGCCAGCACCCGGGCCCTGGGGCGCCGGCCGATCCGCTTCGCCGTGCTGGCGCTGATCATGGGTGCGGTGCTCTCGGCCCAGCTCGCGACCGGGGAGGAGGGCGTGGGTTGGAACGACTGGGGTGGGCTGCATCTGACCTTGTTCGTGACCATCGGCGGGATAGCCCTCTCGTTCCCGCTGGGCGTGCTGGTGGCGCTGGGGCGCCGCTCGTCGCTGCCGGTGCTGCGCTCGCTGTCGGTGGGCTACATCGAGCTGATTCGGGGCGTGCCCCTGGTGGCGCTGCTGTTCTTGGGCCAGTACGTGATCCCGCTGTTCTTCCCCAACACGGTCGAGCCGCCCAGCCCGCTGGCCCGGGCGCTGATCGCCATCGTGCTGTTCGAGGCTGCCTACGTGGCCGAGACGGTGCGGGGCGGGCTGCAGTCGATCTCCCGTGGCCAGCGGGAGGCGGGTCAGGCACTCGGCCTGTCGTCGTGGAAGATCACCCGGCTGATCGTGCTGCCCCAGGCGCTGCGGGCGGTGATCCCGGCCATGGTCGGCCAGTTCATCAGCCTGTTCAAGGACACCTCACTGCTGCAGATCATCGGCTTCCTCGAGCTGCTGGAGGTGGCCGAGAACACCGCGAGCCAGCCCCGGTTCCTGGGCCAGGGACTGCACACCGTCACGTTCGCCTTCGTCGCCCTCATCTACTGGGCGGGGTCGTACACCATGTCGCGGGAGAGCCGGCGCCTCGAGGGCCGGCTGGGAGTGGGAGAGCGCCGATGACCGACACCACCACCGAGGCCGTGCCCGCCGACGCCGAGGCCGGTCCGATCATCGACTGCGAGGGCGTCGAGAAGTGGTTCGGCGACTTCCAGGCGCTGCGCGGGGTCGACCTGGCGGTGGGGCGCCGGGAGGTCGTGGTGGTCATCGGTCCCTCGGGGTCGGGCAAGTCGACGTTCATCCGCTGCATCAACCGCCTGGAGCAGCACGACCGGGGCCGCATCGTGGTCGACGGCATCGAGATGACCGACGACCTGCGCAACATAGCCGGCATCCGCCGCGAGGTCGGCATGGTGTTCCAGCAGTTCAACCTGTTTCCGCACCTGACCGTGCTGGAGAACGTCACGCTCGGACCCCGCCAGGTGCGCCGGATGAACCGGGCGGATGCGAACGCACTGGCCCGCCAGATGCTGGAGCGGGTCAAGATCCCCGAACAGGCCGAGAAGTACCCCGGGCAGCTCTCGGGCGGCCAGCAGCAGCGGGTGGCCATCGCCCGGGCGCTGGCCATGCAGCCCAAGATCATGCTGTTCGACGAACCTACGTCCGCCCTCGACCCGGAGATGATCGCCGAGGTGCTCGACGTCATGAAGGAACTGGCCCGCTCAGGCATGACCATGATCGTCGTGACCCACGAGATGGGCTTCGCCCGCGAGGTGGCCGACCGGGTCGTGTTCATGGCCGACGGCCAGATCGTCGAGGAGGGGACGCCGCAGCACTTCTTCGACAACCCCACCGAGGAGCGGACCCGGACGTTCCTGCGCCAGATCCTCTGACACAGTCCTCTCCGCCGTCCACGGTGCGTGAGAAGTCGCGCACATCCGAGGCCGGGGGCGATGCGCCTGCCGTCCCGCGATGGTGACGGCCCGGAAACCGGCCGGAACTCGGCCGTCCATACGGTCGGCTCCGTGGACAGACGATCCTTCATCAGGGCCGCGGGCCTCGTGTCGCTCGGGGCGGCGCTGCCGGGCCTGGCTGCCGCGTGTGGCGGCAGCGAGCCCTCGGCTTCGGGCGACACCACGGCCGGCACGTCCGGCGGCGGGGGTGGCGGGCCCAAGCGGAAGGTCAATCTCGGCTTCATCGCCCTGACCGACTGCGCCCCCGTCGTCATGGCCCAGGAGCTGGGCTACTACGACGAGCGGGACCTGGAGGTCTCGGTCATCAAGCAGGCGTCCTGGCCGGCCACCCGCGACGCACTGCTGGCCGGCCAGCTCGACGGCGCCCACTGCCTGTTCGGCATGCCGTTCTCGCTGGCCACCGGGATCGGCGGGAACTCGCGCGACCTGCAGATCGCGATGATGCTGAACCAGAACGGCCAGGCCATCACGCTGGCCTCCAACCTGGCCGACGCCGGCTACGCGGACCTCGACGCCGCCCACGACGTCCTGGCTTCGGCAGGCACGCCGGCCCTGGGCATGACCTTCCCCGGCGGCACCCACGACATGTGGCTGCGCTACTGGCTGCTGGCCACCGGCACGGCGCTGGACGACGTGAAGATCGACCCGATCCCGCCACCCCAGATGGTCCAGAACATGGCCACGAACACAGTGAGCGGCTACTGCGTGGGCGAGCCCTGGAACGCGGTGGCCGTCCGCCAGGGCATCGGCTTCACTCACCTGGCCACCCAGGACCTGTGGGAGCACCACCCGGAGAAGGCCCTGGTGGTGAACCGCGGCTTCGCCTCGTCCAAGCCCGACGTCCTGCGGGACCTGATGGGCGCCACGCTGAAGGCCGCCCGCTGGCTGGACGACCCGGCCAACCGCTCCGAGGCAGCCGACACGCTCGGGGCCGAGGCGTACGTCAACGCCCCGGCCGCCGAGATCCGGGGCCGGCTCACCGGGGAGTACGACCTCGGAGCGGACCTCGGCCAGCGCACGTTCGAGGGCGACCAGATGCGCTTCTTCCGGGACGGCCAGGTGTCGTTCCCCCGCCGGGCCCACGGCTACTGGTTCCTGGCCCAGTACCAGCGCATGGGCTACCTCACGGAGGCCCCGCCCTACGCCGACATCGTCGACGACCTGATCCTCACGGACCTGTACGCCGAGGTGGCCGAGGCCGAGGGCATCGACGTCCCCGACGACGACATGTCGCCCTTCGACGTGCGCCTCGACGACGTGACCTTCGATCCCGCCGACCCCGACGAGGAGGCGCAGCGCCCATGACCCTCCACGACCTGACGCGCGACACCGCGGCCACCACCACCGACGACGAAGCGGCGACCGGTGCCGCCGGCGCGATGCCGGATGGCACCATGCCCGTGGGCGACGCACCAGACGTCCCGCTGGTCCCGGCCGACGACGCCGTGCCCGCTGGCCTGCAGGTCCCCGAGCCACCGGACCTACCGCCCGGGCCGTCCCGGGTCCGCCGGGCCGTCACCGTAGCGGGCTGGTCGCTCGTGGGACTGGTCGTGTTCCTGCTGGCCTGGCAACTGGCGAGCGCCCACTCCCCGGACCTGCCGACCCCGGGCGAGACATTCACCGAGATGCGCAAACTGCTGGCCGACCCCTTCTACGACAACGGGCCGAACGACAAGGGGATCCTGCTCCGGGTGGGCGAGTCCGTGCAGCGGGTGTTCAAGGGCTTCACCATGGCCGCGCTCGTCGGGATCCCCGTGGGGCTGCTCATCGGGGCCAGCCGCCGCGCCTGGCTGGCAGTGAACCCGGTCGTGCAGCTGCTGCGCCCGGTGTCCCCGCTCGCCTGGTACCCGATCTTCCTCACCGTGCTGGCCAGTCCGCTCAAGGCCGGGCCGTGGGTCATCTTCGTGACCGCGCTGTGGCCCATCGTGCTGAACACCGCGGCAGGCGTGGCCGAGGTCCCCCAGGACCACAAGGACATCGCCCGAGTGTTCCGCTTCGGGCGGGTCGCCTACCTGCGCCACGTGCTGATCCCCGACTCGCTGCCCTCCATCGTCGTGGGCCTGCGGGTCTCCATGGGCATTGCGTGGATGGTGATCGTCGCGGTCGAGATGCTGGCCGGAGGGTCGGGCATCGGGTCCTACGTGTGGACCGAGTACAACGCCCTGAACATCGCCCACGTGATCTGCGCCATCCTGATCATCGGCACCGTGGGCCTGATCCTCGACTTCTTGTTCCTGCGACTGGCCCGCGCCGTCGCCCGCCAGGAGGCTCACGTATGACTCTCGACGTGTCCGGCCTGTGGAAGGGCTTCGCCCACCGCGGCACCCGCCAGTGGGTGCTGCGGGGTTTGGACCTGTCGGTGCGGCCCGGTGAGCTCGTCTCGCTCATCGGGCATTCGGGTTGCGGCAAGTCGACGCTGATCAAGGTGCTGGGCGGGCTGGTCCCACCCGACAGCGGCAGCGTGACGCTCGACGGCGAGCCCGTCACCGCTCCGGGGCCCGACCGGGCCATGGTGTTCCAGAGCTACTCGCTGCTCCCCCGGCTCAGCCTGCTCGACAACGTCCGGACCGCCGTCCGCTCGGCCCGTCCCGAACGCAGGGACGAGGCCGGTGCCATCGCCCGCCGCTACCTCACGGCGGTCGGCCTGTGGGATGCCCGCGACAAGCGGCCCCACCAGGTCTCCGGGGGCATGCAGCAGCGCACGGCGGTGGCCCGGGCCTTCGCGGTGGAGCCCCGGGTGCTGCTCCTCGACGAACCGTTCGGCGCCCTCGACGCCCTCACCCGGGCGCGGCTGCAGGCCCAGCTCATCGAGCTGTGGCAGAGCGAGTCCGACACCGAGATCGTGGTGATGGTGACCCACGGCATCGAAGAGGCGATCCTGCTGTCAGATCGGATCGTCGTGCTGGGCAACCCGCCCGGTCCGTCGGTGGGCGACGTGATCCCCGTCGAGCTGCCGCGGCCCCGCGACCGGGTGTCCGTGATCGACCATCCGCACTACCGGGAGATCCAGACCCGCCTCCTGCACACGCTCAACGCCCTGGCGCCCTCAGCCGCATAGCGCCGACATCTCTCACACCGCCGATCACCCGAGGAAACGCCCACGTAACAGCGCTCCGCGACGATGGCCGGGCATGACCGCTGTCCTGGAGGGCTTCACGGTCGGGGTCACTGCGGACCGCCGCTGGCAGGAGCAGGCCGAGATGATCCGGCGCCGGGGGGCCGAGGTCATCCACGGTCCCTCCATCCGCACGGTGCCGCTGGCGGCGGACGAAGGCGTGCGGGCCGCCACGGAGCGGCTGGTGGCGCGCCCGCCCAGTGTGGTCATCGCCCACACCGGGCTGGGCATGCGCTCGTGGCTGGCGCTGGCCGACAGCCATGGCCTGGGCGACGCCCTGCTCGCCGCGCTGGCGGACGCCGAGGTGCTCGCACGGGGTCCCAAGGCCGCCGGGGCCTCGCTGGCCGCGGGCCTGGACGTGGTGTGGCGTGCGTCCACCGAGACGCTGGCCGAGGTGGTCGGCCACCTCCTCTCCCGGCCGGCGCTGGCCGGGCTGCGGATCGCACTCCAATGCGACGGCGGCGAGGTCGACGCCGCGATCGCCTCACTACGCGCTCGGGGCGCCGAGGTGGTCGAGGTGCCCGTCTACCGCTGGTACGCACCCTCGGATCCCCGGCCCCTCGAGCGGCTGATCGACGCCACGGTGAACGGCCGGGTCGACGCGCTCACGTTCACCAGCCGCCCCGCGGTCCGCAACTTCCTCGGCGCCGCGACGGCCGCCGGCTGCGACGGCGCCGTCCGCGACGCCCTGGCCCGCCGGGTCTCGGCCGTGTGCATCGGACCGGTCTGTGCCGCGGGCGCCCGGGCCTCGGGCATCACGCAGCCGATCGTCCCGGCCCGCGCCCGCCTCGGCTCGATGATCGCATGCCTGACGGACCACCTGGTGGCCCGGACCAGGCTGGTGGACGTCGATGGTGTGGGTGTCGAACTCCGCGGCTCCCGGGTCGCCGTGGCCGGCCGGGGCATCGACCTGACCCGACGCGAGACCCTGGTCCTCCAGGTCCTCGCCACCCGACCGGGCGTGGTCGTGTCCAAGCCCGAGCTTCTGGCCCGCTGCTGGGACCCGTCCTCCACGGACCCGCACCTGGTGGAGGTCACCGTCGCCCGCCTCCGCCGGCGCATCGCCGCCCATGGCCTGGAGGTGTCGACCGTCCACCGCCGCGGCTACCGCCTCGTGGGCGCAGGCGCCGCCTGAGGTAGTGCCGCGGGAGCGGGGGCCACCTGTCGTTAGTTTGGGGGCATGTCTCTCGCCAGCCCGACAAGCGGGGGTGCGGTCGCCGAACCGCCGGCCAAACCCCGCTTCCGGGGGGTGCTCCACCTCATCGCCTTCCCCGTGTCGCTGGTGGCGGGCGCCGTGCTGGTCCTCGGGGTGGCGGACACCGCCGCCGAGCGCTGGGGCTGCCTGGTCTACGCGCTGGCCAGCGCCGAGCTGTTCGGGGTCAGCGCCCTGTACCACCGAGGCCACTGGGACGCCCGCACCCGCGCCCTGCTGCGCCGGCTCGACCACTCGAACATCTTCCTGATGATCGCCGGGACCTACACCCCGATCTGCCTGGCGCTCCTCGACGGTACGGCCCGCACAGTGGTGTTGACCGTCGTCTGGGTGGGAGCGCTTGCCGGGATCGTGTTCCGGGTCGCGTGGCTGTCGGCCCCACCGTGGCTGTACACGCCGTTCTACGTGGCGCTGGGCTGGGTGGCCATCGGGGTCCTGCCGGCGCTGGCCCGCGAGGGTGGGCCCGGGCTCGTGGCCCTGATCCTGTTCGGCGGGCTCGCCTACAGCGCCGGCGGGCTGGTGTACGCCCTGCGCCGCCCCGATCCCGCCCCGGCCACGTTCGGGTACCACGAGATCTTCCACGCCTGCACGCTGGCCGGCTACGTCTGCCACTACGTGGCGGTGGTGCTGGCCATCCGATGACGGACCCCGCCGTCTACGGGCTCGACATCGAGACCGACACGTCGGTGGACGGCCTGGACCCCGCGGTGTCACCCATCGTCAGCGCCGCCCTGTCGACGACCGAGGGCGACGAGGTGTTCGGCGGATCCGAGCCCGCCCTCCTGGCCGCCCTGGACGCCCGGATCCGCGCCCTCGACCCCGGGATCCTCGCCACCTGGAACGGCGCCGCCTTCGACCTGCCGTTCCTGGTCGACCGGGCCGCCATCGCCGGGGTCCCCCTGGGCCTGCGCCTCGTCCCGGACCCGACGGTCGTGCTGAGCCGGGGCCCGCTGGCCGGACACGCCGGTGCCTACCGGGCCAGGTGGTACGGGCACCGCCACCTCGATGGCTACCGCATGTACCGGGGCGACGTGGGCCGGGTGCTGCACATCTCGTGCTCGCTCAAGGCCATCGCCCGGGTGGTGGGCCTCACCCCGGTCGAGGTCGACCGTGAGCGGATCCACGAGCTCGCGCTCGCCGACCTGGACGCCTACGTGGCGAGCGACGCCCGCCTCACCCGGATCCTGGTCGAACGTCGTCGGGTGAACATGATCTCTTTCGTGGATTCCCCTGCGTCTCCCTAAACTGTCACACCCCCGCACTATCGTTCATGGCAGCGGATGTGTCCGCAGCGCCCATCAGCGCAGTCAGCGGGTTTGTGGTCCCCCGGCCGAGCACTCCAGGCACGTGACCTCCGACAGACAACCGGTGGTTCCAAGTCCCGGAGGCTCCCGTGTGCCCCACCTCCTCATCACCCCTGCACGCCCGGCTGCTCGCACTCGCCCGCCAGGCCCACGCCCAGATCTGGGCCGCCGCGGCCGGCACCGCCGTCATGTGGCTCGTCGAGACCAGGCCGGACGCGCTGGTGTGGTGCCCGCTCGCCGGGACCCATCCCCTCGACCTGCTCCTGCGCTTCGTCGCCCCCGCCCACTGGACCGCCCTCGGCGTGTCCGGGGCCGGGTCGGCCCACACGCTCGACGACACCGGGAGACCCCGACCGGGCGCCGGGTTGGGCGACGTGTTCGTCACGGTCGTGGTCCACCGCTCGGGCGAGACCAGCACGCTCATTCAGCACGGCAAGGCAGAGCCCGTCGCCATCCCCGAGCAGCCGGAGGGCATGGTGGCCGACGCCTGCCGGCGGGCCCTCGGCCTGCCGACCGCCGCCCCGCCGGCCAGCACGACCGACCTGTGGACCCTGTGCTGGCTCGACCGCCTGGTGGACGCGGCCAGCCGTGGCCCGGCGTCCCTACCGCGCGACTGGGAGGCGGTGGCCGGCGTCCATCCGGCGGCGGGCCCGGCCCCGGTCCCGTCCGATCCGGTCGCGCTGGCGAGAGCCAGCCGCACGCTGGCCACCTCGTGGCCCTGGTCCCGGCTACGACGGCATCCGGAGACCATCGACGTCCCCGGGCTCGATTCGTCGCCCGCCCTGGCCAAGTGGATGGACGACGGCATGTGGGCCCGCTGGCTCCTCTCCGCCTTCCCGGCCCGCGACGACCTCCTCGCCTCGGTCCACGACCTCCTCCCCGCTGACCTCGCCGAGGCCGTCCGGCAAGCGATCACCTGATGCTGACCCCACCTCGCCATCCGTGCCCACGCGGCCGCCTCCGGGCGACCCCGCTACGCCGACCACACCGACGCCACCGGTTCCGAGCGGCCGGTCCCGTTACCGATCACCACACGCCGACCCCACCCCACCAACCACAGCCACACCACCGGGACGGGGCGATCGGGGCGATCGCGGCCGCAGCCGATCACCACACGCCGACCCCACCCCACCAACCACAGCCACACCACCCCGGCCCGGCGAACGCAGCCCCAGCCCATCACCACACGCCGACCCCACCCCACCAACCACAGCCACACCACCGGGACGGGGCGATCGGGGTGATCGGGGTGATCGGGGCCGCTGTCGTTCGCCCTATGGTCACGCGGCTCCGCCGCCTGGGCCGGGGCGACCGGGTTCGGACGGACGGGGCTGCTGTCCGCAGGAGGCGGTGGTCAGCCGAAGGCGCCCGCGTCGCGCAGTTCGGCTATGCGGTCCTGTGGGTAGCCCAGTACCTCCGCCAGCAGCTCGTCCGTGTGCTGGCCCGGGGTCGGGGCCTTGGTCGGGGCGGGCAAGTCCTCGTCCATCAGCTTGATCGGGGTCGGCAGCTGTTCCGCACCCAGGGCCTCCCGGGGGTGGAACGGCAGCCGGTGCTGGAACTGGGGGTCGTCCGCCAGTGTCTGGGGCGTGTTCACCGGGGCGATGGGCGTGTTGTGGGCGTCGCCGAAGGCGATCCACTCCTGGCTGGTCCGGGTGGCGAAGATGTCCCGGAGCTCCGCCTGCATCTCCCGGTTGCCGGGGGCGTGGTCGGCCACGCGGGCGCCCGGCCAGCGCTCGAACATGTCCATGCGGTCCATGCCCTCGCAGAAGTTCCGCCAGAACTCGCGCTCAGACGCCTGGAAGAGCACGAAGCCGTCCGCCGACGCGTACATCTGGTAGCGCACGCCGTGGCGCATGCCCGCCGTACCCGGGGCCCTGCGCTCGTAGTTGTCCGACGCGTTGCCCGTGACCTCGCTCTCCGGGCGCTCGTACGCCTTCCACGTCTCGCTGCGATACCAGTCCATCGCCGCGGCCGCGTCCGCCTGGGCGATCTCCATGCGACAGCCCTCGCCCGTCTCCCGGGCCCGGATGATCCCGGCCAGGATGCCGAGCGCGCCGAACAGCGGGCCGGCGTGGATGCCCATCGAGGGGTGCTCCGGGATGTAGGCGAACCCGTCATCGTCGATCCCCGGGTTCACCAGGCCCGCCCACGTGTCGTAGGCGACGCCGTGGCTGGGCATGTCCTTGTACGGGCCGGTCATCCCGTAGCCGGAGATCGTGATGAACACGAGCGCAGGGTTCACCTGGCGCAGTGCCTCGTAGCCCACGCCCCGGCGGTCGAGACCGCCCGGCCGCATCGCCTCGACCACGGCGTCGGCCCCCCGCACGAGGTCCACGAACACGGCCCTGCCCTCCTCCGTGCGGAGGTCGAGGGTGATCGAGCGCTTGCCCCGGCTCACGTGCAGATGCATGAGCGAGACGCCCTCGACGATGGGCCACGTCATCTCCCGGATGTAATCGCCCGCGGGCGGCTCCACCTTGATGACGTCGGCGCCGAGGTCCGCCAGATGTGTCGTGACGGCCCCCGGGCCGAGCATCGAGCACTCGACGATCCGGACCCCGGCCAGGGGCGGCTTGCGAGCCGGTTCCGTGGTACTGCCGCTGCGCTCTGTCACAAGCCGATTCCCTTCCTGACCAGGGGCGGAACGAGTGTGGCACAACTTCTGACACACCGTCAGATCTTGTTCTGAGGGTGTGCTGCACGGACCCTTCTCCACGATCTACGGTGGCTCGAACTTCCGCTGGGAAATACGACGGAGAGGGGCCACTGGGGGTCCTCTCCGACCACTCAACGTTGCGAAATCATTGCGATCGTGACAGACTCCTTGCACCAACCGCATAGGACGGCACGCGCTGGGGCGCCCCTGGTTGCACTCCCTCTCGAAGCCCAAGGCCCATACGCGCGCGCCGGAAGGAGAACGCCTTCGATGGCACAGCGGACAGACCACCCTCCCAGTACCGAGGACTCGGCAAGCCGAGCTGCGGTGCGCAGGGCCGTGATCGGCGGCGCAGCCGGTCTCGCCTTGCTCGTCGGCCCCGTGATCCTGGCCAACGCCGTCGTTCCCGACGGTGGGCAGGACCGGGTCGAAGCGGCTGCCGAGTCGCCCTCGTCTCTCGTCGCCCTGCGGCACAACGCGTCGGTGGCCGATCTGGCCAAGGGCAACGCCGGGTTGTCGCTGCGGACGACCACCACCCCGCCGCCCCCTCCGCCGACGGAGCCGCCGCCTCCCCCCACGGAGCCGCCGACGACCGATCCGCCGACGACCCGCCCGCCGGCGACCGATCCGCCCAACACCGAGGAGGCACCGCCGGACAGCGGCGGTGGCATCGGTGACCCCAACAGCTATGCCACCTGGGATGCCCTCGCCCAGTGCGAGGCCGGTGGCAACTGGTCGATCAACACGGGCAACGGCTACTACGGCGGCCTGCAGTTCTCGCTGGGCTCCTGGCAGAGCGTCGGTGGTACCGGCCTGCCGAGCGATGCCTCACGTGAGACGCAGATCCTGATGGGCCAGCGGCTCCAGGCCCGGTCGGGCTGGGGCTCGTGGCCGGCCTGCAGCCGGCGGCTGGGCCTGCTCTGATCCACTGATCCACAGATCCCCTGCCGGGCTCGTCCCGGTAGCCCACCACCGACACCAGCCCGAGGGCGGCGCCGCCAAGGCGCCGCCCTCGCTGGTTCAGGCGCTCAGTACGACGGCGGGGTCGGGGCGTGGCAGACGAACAGGCCGGTGTCCTTGCTCACCTGCAGCCGGCCGCCCTCGGCGTCGAAGCGGGCCCGCACCGCCTCGACGACCCGGCTGTGCTGAGTGGCGTCGGCGTCCTCGACCGGCGGGGTCGACGCCAGGTAGGCGAGGACGTCGTCGGGGTCTCGGCAGTCGAGGTAGTCGTCGTACGGGCGCCAGTCGACCAGGCCGAAGCGGTAGGGCAGCAGCCGGGCGCCGGAGCGGGCACCGAACGACGTGTCGGTGAGGGCGTTGCTCCAGCCGTCGCCGAACACCTCCCGGCGGATCTGGTGCAGCTCGGCGAGATGCCCGTCACCGACGCAGGCGACGACGGCCACGCCGTCGGGGTGCAGCACCCGGGCCATCTCCGCCACGGCCCGCCCCGCGTCGGGCACGTGGTGCAGCACGTAGTTGGCCACCACCACGTCGAACGCCGCGTCGCGGAACGGCAGCTCCTGGACGTCGGCCACCCGGCCCACCGTCTGGCGGTAGCGGCCGAGCGAGCCGACCCGGTCGAGCGCCTCGGTCACCATGCCCGGCGACAGGTCGGTGAGGGTCAGCTCCAGGTCGATCGGCAGCCGGGCGGACGCCTCGGCCCACATCCAGCCGGCCCCGCAGCCCACCTCCAGCACCCGGGCCCCTTCGGGCCACGCCACCTGGGTGGCGAGCCACGGGAACCAGGCCATCGCGGCCGTCCCGTACTTCACATGGAGGCGCGCGCGGGCCGCGAGGCGTGAGCTGTCGCGGTACTGGACATCGCGTAGGTAGGCCTGGCCACCCCCGGCGACCACGTTGTCGCGTCCCCCCATCGGGGACGGACGGTACTCGGTCCGGCTCTCAGTAGCGCAGACCGGGTGCCCGGGTGCCGAAGACATCCGTGGCCAGCACGGTGCCCAGCGTGGTGGCGTCCCAGCGCTTCCCGCCGTTCGAGACGCTCGGACCGTCGGTCCAGCCGCGCATCCACACGATCCGATCGCCCACCGCCCGGATCACCTGGCCGGTCACGTGTTGGGCCTCGTCGGACGCCAGCCACGCCACCAACGGGGACGAGGTGGCCGGGTCCATCGGGTTGTACTCGTCGTCGCCCAGCTCGTCGGGCTCGATCACCGCCGGCGCGCCCGGCATGGTGGCCGTTATGCGGGTGGCGCCGGCGGGGCCCACCGCGTTGACGGTCACACCCAGCCGGTAGAGCTCCAGGCTGAGGGTCTGGGTCAGCCCCGCGATGGCGGCCTTGGCCGTGGCGTAGTTCGTCTGGCCGAAGTTGCCGACCAGCCCGGCCCCCGACGTCGTGTTGATCACCCGCCCGGTGAACGTCTCGCCGGCTTTGGACCGGTCCCGCCAGTGTTTGGCCGCCCAGTGGCACGGCTCCCACGTGCCCTTCACGTGCACGCGCAGCACGGCCTCGAAGTCGACGTCGCTCATGTTCCAGATGGCGCCGTCCCGCACGATGCCGGCGTTGTTCACCAGCACGTCGAGCCGTCCCCACTCGTCGACCGCCCGGGCGACCAGCCGGCCGGCGCCGTCGTGGTCGGCGACGTCCTCGTAGTTGGCGATCGCGGTCCCGCCCCGCGACTCGATGATCTTGACCGTCAGGTCGGCGTCCTTGGACGTGCCCTCGCCGCCCACCGATCCGCCGAGGTCGTTGACCACGACCCGGGCGCCCTGGCGCGCCAGCTCCATGGCGTGACCCCGGCCGATGCCGTGTCCCGCCCCGGTGACGATGGCGACCTTGCCGTCGAGCAACCCCATGATCCTCCTCGCCTGCTTCAGCGATCAGCGATATCTGACGATGTGTCAGATATTAGGCCGGAGGCCACGGCGGGCCCGCATCAGAAGGCGTCGACGGCGTCGGCGATCTCCTCGGCGATCTCGACCTCGGTGCGCTCCAGGCTGATCGACACCACCCGGATGACGGCCAGCGTCGTCAGCCAGGCCCCGAACAACGCCCGCTCGGCGCCCAGCTCGGCCACCACGCCGTCGACCGGTGGCCGGATCCCCCCGGCCGTCGAGGCGGCCAGGGTCAGCATGCGGGCCAGGATGTCGACGCTGTCCGCCGGGACGGCGCCGTCGAGGGCGAGGCGATCGATCAGCTCCACCTGGTCGTAGGCGTCGTCGGTCTCGGTCACGTAGAGCCGGAGCGCCACCGCGGCGGCGTCGAGCAGGCCGCCGGT
>JBKPRS010000194.1:0-5592 GCA_046734695.1 Actinomycetota bacterium | reverse complement strand
GGGCCACCCTCCCCGGCCGGCAGGGGGCCGGGCGGACCGTAGAGTGACCGGGTGAGCACGCCGCTCGGTGACTTCATCCGTGCCCGACGGGACGCCACCCGGCCCGAGTCGGTCGGCCTGCCCGCAGGCGCCCGGCGCCGGGTGCCGGGCCTGCGTCGCTCGGAGCTGGCCGGCCTGGCGGGCCTCAGCGTCGAGCACCTCGTCCGGATCGAGCAGGGCCGGGACCGCAACCCATCGGTGTCCGTCGTCAACGCGATCGCCGACGCCCTCCGGTTGTCGCCGGTCGAGCGTGAGCACCTGCGCTACCTGGCCAAGCGGACGACGGCCCCCTGCTTCGGTGGGGTGCCGGAGCCCCGGGTCGACGTCAGGGCCCCGGTGCGGGCCCTGCTCACCCAGCTCGAGCCGGGCGTCGCGCTCGTGACCAACCGGCTCGGGGACGTGCTCGCCTACACGCACGCCTTCGAGCTGCTGGCCCGGCCGACCGGGCTCCTCGACGCCCGGCCGCCGAACCTGACCCGGTTCGTCTTCCGCGATCCCCGCGCTCGTGAGCTCTTCCCCGAGTGGGATCGGGTCGCCGACGAGCGCGCCTGGGACCTGTGGCTGGCCGAGCCCGCGGCGCAGCGGGAGCAGCTGGTGGCCGAGCTCGCCACCGTGGCCGGATCGGAGGTGACAGCGCGCCTGCATGGCCATGACCCGCCGGGTGGCGGCAAGCAGCGCTGGCACCACCCCATCGCCGGTGAGCTCGGCTTCGACCGTGAAGTGCTGGAGCTGCCGGCCGGCGACGGCCAGCAGCTGGTTGTCCTGCTCCCCGCCGACGGCACGACGGCGGCCCGCCTGGACAGGCTGCGCGGGACCGCCGCCCGGCCCCTGCGCGCCGTGCACTGACCCGACGACGGGCGGGCCTAGAACGCCACGCGGGCGCGGATCGGACGGTGGTCGGAGAGGGTCTGGGGGATGACCTCGGCGCGGACCACCCTCACCGGAGGGGTCACGAGTATGTGGTCGGTCTGGCTGTGGGGCCGGAGCGACGGGTAGGTGCGGCCGCGGACCGCTCGGCGCCAGCCGGGGCCGGCGAGGCGGTCGGCGCACCAACCCCACATGTTCATGTCGCCCACGAAGGCGGCGGGTGCCGACGCCGGGGGCAGGGCCGAGCGGAGGGCGGGGCGCAGGCGCCAGACCGGGTCCTTCAGCAGGGGCATGTGGGTGCCCGCTACGGCGAAGGGGACAGGGCCACCGGCGTCGACGGAGGCGAGGACCAGCGCGCGACGGCCGGGGTCGCGGGGGAGCTGCGGGGGCAGCGGGACGACCGCGGACGAGACGACGGGGAGGCGCGACAGCACCGCCACCACCCAGTCGCCGTCCCCGGCCGGCCCGGACCGGGCCACCAGGCGGACCTGGTCGTGGCACGACGCCCGCGCGACCGTGAACGTGCCCGCGACCGCGTAGCCCAGGGCGGACGCCACCGCCACGACGTCGCCCTCGTCGCCGTCGGGGACCCACGCCTCCTGGAGGACCAGGACGTCGGTGTCCACCTCCTTGCACGCCGTCACCACGTCGTAGAACGGGGCGTCGTGGCCACCCGGGCCCCGGCCCATGTGCAGGTTCAGGCTCCCCAGCGTCAGCTCCGGCATGGAGCCGCCAGTCTCGCGGACCCCGGGGAACGACAGCTAGCGCAGGTCCGGCGGGAACCGCTCGTCGCCCTCGGGGGCGCCCTCGGGGAACACCAGGAACATGATCTGCGAGGCGTGGGCGACCAGGGTGCCGCCCTCGTCCCACAGCGCGGCCTCCACTGACGCGTAGCCGTCGCCCGCCTGGCGGGCGCGCAGGTGGGCCAGCAGCCAGCGGGACCGGGCCTCGGCGAACATGTGGACCGTCAGGTCGGCGCTGGGCGGCAGCCACTGGTGGCCCGGCGGGCCCATGCGCTGACCCACCGACGACGGCATCAGGTCCGCGAGGGCCACGACCGCCAACGGGTCCAGACGGCCGCCGGGAAGCAGCGGCGGATCGTCGAACCCGTACCAGAACGCGCACTCGGACGAGGTCGGGACGTAGGGCTCCCACGGCGGGCGCCCGATCACGGGCCGGCCCTCGACCTGCTCCCAGAACGGGAACGGCTCCTCCTCGAACTCGAAGTCGACGTCGGGAGGCGGCGGGTCCCGGAACGAGGGCGCGTCGGCCGGAAGCGCCACCGAGGGCATCGTCAGGTCGGTGAACTCGAACCCGGGCCGGCCCCGGCCGAACACCGCCACCGTGGTGTGGCCCACGCCCCCGCCGGCGCCGGCCGCCCGGGTGGTGGCCATGACCTGGGACATCGACCGACCCCGCCGCAGCACGGACACGTCGATGGTGACCGCCCCCGCGGGCACCGCCGAGGCGAACACCGTGGTCTGCGTGCGCAGCCGCTGGCCGGGATCGGCCAGCTCCGCGGTCATCGCCGCGGTGGCCAGCGCGGCCATGGTGCCGCCCTGGGGGATCACCGGGCAGTTCCAGCAGGGATCGACGTCGACGTGGTAGCGGCCCGGCTGGTCGGGATCGGCCTGCAGCCGCGCCATCTGGTCCGCGAAGGAAGGGGTGCCCACCGCACAAGTGTGGTCCGGCCGGCCACCGCGGAAGGTGTGGATTTCGTCACCTTGCATGGCCCGCTAGCTTGAGGGGCAAACAGACCGCGGGAGCTCGGGCAACCGGGCTGAGAGGGCGCAGCGGGCGCCGACCGCCGAACCTGATCCGGGTAATGCCGGCGAAGGGAGTGATGCTGCATGGGCATCCGCCGCAAGACCTATGTTGCGGGGACCCGTTCCGACGTGCGCGTGCCGTTCTGCGAGGTCGCGCTCGATCCGCCGAACGAGCCGGTCCGCCTGTACGACACCAGCGGCCCGGGGAGCGATCCCCGTGCCGGTCTCGCACCGTTGCGGGCGGGTTGGATCCACGAGCGGGGCGACGTCGAGCACTACACCGGGCGGGTGGCCAGCCTGCGCGACGACGGCCGGGCCTCGTTCCGGGCCGGGCGCTCGGGCGCCGAGCCGTTCCCCGGTGCCACCGCCGACACGCCCCGCCTGCGGGCCGCCCCCGGGCGCACCGTGACCCAGCTCCACTACGCCCGGCGCGGTGAGATCACCCCCGAGATGGAGTTCATCGCCCTGCGCGAGGGCATGGATCCCGAGGTCGTCCGGGACGAGGTGGCGCGGGGCCGGGCCATCATCCCCGCCAACGTCAACCACCCGGAGTCGGAGCCGATGATCATCGGCGCCCGCTTCCTGACCAAGATCAACGCCAACATCGGCACCTCCGCGGTGACGTCCTCGGCCGCCGACGAGGTGGACAAGCTCACCTGGGCCACCCGCTGGGGTGCCGACACGGTCATGGACCTGTCCACCGGCCGGGACATCCACACCACCCGGGAGTGGATCGTCCGCAACAGCGCGGTGCCGATCGGCACGGTCCCGATCTACCAGGCGCTCGAGAAGGTCGACTCCGGCCCCGAGGACCTGACCTGGGAGATCTTCCGCGACACCGTGATCGAGCAGGCCGAGCAGGGCGTGGACTACATGACGATCCACGCGGGCGTGCTGCTGCGCTACATCCCGCTCACCGTCGACCGGGTGACGGGGATCGTCAGCCGGGGCGGCTCGATCCTGGCCGCGTGGTGCCTCGCCCACCACAAGGAGAACTTCCTCTACACCCACTTCGCCGAGCTGTGCGAGATCTTCGCCGCCTACGACGTGGCCTTCAGCCTGGGCGACGGGCTGCGGCCGGGGTCGATCGCCGACGCCAACGACGAGGCCCAGCTGGCCGAGCTGGCCACCCTGGGCGAGCTGACCCGGGTGGCGTGGGACCATGACGTCCAGGTCATGATCGAGGGACCGGGCCACGTGCCCATGCACAAGATCAAGGAGAACGTCGAGCTCCAGCAGCAGCTGTGCGGCGAGGCGCCCTTCTACACGCTCGGGCCCCTGGTCACCGACATCGCCCCCGGCTACGACCACATCACCTCGGCCGTGGGCGCCGCCATGATCGGATGGTTCGGCACGGCCATGCTCTGCTACGTGACGCCCAAGGAGCACCTGGGCCTGCCCGACCGCGACGACGTGAAGGCGGGCGTGATCGCCTACAAGATCGCGGCTCACGCCTCCGACCTGGCCAAGGGCCACCCCCAGGCCCAGGCCTGGGACGACGCCCTGTCCAAGGCCCGCTTCGAGTTCCGCTGGCAGGACCAGTTCGACCTGGCCCTCGACCCCGACACCGCCCGCGCCTACCACGACGAGACGCTGCCGGCCGAGCCGGCCAAGACCGCCCACTTCTGCTCGATGTGCGGCCCGAAGTTCTGCTCGATGGCCATCACCGAGCAGGTCCGGGCGTACGCGGCCGAGGGGATGGCCCGCAAGTCGGAGGAGTTCGTGGCGTCGGGCGGGGAGGTGTACCTGGCCGATCCCGAGCTCAAGGACGAGCCCGACCCCGTGACCGCCGCCCCGGGTCGATCGTGACCACCGCGCCGGTCGCCGACGCCCGTCTCGGGCGGCTGCACGTCCTGGTCGACTCCTTGATCGTGGCCGAGGCCGCGTTGGAGGCCGGCGCCCCCACCCTGCAGATCCGGCTCAAGGCCGGCACCGACGGCGACCGCTACCGCCTGGCCCACGCCATCGCCGAGCGCTGCCAGGCGGCCGGCGCCACCTGCCTGGTCAACGACCGGGCCGACCTGGCCGTGGCCGTCGGGGCCGACGGCGTCCACGTGGGCGCCGACGACCTGCCCGTGCCCGCGGTGCGCATGGTCGTGGGCCCGGGGAAGCTGGTGGGCGGGACCGCCCGCGAGCCGGTGACGGCCGAGCGGCTGGTGGCCGAGGGGGCCGACTACCTGGGCGTCGGCCCCACGTTCGCCACGACGTCGAAGACCGGCCTGCCCGACCCGATCGGCGTGGACGGCGTGCGGGCCGTGGTGAAGGCGGTGGACGTGCCGGTCATCGCCATCGCCGGGATCACCGTGGCCGCCGTCGAGGAGGTCATGGCCACCGGAGCGTTCGGCGTGGCCGTCATCGGCGCGGTGGTGGACTCGCCCGACCCCCACACCGCCACCCACGACCTCATGCTGGCCGTGACCAAGGCGGTCGACGCGCTGGGCGGCGACCTGTGAGCCCCGACGTGCTCGTCGTCGGGGGCGGGGTGATCGGCCTGTCGTCGGCCTGGCGCCTGGCCCAGCGGGGTGCGTCGGTCACCGTGGTGGACGCGGGACTGGCCGGCGCGGCCTCGGGGGTGGCGGCCGGGATGCTGGCGCCGGTGACCGAGGCCCGCCTGGGCGAGGAGCCGCTGCTGGCCCTCAACCGGGCGTCGTGGGCCCGCTGGCCGGCGTTCGCGGCCGAGGTGGCGGACGTGGCCGGGCGCCCGGTGGGCTATCGCGCCGACGGCACCCTGGTGGTGGCGCTCGACGCCGACGACCGCGCCGCGCTGGACGAGCTGGCGGCCCGCCACCGGCTCATGGGCCTGGAGGTGAGCCCGCTGCGGTCCCGCGAGGCGCGGGCCGTCGAGCCCGGCCTCAGCCCGGCCATCCGGGGCGGGCTGCTGGCGGCGAGCGAGCGGTCGATCGACCCCGAGGCCCTGGTC
>JBKPRS010000193.1:0-13173 GCA_046734695.1 Actinomycetota bacterium | reverse complement strand
GGCCGAGCTGGGCGACCGCTTCTACACCCCCGAGTCCACCCGCCGGCACGGGATCCGCTGGACCGGCGGCGACGCCGACATCGTGGTGCGGGCGCCGGCCGGCGGGCGGGTGCCGGTCACCGTGTTCCTCGGCCGCTACGTGCCCGCGGCCGTCGGACCGGTCGAGGTCGTGGCCGAGGTCGACGGCCGCGCCCTGGGCCGGGCCGTGGTGGAGGCGCCGGGCTCTCGGCTCGACCGCCGCCGCAGCGTCGCCCTCGACTTCACCGTCGACGTGCCCGCGGACGAGCCGGTCCGGGTCGACCTGCGGTGCCGGTCCTGGGTGCCGGCCGAGGTGGGGATCGGCACGGACACCCGCCCGCTCGGCGTCCCCGTCATCGGCGTGCACGCGGGCGGCGGCTGGCGGGCCCGCGTGGCCCGCGCCGCGCCCGTCCTGTCCGGACCGACCGGGCGGCCCACCTACCTCGACAGCTACGACCGGGTGCTGGCCAACTCGCACTACACGCAGGGCTGGATCGAGCGGATGTGGCACCGGCCGAGCGACGTGCTCCACCCGCCGGTGACCCTCGTCGAGCCGGGGGAGAAGGACCCGGTCATCGTGTCGGTCGGCCGCTTCTTCCTCCCGGGCACCGGGCACAACAAGAAGCAGCTGGAGATGGTCGGCGCCTTCCGCCGGCTGGTCGAGACCGGCGGGGCCGAGGGCTGGGAGTACCACCTGGTGGGCGGGTGCAGCCCCGAGCACCAGGCGTACCTGGACGAGATCCGGGCCGCGGCCGCGGGGCTGCCCGTGGTGATCCACCCCGACGCCTCGGGCGCCGACCTGCGGGCGCTGTACGGCCGGGCGTCGATCTTCTGGCACGCGGCGGGGCTGGGCGAGGACGCCGAGCGCCACCCCGACCGCTTCGAGCACTTCGGCATCACCACCGTCGAGGCCATGTCGGCGGGGGCGGTGCCGGTGGTCATCGACGCGGCGGGACAGGTGGAGATCGTGGAGCAGGGCGTGTCCGGCTACCGCTTCGCGGGGATCGAGGGGTTGGTGTCGCACACCCAAGCGCTGATAGCGGATCCCGCCTGGCGGGCCACGATGGCGGCGGCCGCCCGCCACCGGGCCGAGGCCTTCGGCTGGGACGCCTTCGTGGACCGGCTGGACGCCGTGGTCCGGGAGCTGGGCCGGTGAGCGACACCAGCGGCAGCAGCCGCTTCCTGCGCGCCGCCCGCTCGCCACTGGCGTCGGCCCGGGCGCTGGGCCGGCGCGTGGCCGGCATGCCCGGGACGCCGTGGGCCTACCGCCGGCTGCAGGCCGAGCACACCCAGATCCGGGCCACCTACGAGACCTGGGTCCCGCCCGGCCACTTCTACTCGCCCTACCCGGACCTGGCCGAGTTCGAGGCCCGGCTGGCGGCCGAGGCCGGTGCCGACAGGCCGCTGATCGGCATCGACCTGCGGGAGGACGAGCAACTGGCCCTGCTCGACGAGCTGGTCCCGCTCGTGGCCGACGCCCCGTTCCCCGAGCACCAGCCCGAGGGGGACGCCCCCTGGCGGTACTGGTACGACAACTTCGCCTACGCCTACGGCGACGGGGTGGTGCTGCACGGGATGCTGAGGCGGCTGAAGCCCGGCCGGGTGATCGAGGTGGGGTCGGGCTTCTCGTCCGCCCTGCTGCTCGACACGGTGGACGGCTGGCTGCCCGGCACCGAGCTCACCTTCGTGGACCCCTATCCCGCGCTGCTGGAGAGCCTGCTGCGGCCGGACGACGAGGCGCGGGTCACCATCCACCGCACCGCGGTGCAGGATCTCGACATGGCCGTGTTCGCGGCGCTCGGCCCCGGCGACGTGCTGTTCGTCGACTCCACCCACGTGGTCAAGGCCGGTTCGGACGTGAACCACCTCATCTTCGAGGTGATCCCGCGCCTGGCACCGGGCGTCTGGATCCACGTCCACGACATCTTCTTCCCGTTCGACTACCCGCCCGACTGGGTGCGCCAGCAGCGGGCGTGGCACGAGGCCTACCTGCTGCGGGCGTTCCTCGCGTTCAACCCCAGCTTCGCGATCCGCTGGTTCCAGGACTTCCTGTGGCAGCGCCACGGGGACGCGCTGCGCCGCCTGCCGTGGGTGACGACCAACTCGGGCGGCAACCTCTGGCTGGAGCGTCTCGGCTGAGCGTGCCTAGTCCGGCATCGGCGGAGGCGGGGTGCGCCGGTCGGGATCCATCGGGCTCATGATGCCCACCGCGTTGCCGTCGGGGTCGCAGACGATGGCGTAGCGGGCACCCCAGAACGCGTCGAAGGGCGGCTGCTGGCCCTCGTAGCCCGCCTCGGTCATGGTCTCGTAGATGCAGTCGACGGCCTCGCGGTCGGCCACCTTGAAGCCGATGACCAGCCCCGAGCGCCCCGCGGGCCAGCCCTTGTCCCAGACCGCGGCGAACGCGGTGCTGTCGAGGTCCATGTCCAGCCCGCCGCCGACCACCGCGGCCCGGTGGTGGTCGGTCCACGGGGCGTCCTCGCCCAGGTCCAGCCCCAGCGTCCGGTAGAACTCGACGCTGCGGGCCATGTCTCTCACGACCAGGTTGATCTGGTCGAGCAGCAGCGGTGGCCGCTCCTGATCCCTCATTGCCTACCCCCCCGAGCTCGGCACCCGGCAATCCCAGGTCAGGTACATGTAACCGGGCGCGGCGCCGATGCGCGCCGCGGTCGCCCGGTCGGCCACCACCACCAGGTCGCCCGCCACCTCGGGGGCGCGGGCGGCGGCCAGCATCCCGGGCACGTCGAACTCGCCCGCCCAGGCCTCCCACGGGTTGGCGGCCCCTGGGCTGGTGATGGCGTCGGCGAGCTCCTCCGTGCACAGCAGGTCGGTCACGAAGCCCTCGGCCCGCAGCCGGGCGGTCAGGTCGAACCCGAAGCGCCAGAACACCGGCGTGTCGTCGCCGTGGAACTCGGGCTCGGTCGGGGGCGCCGTCGCCCCCTGGAGGACCGGCACCTGCAGCAGCAAGTGGCCGCCCGGAGCCATGACCCGGCGCAGCTCGGCCAGAGCCTTGCCGGTGTCGGGCACGTGCTCCAGCACGTGGGCGCACAGCATCACGTCGAGGCAGCCGTCGGGCAGGTCGATGGCCTGGAGGTCGAGGCGCAGGTTCCCGGCGTGGGCCCGCAGGTCGTAGTCACTGGTCCGGTAGAAGAACCAGGTGCTCATGGCGGCCCGGTAGCCGGCGCCCATGCGGGGGCTGGTCTCGATGACCCGCAGCTCGGGACCGAGCGTGACCCGCCGGGCCAGGCACCAGTGCAGGTACCGGTCCCGGCCGTTGCTGCCGCACCGCGGGCACAGCGCCAGCTCGACGTGGGCGGGACCGTCGAACGCCGGTCCCTGCCAGCGGCAGATGTTGCAGAGGACCTCGGCCCCCGGCTCCGGTTCGGGCAGCGGCAGCCAGGGCGGCGTCTCGGGATCGGGTCCCGCCAGCGCGGCCGGGCCAGCCTCGGGGTCCGGTCCCAGCAGCTTCCGCCCCACCCGCCGCACCTGGGCCTTCCAGCTCACGGCGTCCCCCTGTCGCTAGCACTCACCACTCGTCCTCCTCACGGTCCTCGACGCCGTGCGCGGCCAGCAGGTCGTGGGCGGCGGTGGTGGGGGACACGTGCCCGGCCCGCACCTCGCCCTCCACCTCGCGCAGGCGCTTGGCGACCCGCTCGTCGTGGCGGAACGCGTCCACGAGGCGCTCCCGCAGCTCGGCCCACAGCCAGTCCACCGCCTGGCCCGACCGCAGCCGGTCGAGGGCGCCGTCGCTGCGCAGGTGGCCCACCAGCCGCTCGACCTCGCCCCAGGCCTCGTCCACCCCGGTGCCGTCGAGGGCCGACGTGGCCAGGACCGGCACCGACCAGCCCGGATGCTTGGGGCGCAGCAGGTGCACCGCGTGGTGGTAGTCGGCCACCGCCCGCCGCGCCGCAGGGGCCAGGTCGCCGTCGGCCTTGTTCACGACCACGATGTCGGCCAGCTCCATGATCCCCCGCTTGATGCCCTGGAGCTCGTCGCCGCCCCCGGGCGCGGCGATCACCAGGAAGCAGTCGACCATGTCGGCCACCGCCGTCTCGGACTGGCCCACGCCCACGGTCTCGATGACGATCACGTCGAAGCCCGCCGCCTCGCACAGCAGCCCGGCCTCCCGGGTGCGGCGGGCGACGCCCCCGAGGGACCCGCCCGACGGTGAGGGCCGGATGTAGGCCGCGGGGTCGCGGGCCAGGCGCTCCATGCGGGTCTTGTCGCCCATGATCGAGCCCCCGCTGCGCCGGCTCGACGGGTCGACGGCCAGCACCGCCACCCGGTGCCCGGCCGCGGTCAGCCGGGTGCCGAGCTCGTCGATGAACGTCGACTTGCCGGACCCGGGCGTGCCGCTCACGCCCACCCGGACCGCGTTGCCGGTGGCGGGCAGCACCTCGTCGAGGAGCGCGGCGGCTTCGGCGCGCCGCTCGGGCAGTGTCGATTCGATCAGCGTGATCGAGCGGGCGAGCGCCCGCCGGTCGCCGGCCCGTAGCCGCTCGGCGTCCTCGCCCATGACGGGGAGCTTACGGGGCAGGGCAACGCCCGGAGGAAGCCTCGGTGAAACCCCGGTGAAGCGCATTGCTTCGGTGGCGCGGCGCCGTGAAGATCGGCCTCGCATTCCTGACAGCACGCGTCCCGACAGCACGCGCCATGAAGCTCATCATCCAGCTCCCTTGCCTCAACGAAGAGGATCAACTTCCCGCCACCTTGGCCGACCTGCCCCGCCGCGTGCCGGGCATCGACCGGGTCGAGTGGCTCGTCGTCGACGACGGGTCGACCGACCGCACCGTCGAGGTGGCCCGGGCCCATGGCGTCGACCACGTCGTGAAGCTGACGAACAACAAGGGCCTGGCCTCCGCGTTCCAGGCCGGCCTCGACGCCGCCCTGAAGCTGGGCGCCGACGTGATCGTCAACACCGACGCCGACAACCAGTACTCGGCGGACGCCATCCCCGCGCTGGTGGCGCCGATCGTGGCCGGGCGGGCCGACATGGTCATCGGCGACCGCAACGTGCGGGACATCGAGCACTTCTCGCCCACCAAGAAGGCGCTCCAGCGCCTCGGGAGTTGGGCGGTGCGCCAGGCGTCCGGCACCGACGTGCCCGACGCCACCTCCGGCTTCCGGGCCTACAACCGGGAGGCGGCGCTCTCCCTGACCGTGGTGTCGACGTTCACCTACACGCTGGAGTCGTTGATCCAGGCGGGCAAGAGCCTCGCCGCGGTGGAGGCGGTGCCCGTGGGCACCAACCCCAAGACGCGCGAGTCCCGCCTGTTCGGGTCGATGTCGCTCTACGTGCGGCGCAACATGCTGGCGCTGTTCCGCATCTACACCGGCTACGAGCCGCTGCGGGTCTTCTCCGCGCTGGCCGGCCTGCTGGTGCTGGGCGCGGTGGTGGCGTGGAGTCCGTTCCTGTGGGACTGGATCGTGCACGGCGACCGCTCCGGCCACCTCCAGTCGATCGTGCTCGGAGGCGTGCTGCTGGTCGCAGCCGGGCAGACCTTCGCCCTCGGTGTGCTGGCGGACCTCATCGCCTCGCACCGGGTGGTGACCCAGCGCACCCTGGAGCGGGTCCGCCGGGTCGAGCTCGAGCTGGGGGTCGCCCCCTCGCACTACGAGCCGGGCGACCGACCCGAACGGCGGGTGCGCGAGCTCACGGTGGTCGACGCCTGAAGCGCGGCCAGGCCGGCACCGGCCACGTCGACCAGCAGGAAGACGAGGCGGCTGCCCACCGCGATGGTGGCGCCGATGCCCACCGGCAGTCCCGAGGCCGCCACGAACACCGCCTCCCGCACGCCGGCGCCCGCGGGCACGGGCACGGCGACGAACCCCGCGGTCCACGACAGCGCCGTGGCGACGCCGATGCGCAGCAGGGGCGGGTCGGGGACCAGCGCCCGGGCCACGCACCAGGTGGCGGCCCAGATCGCGATCCAGGCAGGGATGTAGCCGGCGACCACGCCGACGGTGGCGCGCCACGGGGGCACGGTGATGTCGGCGCCCCGCCCGGTGTGGCGCACCAGCAGATCCCGGCCCGCGGTGAGCACCCGGGGGTGCAGGGCCAGCAGCCCGACGGGCAGCAACGCCAGCAGCGCCAGCGCACCGGGCGACTCGGCCTGCTTGGCCAGGTCGAGGGGGACCAGCGCGGCGGCCAGCGCCAGCGCCGCCAGGTAGAGCGCGGCCAGGGACAGGCCCACGCTGGGGTAGGCCCGGCTGCGGGGCACGCCGCCCCGGCGGGCCAGCTCGCCCCGGCCCAGCACGGGCCACACCGCGCCGGGCACGTACTTGCCGATCTCGCCGGCGAAGTACCAGGCCATGGTGCGACCGCGTTCGGGCTTGGGGCCGAGCAGCGCCAGCACCCGCTGCCAGCAGGCGGCGATCCAGGCCATGGCCAGCACGGCCATCAGCCCGGCGGCCACCAGCCAGCCGGCCGACGCGCCGGCGATCTGGTCTCGGATCTCGGTCCACTGCGAGGTCATGCGGGCCACCACGAAGCCGATGCAGACCACCGCCACCACCGTGCCCGCCAGGGCGGAGAGCGCGACCGTGCGGCGAGGCCGCCGCGTGGGGGTCGGCTCGCCCTCGACGGTGAGGGTGGCGGGTTCGGGAGGCATCGCGGCGCCATTCTGGCCGACACCCCGGCCCGCTCCCGAACCCCGAGGGCGAGAGCTCGGCGAACGGATCGTGGCGTGGGAATGAACATTCGCGACGCACCTCGGTGGATGGCCCCCGGCGTAACGGGGGCGACCCGCGCCCGTGCTAGGTCTGGCTCCTCGTGACCACGCTCGTCCCGACGGGGAACACCTACGACAAGTACGCGTCCACCAACCCGGTCGAGCGCCGGCTCATGGCGGGCTTCTTCGCCGCGCTGGACGCCTGCGTGCCCGCCCGGGCACCCGCCGCCGTGCTGGAGGTGGGGGTGGGCGAGGGCGAGGTCTCGGCGCGGGTGCGCGAGCGCTACCCGGACGCGACGGTCACCGGGGTGGACCTGCCCGACGCCGCGCTGGCCGCCGAGTGGCGCGAGCGCGGCGTGGTGGCACTGTTCGGCGACATCGCCCGGCTGCCCTTTCCCGCGGGCGCGTTCGACCTGGTGCTCGCCATCGAGGTCTTGGAGCACGTGCACGACCCGGCCGTCGGCCTGGCCGAGCTGGCCCGGGTGAGCCGTCGCGATCTGGTCCTGTCCGTGCCCCGGGAGCCGGTCTGGCGGGTGGCCAACATGGCGCGCGGCAAGTACCTCGGCGCGCTGGGCAACACGCCCGGCCATGTCCAGCACTGGTCGCGCCGCGGCTTCGCCCGGTTCGTGGCGGCGCAGCTCGACGTGGTGGCGGTGCGGGCCCCGTTCCCGTGGACGATGGTCGCTGCCCGGGCCCGATGACCGCCGCCACCCTCACGCCGCCCGCCCGCGAGGCCGAGCCGCCCGCGCCTCCGGTCCGCCCCGACCGCCGCCCGCCGCGGCTCGGCGGCCTCGTGCTGGCGGCCCTGCTGGTGGGCCTGGCCGTCCGGGTGGCCGTCGGGCTCACCGACGACGCCGCCTCGACCGACGAGACCGCCTACCTGCACTCGGGCCAGTCGTTCGTGCACGGCGACGGGTTCGAGCGCTACGGCCAGCCCGAGCTGCACTTCCCGCCGTTCCTGCCGGTCCTGCTGGGCGTGGCGAGCTGGGGAGTGTCCGACCCCCACACCGGCACGGTGGTGCTCACCGTCGTGTCGGGCACGCTGCTCATCCTCCCGCTCAGCCTGCTGGGGCGGCGCCTGGCCGGACCGCCGGGCGGCGTGGTGACGGCGTGGGTCGCGGCGCTGGCGCCGGGCCTGGCGACCATGCCCCAGATCCGGGGGACCGGCTCCGAGGCCGAGTATGCGCTGCTGGTGGTGTCGGCCCTGTGGCTGGTGGTCTCGGCCGGCGACCGCGACGGCCGGGCGCGCCTGGTGCGCGTGGCGGCCGCGGGCCTGCTCGTCGGCCTGGCCTACCTCACCCGACCCGAGGGCCTGTTCATGGTGGTCCCGCTGGGCGTGGCGGTCGTGGTGCTGGCCCGCCGGCGCCCGCCACAGGTCGCCACCGTGGCCGCGTTCGCCGCGCCGGTCCTGCTGTGCGTGGTGCCCTACGCCGTCTACCTGCACGCCAACACGGGGCGCTGGGAGCTGACGGCCAAGACCCAGGACGCGTCCATCGAGGCGTGGGCCGCGGTGGCGCGGGGCGACCGGGCCACCCGCAACAGCGACCTCTACGGGCTGGACGGCACGGGGCTGCGGTTCTCGGCCCGGTACACGCCGTTGACGACGCTGGCCCGCGAGCATCCGGACGAGTACCGGGGGATCGTGGGCACCAACATCGGCAAGCTGCGCGACGTCGTGCAGATGCCCTCGGTCCTGCCGCTGCCCCTGTGGGCGCTGGCCGCGTTCGGGGCGTGGCGGTTCCGCCGCTCCCGCACGGTGTGGCTGCTGCTGGCGGTGGGCGCGCTGCCGGTGCTGTCGGCCCTGGCGTTCTTCGTGCAGCAGCGCTACCTGGTGGTGACGATCGCGCTGGCCACCGTGCTCGTGGGGGCGGGGCTCGGCTCGCTGAGCGGGCGCCTGCGCGCCGGGGCGACCGCGGTGACGCTCGGGTTGGCGGTGTTCGCCACGGTGGTGTCGTTCCGGGGCGACGTGGCCGGTTGGTGGCACCCGGTCGAGCAGACCGAGCAGCGGGTCGCCGGCGAGTGGCTGGCCGCCCACAGCGACCCGGGCGCCCGGGTCATGACCCGGAGCATGATCGTGGAGTTCTACGCGGACCGCCCGTCGGTGGCGATGCCGGCGGCCGGGCTGGCCGAGGTGCTGAGCTTCGCCCGCCACTACGGCGTCGACTACCTGGTGGCCGACTGGTACACGGTGGACCGGCTCATGCCCGAGCTGGGCGTGCTCATGGAGGACGGCGAGGTGCCGGGACTGCGCCTGGTGCACGAGGTGCGGGCCGAGGGCCGCGAGGCCCGGATCTTCGCGCTCGACCCTCCGGCGCCGGACTCGTCCGCTCCGCCTCCGCCGCTCGGCTTCACCGGGGACGGGGGGTGAGCGTGAGCACCGTGGTCAGTGACGAGGCGACCGAGCGCCGCCCGCAGGTGACGGCGACCGTCGACCGGGTGGTCGCCGGCGTGCGCGTGCCGCGGCTGCCCCGGCCGCCGGCCGCCGTCTGGTTCGCCACCGCGCTGTTCGGGCTGGTGGCCGCCCTGTGGACCGTGGCGGTCCCGCCCATGCGGGCGCCCGACGAGCCCGCGCACGTCGACCTCATCCTCTACCTGGCCGAGGGCCACCCCTACCCGGGCTACGACCAGCGCTACTTCGGCGAGGCCCTCGAGCTCGACACCAAGCGCTACCTCGAGGACTCGCGCTTCCGCTGGCCGACGTTCGACGGCTCCGAGGCCGTGCCCCGGGACCAGCGGGCCGACGTGGCCGACCTGGGCGGCACCGCCCCGGACGAGGAGGCCTACCCGCCCAACCTGTCCCGCCCCGACTTCCCCCGCGCCTACAACCAGATGCCGCAGCACCCGCCGCTGTACTACGAGGCGATGGCCGCGCTGCTCCGGGTCGAGCGCTGGCTGCTGCCCGGCCAGGGGCTGCCCAGCCTGGACAGGGAGCTGGGCCTGCTCCGGCTGGCCAACGTCCTGCTGGTGCTGCCGCTGCCCCTGCTCGCGTGGGCGGGCGTGCGGCGCATCGGGGGCAGCGACCGGGCCGGCACGGTGGCCGCTCTGCTCCCGTTGGGCCTGCCCCAACTGCTCCACATCGTCGCCTCGGTGAACAACGACAACCTGCTGATCCCGCTGGGCGGCGTGCTGGCCGTGCTGCTCGCCGGGATCGCGCGCGGGCTGCGGGCGTGGCGCACCGACCTGGCGGTGGCTGTGGTCCTGGGCCTGGCCCTGTTGACCAAGGCGTTCGCGGTCATGTTCGTCCCTGCCATCGTGGTCGCCTACGCCCTGTGCGCCTGGACCACCGGTCGGCGGCGGCCGGCGGCGGTCGGCCTCGTCCGGGTGGGCATGGTGTCGGCCGTGCTCGGCGGCTGGTGGTGGATCGGCAACCTGGTCCGGGAGGGCCAGGTGGCGCCGACCACCGAGACGCTCACCCGGGTGGAGGGCGACCGCCCACCCGACTTCCACCCCGACATGATCCGCTTCGTCTGGACGTTCTCCGGCCGCATCGTCGCGCGGACGTGGGCCTGGATCGGCTACCGCAACCCCAAGTTCGAGCTGCCGGTGCTGGTGGTCGTCGCGGCCCTGGCGGTCGTGCTGGTCGCCTCGGCCGTCGCCGCCATGCGGGCCCGGCCGGGGCCCTCGCCCGCGGGCGGGCCGCGCCGGGCCGACATCGCCTTCGCCTGGCTGGCGGTCGGGCTGCTGGGTACCTTCGTGGCCCGCCGGGCCTGGGGCCTGTACGAGACGACCGGCACCTACGCCTTCATCCAGGGCCGCTACCTGTACTCGGCTCTGGTCGGCCCCATGGCCGTGGTCGCCCTGGGCCTGGCCGCCCTGCTACGCCGGCGCGCCGTCGCGGTGACGCTCGCAGCCGTGCTGACCCTCCAGGCCTGGGTCGTGCTGGAGGTCGTGACCGGCTCCTGGTCGGGCCCCGGGATGTTCGGTCCGATCCGCGGCATGGTCGCCTGGAGCCCGTGGCCGCCCACGCTCGTCATCGCCACCGCCCTGCTGGCCGCGGCCGCAGCCGCCGGCACCGTCCGCACCAAAGCGCGCGCGTGAGGAGCGTGTGCGACCGCGCCCGGTCATGGTCCACTCACCAGGAGCCAGTCATCCCGACGAGGAGGAGCCCCATGCTGGAACTCAGACCCAAGACGCGCGCGCTCGTGCTGGCCGCGACCGCCACATCGGTCGCCTCGGGCGCGGCGCTCGTAGCACCCCAGGTCGCCGTGGCCGGCGAGGCGGACGAGGCGGGCGTCGACAGCGCCCTGGCCTGCCGCGTCTACTCCGACGTCACCGACCAGCATTCAACCGACGGCCACGGCTACTGGTACACCAACACGTACCACACCGTCCCGACGTCCTCACCGTGCCATGACATCCAGGTCCAGGTCGGCACCGCGACGAAGGACAATTGCGTGCACTTCCGTGTCCACTACCCCGGCGTGGCCAACGACGGTTGGGACCAGAACATCTGCACGAGCAACTGGGTCGTGCTCAGATCGGGGGTTCCCGACGGCACGGAGTACCGCATCGAGTCGGGCGCGTCGCGCTCGTTCACCGTCGGCGATTGAGCCGCCCGTCCGGCGTGGCCCGCTCCGAGCTCGGGTCACGCCGCCGGGCGGCGCGAGCGAAGTAGGTCGAGGACCCGGCGGGCGGCCGCGGGGATGTTGGTCCCGGGGCCGAAGATGGCGGCGACGCCTGCGTCGGTGAGGGCGCCGTAGTCCTGGGGCGGGATGACCCCGCCGCACACCACCACGACGTCGTCGGCGCCCGCAGCGTGCAGCTCGTCGATGAGCTGGGGGACCAGCGTGCGGTGGCCGGCCGCCTGGCTGGACACGCCCACCACGTGGACGTCGTTGTCGACCGCGTCGCGGGCGGCTTCGCCCGGGGTCTGGAACAGGGGGCCGATGTCGACGTCGAAGCCCAGGTCGGCGAAGGCGGTGGCGATGACCTTGGCGCCCCGGTCGTGGCCGTCCTGGCCCATCTTGACGACCAGCATGCGGGGCCGCCGGCCCTCGGCCTGGGCGAAGGCTTCGACCTCGGCCTGGACCGCGCTGAACTCGTCGTCGCCGGCGTAGGCCGAGCCGTAGACACCCTGGATCGAGCGGATCTCGGCCTTGTGCCGGCCGAACACCTGCTCCATGGCGTCGCTCATCTCGCCCACCGTGGCCCGGGCCCGGGCGGCGTCGATGCACAGCGCCAGCAGGTTGCCGTCGCCCGCCGCGCCCTCGGTGAGGCGGCGCAGCGCGTCCTCACAGGCGGCCGGGTCGCGCTCGGCCCGGACCCGCTCCAGGCGGGCGATCTGCTGGCGCCGGACGTCGGTGTTGTCGATGGACAGCACGTCCACGTGGTCCGGGTTGGCGGGCTGGTACTTGTTGACGCCCACGATGACCTCTTCGCCCCGGTCGACACAGGCCTGGCGGCGGGCCGCGGACTCCTCGATGCGGAGCTTGGGCATGCCCGAGGCCACCGCCTTGGTCATCCCGCCCAGCTCCTCGACCTCCTGGACCAGGGTCCAGGCGGCGTCGACCAGCGCCTGGGTCAGCGACTCGACGTAGTAGCTGCCGGCCAGCGGGTCGACGACGTGGGCGATGCCGGTCTCCTCGGCCAGGATCAGCTGGGTGTTGCGGGCGATGCGGGCCGAGAAGTCGGTGGGCAGGCCCAGCGCCTCGTCGAAGCTGTTCGTGTGCAGGCTCTGGGTGCCGCCCAGCACGGCGGCCATGGCCTCCACCGCGGTGCGCACCACGTTGTTGTAGGGGTCCTGCTCGGTGAGGGACACGCCGCTGGTCTGGCAGTGGGTGCGCAGCATGGCGGAGCGCGGGTCCTTCGGGTCGAACTGGCTGATGACGCGGTGCCAGAGCAGGCGGGCCGCCCGCAGCTTGGCCACCTCCATGAAGAAGTTCATGCCGATGGCGAAGAAGAACGACAGCCGCCCCGCGAACTTGTCGATGTCGAGCCCGCGGCCGATGGCGTAGCGCACGTACTCCAGCCCGTCGGCGATGGTGAAGGCCAGCTCCTGGACGGCGGTCGCGCCCGCCTCCTGCATGTGGTAGCCGGAGATCGAGATCGAGTTGAACCGGGGCATGTGCTGGGCCGTGTACTCGATGATGTCGGCCACGATCCGCATGCTCGGCTCGGGCGGGTAGATGTAGGTGTTGCGGACCATGAACTCCTTGAGGATGTCGTTCTGGATGGTCCCGGAGAGCTGGGACTGGTCCACGCCCTGCTCCTCGCCCGCGACCACGAAGGCGGCGAGCGTGGGCAGCACCGCGCCGTTCATGGTCATGGAGACCGACATCTTCTCCAGCGGGATCTGGTCGAAGAGGATCTTCATGTCCTCGACCGAGTCGATCGCCACCCCGGCCTTGCCGACGTCGCCCTCGACCCGGGGGTGATCGGAGTCGTAGCCCCGGTGGGTGGCCAGGTCGAACGCCACCGACAGGCCCATCTGCCCCGCGGCCAGGTTGCGGCGGTAGAAGGCGTTGGACTCCTCGGCGGTGGAGAA
>JBKPRS010000192.1:0-7886 GCA_046734695.1 Actinomycetota bacterium | reverse complement strand
GGCTGGGCACGACCCCCAGCCGCTCGGGTCCGCCCGCGGCCGACGCTCAACCGGTTCCCACTACCGCCGCGCCGTCGACCACCGCGGCGCCGGTGGCGCGTGGCGGGCGGGCCCAGGCCCCGCCCGCCACCACCGGCGCGCCGGTCGACACTGCGCCGCTCGACACGGTGGCGGCGAGCCCGACCACGGCGCCCGCGCCGACCACCACGGTCGCCGCCCCCACGACCACGGTGCCGGACGATCCGGACACGACCTCCGGCCCGCCCGACACCACGGCTCCCACCACGACCACCACCTCGGCGCCGTCCGAGGAGTCCACGCCCCCCACCACGGCTCAGGCCGGGGGTTGACCACCCCCGGCTGAGCTCTGGAGCAGGCCCTCGGTGCCCGAGCGGGCCACCGCCGCGTCGTTGGTCCCCAGGTATGACGCCACGACCCGCGGGTCGTGCAGCACCACGTCGGGGGCGTCGTGGGCGATGACCTGGCCCAGGTCGAGCGCCATGATCTCGTCGGAGATCGACCGGATCAGCGGCATGTCGTGCTCGATGATCACGATGGCGGCTCCGGTGGCCGCCCGCACCCGCAGGATCATGGGGCCGAGCGCCTCCGCTTCCCGCTGGGCGATGCCCGACGACGGCTCGTCGAACAGCATGACGTCGGGCTCGTGCGCCAGCAGGCAGGCCAGGTCGACGATGCGCCGGGTGCCGGTGGACAGCTCGCGCACGAACTTGGCCCGGTAGGCCTGCAGCCCGACCAGCTCGATCAGCTCGTCGACCCGCCGGGACACGGCCGCCTCCGACTCCCGCACCATGGGCAGGCCGACCGCGGTGGCGAACGGGTCGCGCACCTCGACGTGGCGCTCCAGCGCCAGGGCGATGGTCTCCTCCACCGACAAGCCGGGGAACAGCCGGGCGTCCTGGAACGAGCGGCCCAGGCCCAGCCGGGCGCGGGCGTCGGCGCTGAGCCCGATCACGTTCTCGCCCTTGAACAGCAGGCGGCCCTTGTCCGGCGGCATGTAACCCGAGATGAGGTCGAACAGCGTGGTCTTGCCCGCGCCGTTGGGCCCGATGACGCCGAGGATGGCGCCCTGGGCCAGGGAGAACCACACGTCGCTCACCGCCCGCACGCCGCCGTAGGAGCGGGTCAGCCCCTCGGCCACGAGCACGATCTCGCCATGGTTGCCGTTGGCGCGCGGCTCGTCGGCGGTGGCGGACGCCGCGGGGACCCGGAGCGGCTCCGGCGCCGGTGCGCCGGCACCGGCACCGGCCATCGCCTCGGCGCCCTCCAGGAACACCGAGCGCAGGATCTCCGGCCGGTCCAGCAGCTCGCGGGTCGGGCCGTGGAAGCGGATCTGGCCCTTCTCCATGAAGTACGCCTTCTCGCACAGCGTCAGGGCCACGTTCACCGACTGCTCGACCAGGATGATGGTGGTGCCCCGGTCCCGGATCGCCTCCACGATCTTGAGCAGCCGGTCCACCACGATGGGCGCCAAGCCCAGCGACAGCTCGTCGATCATGAGCAGGCGGGGCTTGGCGATGAAGGCCATGCCCAGCGTGAGCATCTGCTGCTCGCCGCCCGACAGGTTGCCGGCGAGGTCGTTCCAGCGGGCGCGCAAGGTGGGGAAGTGCTCCAACACGGCCTCGGTGGACTCCGCCACGTAGGCGGGGTCGTGCTGGTAGGGCCACGCCGCCAGCCGCAGGTTCTCGGCCACCGTGAGGGACGGGAACGTCCCCCGGCCGCCGGGCACCTGCACGACGCCCCGGCCCACCACCTCCTCGGGCGGGGTGTAGGTCATGTCGGTGCCGTCGTAGATGATGGCGCCGCCGGACGGGTCCACCAGGCCGGAGATGGCCTTGAGCAGCGTGGACTTGCCGGCCCCGTTGGTGCCGAGCAGCGCCACGATCTCGCCCTCGGCCACCTCGAAGTCGACGTCGAAGAGCACCTGCACCGAGTCGTAGTGGACGTCCACGTGCCGGCAGACCAGCAGCCGGGACTCGCCCCGGCGGTGGGCGGCCCGGACCTCGGCCATCGTGACCGTGGCGGTGCGCACCTTGTCGATGTCCGTGGCGATGTACTTGGCCGAGGTGGCGATGGCCACGCCGCCGATCAGCGTCAGCGGGCAGAGCAGCAGGATGGCCTTGGTCAGGCCCCAGTCGTCGGCCAGGCCGCCGATGATCGGCTGTATCAGCAGCGTCGGCAGGATGAACAGATTCACCAGCGAGAACCCCAGTGAGCGCACCCGGGGCGGGTTGATGAGCGAGATGGTGGCGATGATCACGGGCAGGGTCGAGGCCAGGGCCATGGCCAGGGCCGCCCGGAGCGGCACGACGAGCCACAGGTTCTTGGTGGTCACCAGCAGGATGATCAGCACTACCTGGAAGCAGGCGGTGAGCCCGAGCAGCGGGGCGATCCTGGCCACGTCGATGCGCATGTACTTGGCCGCCAAGGGCACGCCGATGAACAGGCCGATGAGCGTGAACGGCTCGGTGGCGGCCGACAGCACACCCCGCTGGGCGGTGTTGAGGCCGAGCTCCTGCTCGTAGAACAGCTGGAGCAGGGGGCGCAGCGACACGGTGGGGATCAGGATGAACGGCACGCCGATGCAGAAGCGTCGCAGCGTCTGCACGCCCCAGAGGATGCGCCACGCCTCGCTCAGCGAGGCCGGCTTCTCCTCGGTCATCGCCGTCTCGTCGTCGGTGCCCATGAGCGATCGCTCGTGGAAGCCGCGGGTCGGCTCCTTCAGGCGGAACGCGAAGCCGACCAGGATGAACGTGGGGATGGCGGCGACGATGAAGGCCCAGCGCCAGCCGAGCAGGTAGCCGACGAAGCCGGCGAGCAGCGGGCCGATGAAGCGCCCGACGAAGCTGGCCGAGCTGTGGGCCGCGAACACGCCCGGGCGGGCGTCGATCGGGTAGTAGTCGGTGAGCAGCGACGGGTGGGTGCCCTGGTTGACCGCCCGGCCGCTGCTGGCCCCGGCCCGGGCCCCGGCGAACAGCCACACGTTGGGAGCGAGCCCGCTGCACAGCGAGAAGACGCCCCACACCGCGGCCCCGCCGGCGGCGATGCGGGTCCGCTTCTTGCGGTCGGCGAAGTGGGCGATCGGCAGCTCGATGAAGAAGAACATGAAGCTGATGATCGAGGTGAGCGTCAGGGCGCCCTGGATGTCGAGGCCGAACGTCTCGCGGATGTTGGGCAGCAGCACGTTGGCCGCCTCGCGGTCGAGCTCGTCCACCGCGTTCAGCCCGAACAGGATGATCAGCGGCGCGACCGCCGCGCCCTTGGTCAGCGCCGAGGGGCGGTAGCCCTGCAGGCGCTCGCCGAGCGTCGGCTTGCGGGCGTGCGTGCCCTCGGGCTCGGGCGGCGGCGTCGGGGCCGGCTCGGCGGCGACGTCGGTGCTCATGGGATCCTCCCGGAGGGCGGGGTGGCGGCACGCTCGGCCGCGCCTTCATGGGCGCCGGAGCTGACGGGTTCGGGTTCTGGTTCGGGTTCTCGTTCCGGTGGGGGCGTGTCCAGGGGGATCTCCGGCAGGGGGCTGAGCAGCGCCTCGGCGCCGGCGCCGTCCATCCGGTCGGCCAGCTCGCGCAGGAACGCCAGGCCCCGCTCGCGCGACAGGCCCACCGCGCTCATGTCCTTGGCGTCGGCGAACAGGCTGGGGACCATGATCTCGTGGCGCTGGGCCACCCAGCGCAGGAAGGCGTCGCGGCCCTGGTACAGCAGCGAGCCCAGGCCGCCGGGCAGCGCGATCAGCACGATGAGCAGGCCGGCGCCGCCCGCGAAGAAGCTGAGCTCGTCGGGCAGGAAGTACTGCGCGCCGATGACATAGACCGCGCCGAGGATGGCGCCCGACAGCGAGCCCAGGCCGCCGATCACCACCATCGAGAACACGGCCAGGCTTTCCTCGGTGGCGTAGGGCTCGATGCCCAGGCGCTGCTGGTGGTGGACGAAGACGGCGCCGGCGAACGCCGCGATGAAGCCGGAGGCGGCGAAGGCGGTGAGCTTGGCCCGCACCGGGCTGACGCCGAAGGCCTGGGCGGCCCGGTCGTTCTCGCGCACGCCGATCATCACCCGGCCCACCCGGGAGCGCCGCAGGCGCTTGGCCACCGACAGCATCAGCACCAGGCAGACGACGATGAAGTAGTAGTACTGCCGCTCGCTGGCGATCGGGATCAGGCCGAACAGGTCGGGCCGCTCGATGCGGCCCAGCGGCAGCCACCAGCCGAACTCGGCGCGGTTGAGCCCGTACACCGCGACCGCCTGCGCGAAGGCCAGCGTGGTCACGGCCAGCAGCAGGCCGCGGATGCGCAGCGCGGGCAGGCCGATGACGATCGAGATGACCGCGCCCACGGCTCCCGCCACCAGCAGGGCGATGGTCAGGTCCCAGCCGAGGCGGGACGTGATGGCGCCGCCGACCGCGGCCCCGATGGCGAGGAAGGCGACGGCGCCCAGGCTGACCTGGCCGGCCCAGCCGGTCAGCACGACGAGCGACACGCCCACCATGGCGTAGACCAGGATCACGCCCACCAGGTCGAGCCGGCTGGTGGACAGGACCAGCGGCAGCCCCAGCGCCACCGCAGCGAGCACGGCGACCAGGCCCCGGGTGGCCCAGCGCACCTCGCGCAGGTGGGACAGCTCCGGGGGGATGGGTCGCACGTCGGTCACGACCTGCCAGCTCGACATGCCGTCGCTGCGGTTGGACCGGTCCACCCGCTGCGCCAGCAGCACCACCAGCACCACCACGAACAGGATCGGCGCCACCAGCGCGGTCTCGTGCGTGTTCCACACGATCGCCTGCTCGACCACGCCCAGCGTGACCGCGCCGGCGAAGATCAGCGGCAGGCTCGTCATGCCGCCGATCACGCAGGCGGCCAGGGCCCGTACCAGGATGGCGGGCCCCAGCACCGAGCCCAGCGGCACGCCGATCACCCCCGCCCGCATGAACACGGCCACGAAGGCGAGCACGCTGGCGATGCTCCACACGATCATCTGCACCCGCTTGACCGGGATGCCGAGCAGTGCGGCCCGGTCGACGCTCTCGGCGCTGGCCCGCACCGCGATGCCCGTGTTCGACACGCGGAAGAACAGGGCCAGGCCCACGCTGCAGATCACGACCGACAGCAGCGCGATCAGGTCGTTGCCGTGGAACACGATGGGCGGGATCTCGAACGTGAAGCCGAACGGGGAGGGGTAGGTGTTCGGCGGGTTCAGGTCGAACGCGCCGGGGAACGCGTCATGCGCCAGCGAGGGCAGCGCCAGCGCCAGGGCCGCGAAGATCTGGGCCACGCCGAGCGTCGCCACCGTGAGGATCAGCCGGGGGGCGTGGGCGAAGCGCCGGATGATCAGGAACTCCACCAGCGCGCCCAGCAGCGCAGCCGCCACCAGGCCGAGCCCCAGGCTGACGAAGTACGGCACGCCGGGGCCGACGATCAGCAGTACGGCCGCCATCGTCGGCACGGTGCCCAGGTCGCCCTGGGCGAAGTTGACGATGCGGTTGGACCGGTAGACGAGCGCGATGCCGAACGAGATGAGCGCCGTGAGCCCGCCGATGACGATGCCCTTGACGAGCACACCGGTGGGCGCGGGCCACAGGATCCTCTGGACCACGATGAGCCCGAGGATCACGGCGCCGGTGGACGCCACCGACGACGTACGCCACGATGAGCGGACCGCGTTCGTCGTAGCGCTCAGTGCGACGGTCATCGTCCCCCCGGTCGGCTCCGCTGCTAACTTGAACTCAGGTCAAGATAGCCCGTCGGGCCCGTGCCCGCCGGGGTGATCGCGACGACAGCAGGCAGCGTCCGAGGGGGAGAACGATGGGCGACACGCCGAAAAAGCGCACTGGTCTGACGCGCTATTGGCCGATCCTGGTGGTCGTGGCGGTGGCCGCGGCCGCGATCGGGATCGGCGCGATCGTGAGCGGGGGTGGCGACGACGAGCCGGACTCCGACGCGGCCGCCGCGCCCGGTGACGGCACCCCGCCGGCCCTGGCCGCGTTCCCGGGCGAGGACCCGATGGACGCCCCGGACTGCGACCGGGACACGGGCCGCCTGGCCATCCCCACCGTCTACGCGCCCAACTGCGTGCCGATCTGGGACGCGGATCGCGACAACGGCGGCGCCACCACCAACGGCGTCACCGAGGACGAGATCACGGTTGCCTTCTACAACCCCCAGGACGACCCGAACGTCATCGCCATCAGGGACAGCGTCATCGCCGACCCGCCGACCGACGAGGAGCTGGCCGCCGACCGGCAGAAGGAGGTCGAGGCCTACAACCACCTGTTCGAGACCTACGGCCGCACCGTGAAGCTGGTCCAGGTCGAGGCCAGCGGGTCGGCCAGCGACGACGCCGCGGCCCGATCCGACGCCATCAAGATCGCCGACGACATCGGCGCCTTCGCGGTGATCGGCGGGCCCGCGCAGACCAACGCGTACGCTGAGGAGCTGTCGGCCCGCGGCGTCCTCTGCCTGTGCGCCACGGGCCAGCCCCAGGAGCTGTACGAGAGCCTCGAGCCCTACGCCTGGGGCACCACCCTGGCCTCGACGCAGGGCTACGTGCACCGGGCCGACTACGTGCTCAACCGCCTGGCCGGCAAGAAGGCCGAGTTCGCGGGCGAGCCGGACTTCCAGGACGCCGAGCGCAGCTTCGCCATCGTCTACTACGAGACGGCCGACGGCTCGCGCGGCCCGGGCGTCGACTTCTTCGAGCAGCGGCTGAAGGACGGTGGCGTGGAGCTGGCCGACCGCATCCCCTACATCCTCGACCTGACCCAGGCCCCCGAGGACGCGGCCACGATCGTCGCCCGCCTCAAGGACAAGGGCATCACCAGCGTGATCTTCGCGGGCGACGGCTTCTTCCCGATCTACCTGACCCAGGCCGCCACCAACCAGGACTACCACCCCGAGTGGATCATCACCGGGTCCACCGGCACCGACATCACCGCCCTGGCCCGCCGCTACGACCAGGAGCAGTGGAGCCACGCCTTCGGCATCTCCTACCTGCTGGCTCGGGTCGACCCCGACGTGATCGACGAGCAGGGCAACCTCGTGTCCTGGTACCTGGGAGAGAACCTGGACGACTATCCGAACATCTTCGACTTCGGCCGGGTGTTCACCGGCATCCACCTGGCCGGTCCCGAGCTCACGCCCGAGACGTTCCGGGACGGGCTGTTCTCCTTCGACCCCACCGGGTCCTACACGACCGCCTTCGGCACGTCCTACGGCAACGTCCGCTGGCCGCGGGTCGACTACTCCGGCTCCGACGACGTGACCGAGGTGTACTGGGACGCGCAGGCCACCGGCCAGGACGAGACCGGGGCCGACGGGACGGGCATGTACCGCTACATGAACGAGGGGAAGCGCTACCTGCCCGGCGAGCTGGCCGACTCGACCGCCGTCCCGTTCGACCCCGACAACACGTTCACCATCCTGGACGCCTTCCCCGCGTCCGACATGCCGCCCACCTACGAGCGGCGCACGTCCCGAACCGGTTGAGCGCCGGTCCCAGTCATTCCACAGCGAAACCGACAGCGAAACCGACAGCGAACCCGCCAGCGAAACCGACAGCGAACCCGCCAGCGAACCCGACAGCGAACCCGCCAGCGAAACCGCGGAACCGACAGGAGCAGACATGCCAGACCTCAACGACGCGGTGGTCGTCGCCGCCACCCGCAGCCCGATCGGGCGCGCCAACAAGGGCTCGCTCGTCGACAAGCGGGCCGACGAGCTGATGGCGGACGTGCTCGTGGCGCTCATGGACAAGGTGCCCCAGGTGGACCGGGCCGACGTGGGCGACATCATCTGCGGCAACGTGGCCCAGACCGGCGAGACCGGGTTCAACATCGCCCGCACCGCGGGGATCCTGGCCGGGTTCCCGCACTCGGTGTCCGC
>JBKPRS010000191.1:0-4624 GCA_046734695.1 Actinomycetota bacterium | reverse complement strand
GTCCTCGGCGGTGAGGAGCGCGCCGTGGGTACCACACCCCGTCACCTCGCCAGCGAGCCCGGCCACGTGACACCCGACCGGACGGCCTGGATGACCCGCCGACGTGGGGGTGTCGTCGCCGGCGTGGTCCTGGTGTTCTTCGCCTCGCTGGTGGCCGTGTCGCTCATCGAGTTCGCCGCGCAGCGACCCCTGGCCAGCGTCACCGGCCACCATCCGTCCGGCACCACGTCGGTCGGATCGCTCTTCGAGGGGGACGGCTCGGTCTCGCCCGACGCCACGACGGTCCCGCCGGGAACGCCGTCCACCACGAGCGAGTCAGACGCACCCGCCGAGACTCCCGACCCTGCGGACACCACCAGTACCGAGCCCACACCGACAGCGACGGACCCACCCCCCGCCGGCGATCCGACCCCTGAGGTGGCGCCGCCCTGAGGTCCACGCGGCGCTCGTAGGACGAGATCGGGGTCCCGGTCCCGCAGGGCGCCACCTCATCACAAGATCACCGGTCGGGGTTGCCGGTCCCAGCGGGGCACCGTGCGTGGTCAGGACACGGGGACGGGTCGCCGGTCCCAGTGGCGGTGCCAGCCGATGGCCGTGAGGAGCTCGTTGGTGAACGTCTTGGTCGCTGTGCTCGCCTCGATGACGCCGGGTGCGCCGCGCAGTCCGAGCCGGCCGAGCACGTCGACGCCGTGGCCCCAGGCGGCGATGGTCTTGTGGTGGCGGAAGGCCTCGGCGAGGTTCACCGCAGTCCAGGGATCGGCGCCGAGCGCGTCGGCCGAGGTGCCGCCGGCGACGACGAGAGCGTCGTACTCGACCGAGTCGGTCGTCAGCACCGAGCGGTCCACGTCCAGTGTGCCGCGGGCCGCGTCGACGGTGCCGCCCTTGGGGGCGATGACGTACACCGACGCCCCCGCGTCCTCGAGCGCACTGCGCAGGAGGGCTACGCCCTTGCCGTCGACCCCGTCGTCCACCAGCACGCCGACGGCGCGGCCCACGACCGGGCCCGGCTCGTCGGGCACGATCGACAGGGCGGGCGAGGTCCCGGCATCCGCGGCCGGGGAGCCGGACGGGGCAGGCAACCCGAGGGCGTCGGCCACCCGGGTGCACAGCTCGGCGTCGACGTTGGCCAGGTTGCCGAGCATCCGCTCCCGGACCTCCTGGCTGTTGCACTTGCCGAGCTCGAAGCTGAACGCCCCCACGATGTGGTCGCGCTCGACGGGGGTCATGCTGTTCCAGAACAGCGTCGCCTGCGTGTAGTGGTCCCCGAACGACAGCGGCCGCTCGCGCACAACAGCGCCGCTGACGGCGCGGGGGACGTGCTGGAAGCCGCCGGCGCCCAGGTGGATGGGGCACCCGCCGCCGAGCGAGTCGGGTGAGTAGGCGGTGACGCCCTCGTGGATCGCCTGCTGGCCGTAGCCGTCTCGCTCGTTGTTGTTGACCTCGGCGTGGGACCGGTTGATGGGCAGCTGGTTGAAGTTGGGGCCGCCCAGCCGGGTGAGCTGTGTGTCGAGGTAGGAGAAGTTGCGGGCCTGGAGCAGCGGGTCGTCGGTGAAGTCGATTCCCCGGGGCACGTGCGCGGTGCAGAACGCCACCTGCTCGGTCTCGGCGAAGAAGTTCGTGGGGTTGCGGTCGAGGGTCAGCCGGCCCACCGTGCGGACCGGGGCCAGCTCCTCGGGCACGAGCTTGGTCGGGTCCAGCAGGTCGATGCCCTCGAACATCTGGTCGTCGTTGTCGGGGAACAGCTGCACCCCGAGATCCCACTGCGGGAAGGCGCCGGAGTCGATCGCGTCCCACAGGTCCCGGCGGTGGACGTCGGGGTCGATGCCGCCGAGGCGCTGCGCCTCCTCCCACACCAGGGAGTGGATGCCGGCCGCCGGCTTCCAGTGGAACTTCACGAGCGTGGTGCCGCCCCGCTCGTCGACGAGCCGGAACGTGTGGACGCCGAAGCCCTCCATGGTCCGGAAGGAGCGGGGGATCGCCCGGTCCGACATGGCCCACATCAGCATGTGCGTCGTCTCCGGCGTGAGGGAGGCGAAGTCCCAGAACGTGTCGTGCGCGCTGGCGGCCTGGGGGATCTCGCGGTCCGGTTCCGGCTTCACGGCGTGGATCACGTCGGGGAACTTGATGCCGTCCTGGATGAAGAACACCGGGATGTTGTTGCCCACCAGGTCCCAGTTGCCCTCGACCGTGTAGAACTTGACCGCGAACCCCCGCACGTCCCGGGCGGTGTCGGCCGACCCCCGAGATCCGGCCACCGTGGAGAACCGCACGAAGACCGGGGTCTCCACGCCGGTCTCGGTGAGGACCCGCGCACAGGTGACGTCGTCGAGCGGATCGGTCACGACGAAATGGCCGTGCGCCCCCGCACCCCGGGCGTGGACCACGCGCTCGGGGATCCGCTCGTGGTCGAAGTGCGTGATCTTCTCGCGCAGGTGGAAATCCTGCAGCAACCCGGGCCCCCGCGGGCCGACCGACAGGCTGTTGTCGGTGTCGTCCACGGGGATCCCGCCCTCGGTCGTGATCGCGTTGCCCCGCTGCGCCCACGACGGCGAAACCGCCGAGCCGTCTCGGCGCCCGTTGGTCGCCGCCGGCGCCTCCGCCCGTTCCCGCTCCGGCCCCGTGGCCTTGCCGTTCTTGGACCTCTTGCCGTTCCTGGACGCCATGAATCACTCCCTGTGGCTGACTGCTACGGGCCGTCTACCCCTAGGCCACGCAAAGCAACCCGGATCTGGGCCATCCCCCGGAGCGCTGGCCCGCCGCCTGTCGGGCCGGGTCGAACGGGCCACGCAGCGCTAGTGTTCATGCCGGCACGGGTAGTCACGTGCCGGGCCTATTGCTGGCCGCGACCGGTGCTCTGGACCCTGGTAGCGCGTCGTCGGAACGACAAGCACGGGACGGTTGATGACCGAGAGCGACGGTCCAGTGGCCGGGGAGCCATCGCGGCCCGCGGTGCTGGCGAGTGGGGACGGCGGCGTTCCAGCGCCCTCGCGCGGGTTCGACCGGGTCCTCGCGTCCCGCGCCGACGTCGCCGCCGTGGACATGGAGTGAGGCCTGGGTGATCGGCCCGGATCTCCCCCCGGGCCGGTCACCTCCGGGGTCTGGCCGAGGCCCGAGGCACAGAGCCGGGGCGGGCCGGGTCGTCGGGACCGGCCTGCCGACCGGCGGCTGTCGAAGGGTCAAGAAGCCCAGAGATCGTGGGTGGACTCGTCGGGGACATGCGGGTGATTACATCCAGACAGCGGAGCTGACTCGCGGTCAAGGAGGCCCGTCCGCGTCAGGCGGTCGCGGGTGCCAGGGCGACCGCCTTCTCGTCGGCCACATAGCCCGACCCCGCGCGCAGGTAGACGAACCAGGCGGTGGTGGCGAACACGACGTAGCAGGCGACGAAGACCCACAGGGCCGGGATCGACCAGTCGGAGTGGGCGGCGGCACTGCGAAGATCGAGGGGATCATCTTTGTAGGTGGACCCGTTGCAGCTGCCCCGCCTACCGGGAGGCCGGGGTGGTCGCCGTGCGCCGCAGCCGGGCCGTGACCTTCTGGCGCTCAGCGTGCGACACGGTCGCATCAGCACTTCGACGGCGTTGTCGACCCGGTCGAGCTCGCGCCCATCAGCGCCGCACTCGGCCTCTGAGATCAGCTCAGGATCGTTCTCAGCTCTTCGAGCAGTTCGACCGTCCGCACGGCCGAGTCGTCCTGCGTCATGGTGCGGACGATGATGTCGGTGAAGCCCAGCTCGACGAAGGGGGCGAGCTGCTCGGCGACCGACTGGGGATCGCCGTAGGCGACGGCCCCTCGCTCGAAGCCCCGGTAGCCGGCGTGGATGAGCGAGTCGCCCACCCGTTCCGCTTCGGCTCGATCCTCGGCGATGTGGACGTCCTTGCGGAGGGGTATGCGTGCCGGCCGGCGGTCATGGCGGGCGCACGCCTCGCGGTACATGTCCATGGCCGTGGCCGCGGTCCGCGCGGTGAGGTCGGCATTGCCGTACCAGGACGTCCCCAGCCGGGCAGCCCGGTCGATCGATCGTGGCACGGCGCCACCGATCCACCACTCCGTCCCGTTCGTGGGGACAGGCGCGATGTGCGCGCCCTCGATGTTCCACTCCTCGTCATCGACCGTCTCGCCGTCGAGCAGTGCCTTGACGAGGCCGATGGCGCGCTCGGTGTGGGCGCCTCGGCTCCGCGGGTCCTTCCCCATGGCGGCGAACCCACGTCCGTGGCCTACGCCGACCTGGATGATGAACGGTGCCGCCGTCAGCGAGGCCAGCGTTCCGATCTGCTCGGCCATCAGCACGGGATGCCAGAGGGGGACGAGGAACAGGCAGCCGATCGGCCGCTGGTCCCACGTCCCGACGATGCGTCCGATCAGGGGCACGTTCTGCAGGTAGACGACGGGGCCGGTGGAATGCTGGTCGCCGACCGTGAGGCTGTCCAGCCCCGCGCGCGCGGCCGCCTCGGCCTGCGCCAGCACCGAGCTGACGGCTCCGGACGCCTCTCCGGGAGCGAAAGCGGTCCCCAGGGATATGCCGACTCTCATGTCCGTCCTCCTAGCGGCTCGGGAGCGATCGTGGCAGCCCGAACCAGGGGAGCACGCTGTTGTCGAAGCGGGTCATCGCGCAGATCCGGTC
>JBKPRS010000190.1:0-12670 GCA_046734695.1 Actinomycetota bacterium | reverse complement strand
GCCCCGTGCCTTGGGCGCCCACAGCGCGCACAGGCAGCGGTCGGCGTGCCCCGCGCCGGCGGGAGCGGGGACCGTGCCGTGCACGACCAGCGCCCCGTCGCGCTCGCCCGTCGCCACCAGCCCGCCCGTGCCGTCGCCGGGCTCGGCCTCGTCCACCGCCACGCACCAGCTCAGCTCGCCGTGCAGCGTCGCCAGGACCCACTCGTCGCGCTGGCGGCCCCGGCCGAGGTCGGCCAGCGTCGGCGCGCACACGTCCAGCCCCTGGGGGTTCGTCGTGCGGGTCAGGCGCCGGCGGGACAGCTCCTCCAGGTAGATCATCTGCTCGACCGCGGTGGCGTCCCTCCCGCCCAGCTCGGCGGGCCAGCGGGGCACCAGCCAGCCCGCGTCGAACAGGGCCCGCTGCCACTCCCGGGCCCAGCCCGGGATGTGACCGGTCGAGCGGGGCGGGTCGGACAGGCGGTCGGCAGCCGGCTCGTGGTCGGCGAGCCAGCTCTCCAGCTCGGCCCGGAACCGCCCTTCGGAGCGGCTGTCGGACAGGCGCACGCCGGTACGCTACCTCGCCCTCCGCGGTCGGGACGGCTTCTCGGCGCGGTGGGCCGCGCGCTCAGCGGCCGGGGACGGTCTCGTCGACGGGCTCGGCCGTCGGGGCGTGCAGGGCCCGCACGATCTCCTCACCCACATGGGCGAGCACCGAGGGCGACACGAGAGTGCGCAACCGCTCGACCACCGCGCCGGCGACCGCCCGGGCGATGTCGCGATCGAGGTCGCCCAGCGCGTCGAGGGTGGCCGCCAGCTCGGCGGTCGCGGCGGGGGTCGAGACCACGACGGTCTCGGCCCGCCCCGGGGCGACCGCGTCGCCGTCCTCGGCGTCGGGACCGTCTGGGCGGTCGGGATCGGGGGCGTCGGGGGTGTGATCCAGCGTGATGCCGTCTCCGTCCTCGTCCTCGCCCGCCTCGTCCAGCCAGTCCGTCCCATCCGCCCATTCGGTCGCGCCCTCGGCCACGTCGTCGTCGACGTCGTCGTCCACCTCCGGGCCCAGGCCCAGCACCGCGGGCAGCGGCCGGGCGTGCACGAGCGCCAGCCGGCTCGTGCAGCGGGTGAGCGCCACGTAGAGCGCACGCAACCCGTGCTCGGACTCGTCGACGATGGTGGCGGGCTCGACCACCACGACGACGTCGAACTCCAGGCCCTTGGCGTCGTCCGGCGTCAGCACCACCACCGGCGCCGCCGCCGGTCGCAGCTCCGGGGACCAGGCGATGCCGCCGGAATCCAGCGCCGCCACCAGCGCGGCCCGGGTCGACGGCGGCGTGATCACGCCGACGATGCCGCTGCCCAAGAGCTCGCGCAGCGCGGCGACCACGGTGTCCGCCAGGGCGGCCTCGTCCTCCTCGGTGACCACGGCCACCTCATAGCCCGAGCACCGCACCGCCCGGGGGCTGCCCAGGCCCGGCGCCGCGTCGGGCAGCAGCCGCATCGCCACGTCGTGCACTTCGGCGGGCAGGCGGTAGCCGTACTCCAGCTCGACTGCGGTGGCCGTCACCCGCTCCCGGCGCAGGCACGCCACGACCGCATCCCACGACTGGTGCGCCCACGGGCTGGTGGCCTGGGCCAGGTCGCCGAGCACGGTCATCGAGCCGGTGCGGGAACGGCGCCGGATCGACTCGAGCTGCAGGGGGGACAGGTCCTGCGCCTCGTCCACCACGATGTGCTCGTACGTGGTGGTCACCCCATTGAGCAGGGCGTCGGCCGCGTCCAGGAGAGGGATGTCGTCGACCGACCACTGCCAGGTGCCCACCCGGGCGTCGCTCGGCATGGCGAGCTGCTCCAGCTCCGACTCGGCCAGCGTGCCCGCACCGGCGGCCAGCAGCTGACGGCGGGAGGACAGCAGCTCGACCAGGAACCCCTGCGGCGTGAGGCTGGGCCACACCCGCTCCAGGTGGTTGTCGATGTCCCGGGCCGTCTCGCCCTGGACGACCACGTCCCGGGCCGCGGTGTCGCGGGCGCCGAGCCGGTTCAGCGCCGTGCGCGCCTCGGAGATCAGGAACGCCCGCAGCATGCGGTGCGCCTGGTTGTGGGGCCGGCCGGCCAGCTGGCGGGAGCGGGTCGCGATGCGGCGCCCGTCGAGGCCGATCTTGCGGCCCTCGATGGTGAGCTCCACGTCCTGGGCGTCGATGCGCTGGCGGTTGCGCATGCCCCGCAGGATCAGGCGCAGCATCCGGCGGTCGCCCTTGAGCCGGCGCAGCTCGGGCGGATCGACCCGCCCCACCCGCACCCGGGGCCCGAGTGCCCGCAGCGGGAGCTGCACCACCGCCTCCTCGCCCAGCGACGGCAGGACCGAGGAGATGTAGTGCACGAAGGCGGGGTTGGGCCCGACGATGAGCACGTCGTTGGCCTCGAGCCGGTCCCGGCGGTTGAACAGCAGCCACGACACCCGGTGCAGGCCCACGACCGTCTTGCCGGTGCCCGGACCGCCCTGCACCACCAGGAGCTGGTTGAGGTCGCGGCTGATCACGTCGTACTGGGCGGCCTGGATCGTGGCCACGATGTCGCCCAGCTCGCCGGAGCGGACACTGCCGAGGGCGTCGAGCAGCGCGTCGGTCAGCACCGGCTCGGGCGGGCGGCCGCTGGCGATGGCGTCCGCCAGGTCGCGGAACACGAGATCCTCGATCTCGCGGATCTGGTTGCCGGTGCAGCGGAACAGCCGCCGGGCGTCCAGGCCCTCGGGCTCGGCGGGCGTCGCCGTGTAGAACGGCGCGGCGATCGGCGCCTGCCAGTTGACGACCACGAGGTCGTTGTCGTCGTCCCAGATGGCGCCCTTGCCGATGTACCAGCGGTCGTTGGCCGCGTCGATGCGCCCGAAGGCGATGGCCTCGTCGGGATCGGCCAGGCCGAGCTTGCTCACGCGCTTGCGCAGCTCGATGGCGGCCTTGGGGTTGGCGGTGAGGCGCGGCGCCCGGGCGAGACCGGCCTGCTGCCGGTCGCGCAACGCCAAGGCCCTGTCGAAATAGGCCTGCTCGCTGGGCAGGTCCGGATGCATCCCCTGTCGCCCACTTCCCCTGCGCGTGTGCCCGCGGAGCAGGTTACCCCGCGCGATCGTCCCCACGCGCGGTGCACGCGGTTACGCCCCGTGCGACCGGGTAGCCCTTCACCAGCCTCAACACAGGAGGGAGTTCCATGCGTCTGCTCCACCGCGACAACGACATCGAGCGCGAGGAGCGCACTGAGCGCGACCTCGATCGTGACGTCGACCGCGACGACACGGTCGACGACGACCGACGCCACACCCTGGTGGGGCGCCGCCGCGGCTGGCGGCGCGATCGCGACTACGACGACGACCGCGCCTACGCCGGCGACGGCACCACCGTGGCCGAGCGTCCGCGCCGTGTGCGCCGTGAGCGCGTCCATCGCCCGTTCCATGTCGGCAACATGTTCGCCATCATCGGTGGCTCCGTCCTGGCCGTCATCGGCCTCATCGCCCTGATCCGTGGCGATCTGAACAGCTCGTGGGACGAGCCGGTCACCACGGTGCTCCGCATCGACCACACCCCGCTGCTGGCCGCCATCGAGGTGGCCGCGGGTGGTGTCCTGGTGCTGTTCGGCGTGACCGGTCAGCGCTTCCTGGCCCTGCTGGCCTCCGTGGCCCTGGCCGTGGGCGCCGCCGTGGTCGCCATCGAGCCCGGGCGGCTCGCCACGCAGTACCACCTCGAGACCTGGTGGGCCTGGACCGTCGCGGGCGCGTCTGCGTTCGTGGCGCTGGTCTGCCTGCTGCCGTCGCGGAGCCGCACCGTGACGGTCGACGAGCCCGCCTAGGCCGGGCTCCTCAGCTGGGCGTCCCGGGCCGGTCCCGGGCGCCCAGCACCACCAGCGTCGATCCGGCCACCGCCGCCAGCGCCGAGGCGCTCAGGATGGCGAGCTTGGCCACCTCGACCTTCGCAGGATCGTCGAAGGCGAGGCCGGCCACCAGGATCGACACGGTGAAGCCGATGCCTGCCAGGCAGGCGACGGACAACAGCGCCGCCCACGTCGTACCGCGGGGCAGCCGGGCCAGGCGCAGGCGGACGGCGAGCCAGGCCGCGGCGGTGATCCCCAGCGGCTTGCCCACCACCAGGCCCGCCACGACGCCCGCGGCGACCGGCGATGAGACGGCGTCGTGCACCGTGTCCCCGTTGATCACGATGCCCGCGTTGGCCAGCGCGAAGAGCGGGACGACCACGAAGCCGGTCCAAGGGTGCAGCGAGTGCTCCAGCCACTCGACCTCCGACACCGCCTCGCGGGCCAGCGCCGCGGTCTCGCGTGCAGCGGTCACCGATGACACGTCGGCCAGCGCGGCCGCGTCGATCAGCTCGGGCTGGCGGGCCGGCCGCGTCGGGGTCAGCAGCCCGAGCACGACCCCGGCCAGCGTGGCGTGCAGGCCGGACTCATGCAGCGCGAGCCACAGCGCCACGCCCGCCACGACGTAGGCCACCCGGGCCCGCACGCCGGCCATCCGCATCGCCGCGATCAACGCCACTACGCCGGCCGCCACCGCGAGGGACGCGGGGTCGATGTCGCGCGTGTAGGCGACGGCGATCACCAAGACGGCGCCGATGTCGTCCACGATGGCCAGCGCCAGCAGGAACAGCTTGAGCGACGGCGCGACCCGGGAGCCGAGCAGGCTCAGCAGGCCGACCGCCATGGCGATGTCGGTCGCCATGGGGATCCCCCAGCCCGACGCGCCGTCCCCGCCGGCGTTCAGGGCGAGGTAGATCGCGGCGGGGACGGCCATGCCCCCGAGGGCGGCCACGACCGGCAGCGCGGCCTGGCGCGGGTCGGACAGCTCGCCCTCGACCAGCTCGCGCTTGATCTCGAGGCCGACCACGAGGAAGAACAGCGCCATCAGTCCCTCGCTGACCCAGGCCCGCAGGTCGAGGTCGAGCACGTGGTCGCCGAGGCCGATCGCGAGGTGGGTGTCCCACAGGGCGTTGTAGCCCGCGTCCCAGGGCGAGTTCGCCCAGATCAGCGCGGCCAGCGTGGCGGCCACGAGCACGATGCCGCCCGCGGCCTCGGTGTGCAGGAAGTCGACGAGGGGCCGGATGAAGGTCGGGCCCGGGCGGGCCACGGCCGGCCTCAGCTCCGCGTGTAGCGCACCGGCGCCCGGCCCCGGCCGTTGTGGTCGGGCACCGGGCCGAGCCGGGTGACCTGGCCCGCCTCGACCAGCTCGTCGACCGCCTTGCGGATGGTGGCGGGGCTGCCGCCGATGCCGTTCATGACATCGGAGAGCACGAACGGGCCGTCGAGGCTCAGCACGTGCGCCTTGATGGCGTCGACGGGCACCGCCGTGGCCCGCACCCGCCCGCTCCCCGACCCGGTCGCGCTCGCCCGTCCGGCGCGCGCCCGGCGGGGCGGCGTGGCGGGCACCTCGAAGCCTGCGTCCCGCAGCGCGTCGTCCGGCACGCCCAGCTCCCGGAAAGCCGTCACCGGCACGTCCTCGGCCTCGGCCCAGGCCCGGGCGTGCTCGACGAAGCCGTCCCGCACGGACTTCTCGTCCACCTGCGCGGCCCGCTCCAGCTCGGCCAGCGCCTTGAGTTTGTCGATGGGATCGTCGGCCACCAGCACGGCCTGGGTCAGCCGCTGGATCGCCGCCTCGTCGCGCAGCTTGCGCGGGTCTTCCAGGAACACCAGGTAGCGGCGCACTGCGCCTTCGGCATCATCGCTAAGGTCCGTCGCCGGCATCGCCGGATGACGCTAGCGCCAGGACCAGCCCGAGAGGACACATGGCCGCCGACATCCCCGCCAACCGCGACTCGACCGCCACGGCGCGGTCCGTCGTCCTCTGGATCCTCGGCGCCGAGCTCGCCACGCTCGCGGTCACCGGCATCGCCTTGTACGTCGTCTACCGACCTGCGGGCATCCGCTCGACCACGGACGCACTGGCCACGGTCCACCGCCTCACCGCCGCCCTCACCGTGCCGACGGCCCTCATCGCGGCCGTCATGCTGGTCGTCGGGCCCGCTCCGGCGCTGCGGGCCCGACGGGGCCTCGCCCACGCCGCCGCGCTCCCGCTGCTGGCGGTCGCGGCGTCGTTCACCGGCTACCTCCTGCCCTGGAGGATCCTCGGGCTCTGGGCGGTCGAGGTGAGCCCTGACATCCACGGCTACAGCGCGCTCTTCGGCGACGACATCCGTTTCGCCATCGTCGGCTCGGCCAAGATCGCCCCGGGCACGCTGCTCCGCTGGCTCGCCGTGCACGTCCTCGTGCTCGGTCCGGCGTTGATCGCGGCGACGGCCCTGGCCTGGAGGCGGCGGGACCAGCACTGACCCTGCGGCACCGGTGGTGGACAAGCCGTAGGCACCGGCGCACTATCGCCTGGAGGCGGGTGGCCCTCGGCGACGGCCGGGCCGGCCTCGCGCCTGGCGTGGCGGACAGTCATCAGGAGGGCGAGCGATGGCGATCAGTCCTGACGTGGGCACCCCCGAGGCGGAGGTGCCCGAGCCCGACCGCGGCGGTGTACCGGGAGATCCGGTCCCGCTCAGGCCATCCGATGTGATCAAGACCTACCGATACCTGCGGATCGGGCTGGCCGCCGCCGTGATCCTCCTGTTCACCGCGATCCTCATCGAGCACGGCAACACGGAGACCGGCTGCTGGCAGCGCTCGATCAGCGCCTACTACTACACGCCCGTCCGGGCGATCTTCGTCGGCTCCCTGATGGCGGTCGGCCTCTCGCTCATCGTCTACAAGGGCCGGAGCCCGGGTGAGGACCCGTTCCTGAACTTCGCGGGCATGCTCGCCCCGGTGGTCGCGATCGTGCCGACCACCGACGTCGGGGTCTGCTACTCCGTCCCGCCGGAGCCGTTGCCGCTCAAGGCCGACGGATCGCCCGCCGGATGGGTCGTGGCCAACATCGACAACAACTTCGACGCACTGCTCATCACCGGTGCCCTGGGCCTGATCGCGGCGGCCTTCATCGCCCTGGTGGTGAACCGGAAGGACATCATGGGCGCCGCCCGGGCGCAGCTCCTGACGACGCTGTCGCTGCTCGGCACCGGCCTGGTGCTGATCGCAGCATGGTGGGCGATCGAGAACTGGGGCAGCTTCTACACGAAGGCCCACAGCTGGGCGGCGATCGCCATGTTCGTCCTGCTGATCGGCGCCGTCGTCGCGGTGGCGCTGGACAGCCGAGACCGCGGCGCGTTCTGGTTCTGGACCTACGCGGCCATCGCCGCGGCCGGCGTGATCGGCGCGCTCGTGATCGTCCTGACCCGGGCCTTCGGCGAGCACACCACCTTCGCCCTCGAGACCTACGAGATCGCGCTCTTCGCCGTCTACTGGGTCGTCCAGACGATCGAGAAGTGGAACGAGGAGGTCAACCCGACAACGGTCATCGCCACCGTGGCGCCCGCCCCGGGCACCGCGCCATCCGGCCTGGTGCCCTGAGGTCTCGTCGACTCGTTCGGCTGCGATGCTGGGCCGGGATGGGTCTTCGACTGGTTGCGCTGTGCGTCGGTGCCAACGATCCGGTCGGGCTCGCCCGGTTCTGGGCCGAGGCGCTGCGCTGGGAGGTCGCCCGCGGGGGCGATGCGGGGATCCGGGTCGTGCCGACGGACGGCACGAGGTTCACGGTGGACTTCGTGCCGGTGGAGGAGCCGAAGGTCGGGCGGAACCGGATCCACCTCGACCTGACGAGCACGTCCCTCGCCGACCAGCGGGAGTCCGTGAGCGAGCTCGTCCGCCTCGGCGCCCGGCACATCGACATCGGGCAACGGCCCGAGGAGGGCCACGTCGTGCTGGCCGATCCCGAGGGCAACGAGCTCTGTGTTATCGAGCCGGGCAACGCGTTCCTGGCGGGCTGCGGGCGTCTTGGCTCGATCACGTGTGAGGGGACGAGGGAGGTCGGCTACTTCTGGAGCGCCGCGCTCGGCTGGCCGTTGGTCTGGGACCAGAACGAGGAGACGGCCATCCGTGCCCCCGACCGCACTGGGCCCATGATCACCTGGAGTGGTCCGCCCCTGCCCCCGAAGCTGGGCAGGAACCGTTGGTACCTCGCGGTGGCGCCGTTCGACCGGTCCGAACACGACGCCGAGGTGGATCGTCTCGTGGCGCTCGGCGCGACCCGGCTCCACACCGACACCGACGACGGCGACCCGATCGTCCTGGCCGATCCCGACGGCAACGAGTTCTGCGTCGTGACGACCTAGCTGTGGTTCCCCAGAAAGCCGGAGCCCGCCGTCCCTAGGATGAGGGCTTCCGACCACGAGAGAGGGCTCGTCGTGACGGCCGAGGAATGGGCTCTGGCAGCCTCGGTTTCTGTGTGCCGTTCGAAGCCTTCCTCAGCGCAGCCCGAGAGGAACACTCCGGATGCCGCCAGGAGACCTTCGGTGCGAAGACTGCTGGTGGATGGCCTAAGCCCGTTGCGCCGACGAAGACGACCACCGCCGCGGCCAGGATGGATGCATGAGCATCCGCATCCAGGGAGTTGCTATCGCCGCCCTCGACCCGCGAGCGCTCGGGCGTTGGTGGTCCGAGGCCCTGGGATGGCTGACGACGTTCGAGGAGGGTGACGACTTCATCGTCGTCTCTCCCGAGGACAGCGACCAGTCCGACCTCGTGTTCCTCAAGGTCCCCGACGCCAAGATGGTGAAGAACCGTCTGCACCTCGACCTCATGCCGGACGACCAGGACGCCGAGGTCGCTCGCTTCGAGGCGCTCGGAGCGACTCGGGTCGACATCGGCCAGGGCCCCGACGTGTCGTGGGTCGTCTTGGCCGATCGCGAGGGCAATGAGTTCTGCATCCTCCGCCCCGACTACGAGGGGTAGCACCAAACTCGTAGGCGCGGCCCGTATGGAGCGGCTGCTGGGGAGCCACGCGGGTGGCAACGGAGGGTCGAAGGCTCCCACCTGGCTCCCCCGACAGGTCAGGAGCCGACTCAAAACGAAGCTGACCAGGGCCGAAGCCCTGGTCAGGGGGTGGGCCGTGAGGGATTCGAACCCCCGACCCCCTGCGCGTCATGCAGGTGCTCTAGCCAACTGAGCTAACGGCCCGCGGGTCGAGCAAGCTACCACAGCCAGCGCGCGGGGCTCACGCTGATCCCGATAGCCTGGGCCGATGGCTCGTGACCGAGGCACTCCCCTGCCGGAGATCACCCCGGACCCTTCGATGCCCGAGCTGGCGCCGTTCCTGGCGCTGGCGCGGGCTGATCTCGAGCGGGCGACCGTGGGTCTCGATCACGATGCCGCGGTCGAGCACCTGGAGGCCACGCTGGCCCAGGCGGCCGTGCAGGCTTCCCGGCTCGGGTTCCTGTTCCCGCCGGTCGAGCCCGAGCCCGGGCCCGAGACGGCCGACGCCATCGCTCTGGGTGACGGGTCGGTCGTCGTCGTGCAGCGGCTCGGCGGGCCCGTCGACGACGGGCGCGACTAGCCGACCCGAAGCGAAGCCGCCCGAAGCGAAGCCGCAGGCGCGGGACCGGCCGCGGCTAGAGGTTGCCCCGGGCCTCCTGGGCCCGCTCGATGGCCTCGAACAGGGCCTTGAAGTTGCCCGCGCCGAAGCCCTTGGCCCCCGCACGCTGGATGATCTCGAAGAACACGGTGGGCCGGTCGCAGAGGTTCTCGGTGAAGATCTGCAGCAGGTGGCCGTCCTGGTCGCGGTCGACCATCACGCCCAGCTCGGCCAGGTCCTCCCACGGCAGGTCGATGCCCTCCATGCGGGCGTGGGCCTCGTCGTAGTACTCGGGCGGGACCGTGAGGAACCGCACGCCCCGCTCCCGCATGGCCCGCACCGACGTCACGATGTCGGGGGTGTGCAGCGCCATGTGCTGGACCCCGGGTGAGCGGTAGTAGTCGAGGTACTCCTCGATCTGGCTCTTGCGCCGCCCCTCGGCCGGCTCGTTGATGGGCAGGACCACCTTGTCGTGGTTCCACACCACCGTGGACATGAGCGCCGAGTACTCGGTGGAGATCTGGTCGTCGTCGAAGTGGACCAGCGGGTCGAACCCGAGGACCTCCTCGTAGTAGCCCACCCACTGCTCGAGGTGGCCCCGCTCGACGTTGGCCACGACGTGGTCGAAGCGCGTCAGGCCGACCGGCGGGCCGCCGGGGTGGGGCAGCCGCGGAGGGCCGAAGCCGGGGGCGAACTCGCCGGTGTAGGCAGAGCGGTCGAGGAACGTGTGCACGGTCTCGCCGTAGGTGCGGATCGCCGAGTGGTGGATGGCGCCGAACTCGTCGGTGTCGATCGCCGGCGGCCGCTCGGGCAGGGCGCCTCGGGCCAGCGCCGCGGCGTAGGCGGCCTCGGCGTCGTCGACCAGAAAGCAGATGTCCCGCACGCCGTCGCCGTGGGTGCGGACGTGCTCGGCGATCGGCGAGTCGGGCGTCAGCGCCCCGGTGACCTGGAAGCGGATGCGGCCCTGCTGGAGGACGTGGGACACCCGGTCGCGCCGTCCCGTCTCGGGCCCCGCGTAGGCCACGATCTCGAAGCCGAAGGCGGAGGCCAGGAAGCCCGCGAACGCGCGGGCGTTGCCGACCCACCATTCCACGTGGTCGATGCCGCCCAGCGAGGGCGGGCTCGTCATCGAGCCGTCCTGCTGCGGGGCCGTCGCCGGGCTCGCCATCGTCATTCCCTCCCTGATCGAAGTGCGGGTCCCAGGTAAGGCCGACACCCGCGGAACGTCAATACAGGTGACAGAAACTGCACACTTTGGTCAGCAACGGCCGAATTGTGGTAGACAACTTGCTCATGTTGCCCACCGGAATCGACGCGCTCGACGCCCGGCTGATCAGGGCGATGTGCGACACGCCCCGGGCAGGGGTCATGGAACTGGCCCGGCAGCTCGGGGTGGCGAGGGGGACGGTACAGGCCCGGCTCGACAAGCTCCAACAGCGGGGGATCATCTCGGGCTTCGACCCCGACCTGGACCTCCGCGCCATGGGGTACGAGGTCCTGGCCTTCGTGAGCCTCGAGATCGCCCAGGGTCGCCTCGACGACGTCTGCGCCCATCTGCGGGAGATACCCGAAGTGCTGGAGGTCCACACGGTCACCGGGCCGGGGGACCTGCACTGCCGGGTCGTGGCTCACACCAACGACCACCTGCAGCGGGTCATCAACCGCATCCTCGAAACCCAGGGGATCAGCCGCACGGCCACGCAGATCGCGCTGACCGAGCAGCTCCACCACCGGGTGCTGCCCCTCGTCGAGCTGGCCATCGACGACCAGCCGCTGGAACAGACCGCCGCGGGCTGATCGGTCTCAGAGGCCGAGCGAATAGCGCGTGAGCCACAGCCCAAGAGTCCGCGATTTGGTGGCCGCGCCGCAGCTCGACAGCGAGGCCTCCAGGCAACACAGCATCGCAACACGAGACCACGTGACCTACCCGCGCACGTTCTAGGAGTCGGGGGCGAAGCCCTGGCGCAGGGTGTTCTCCGTGACCACCCGAGGATCGAGGAACTGCAGCAGGTAGTCCGGTCCGCCCGCCTTGGAGCCGATCCCCGACAGCCCGTAGCCGCCGAACGGCTGGCGCCCGACCACGGCGCCGGTGATGTGCCGGTTGACGTACACGTTGCCCGCCCGCAGCTCGGCCGCGGCCCGGGCGATGGCCGACGGCGAGCGGGAGTAGATCCCCGCGGTCAGCGCGTACTCGGACCGGTTGGCCAGGGCGAGGGCCTCGTCCATGTCCGCCGCCCGCAGGACGGCCAGCACCGGGCCGAAGATCTCGTCGCGGGCGATGGGCACGTCGGGGTCGCTCACCGCCACCACCGTCGGGGGCACGAAGTAGCCCTCGCTGGGCACCTCGCCGTGTGACAGCAGCACCTCGCCCTGCTCGGAGGCGCCTTCCAGCGTCCGCAGGATGCGCTTGTGGGCGTCCTCGTCGATCACCGGGCCGACCTGGACCTCGGGCCGGCGGGGGTGCCCCACGACCAGCTCCCGGGTGGCGCCGACCACCCGGTCCACGATCTCGTCGTAGACCCCGCCCACCACGATCAGCCGGCTGGCGGCCGAGCACTTCTGGCCGGCGTAGCCGAACGCCGAGACGACCACGCCGGGGACGGCCTGGTCGGGATCGGCGTCGGAGTCCACGATCAGGGCGTTCTTGCCGCCCATCTCGGCGATGACCCGCTTGACGTGGCGCTGCCCCCGGGGCGTGGCCCCCGCCTCGGCCACGATGGACAGGCCCACGGCCCGGGACCCGGTGAAGGCGATCACCGCCACGTCGGGGTGCTCGACCAGCCGCACGCCGACCACCTCGCCGACGCCCGGCAGGAACTGGATCACCCCGGGCGGGGCCCCCGCCGCCACCAGAGCCTCCACCAGCCGCCAGGCCACCAGTGGGGTCTGCTCGGCCGGCTTGAGGATGACCGGGTTGCCGGCCGCCAGGGCGGCCACGGTCATGCCGGTGGGGATGGCCAGCGGGAAGTTCCAGGGGGCGATCACCGCGGTCACGCCCTTGCCCTGGTAGTAGAGCCGGTTGGACTCCCCCGGCGGCGAGTCGACCAGCTCGGCGGCCGCGGCGTCGAGCCGCAGCACCTCGCGCCCGTAGTACTCGCAGAAGTCGATCGCCTCGCAGACGTCCGCGTCGCACTGGTCCCAGGGCTTGCCGGCCTCCATCACCTCCAGGGCGGCGAGGGAGGCTCGGCGCTCGCGCATCCAGGCGGCGGCCCGGAACAGCACGGCGGCTCGCTCGGCGGCCGGCCGGTGGCGCCA
>JBKPRS010000189.1:0-5904 GCA_046734695.1 Actinomycetota bacterium | reverse complement strand
CCATCCGGGTGGTGGTGAGCGACGACCACCCGGTCGTGCGCCAGGGCCTGCGCTCGTTCCTGGAGGCCCAGGGCTTCGCGGTGGTGGGCGAGGCGGCCGACGGGGACGAGGCCGTCCGGCTGGTGGCGGAGGCCCAGCCCGACGTGCTGCTCACCGACCTGGTCATGCCGGGCACGGACGGGATCGAGGCCATCCGCCGCGTGCGGGCCGGCGGCGCGGCCGTCGGCATCCTCGTGCTCACCAGCTTCAGCGGGGCCGAGCAGGTCATCCCGGCCATCCAGGCCGGCGCCGACGGTTACATCCTCAAGGACGCGGGGCCCGCGGCGCTCACCGACGCCATCCGGGCAGTGCACCGCGGCGAGCCCATGCTCTCGCCCGAGGCGGCCGCGGTGGTCATGGCCCGGGTGGCGGCCGATGCCGGTCCTGCGCCCGAGCCCGCGCCGCACCCCGATCTGGACCGGCTCACGGCCCGCGAGCGCGAGGTGCTGGCCGGGCTGGGACGGGGCCTGTCCAACCGCCAGCTGGCGGCCGAGCTGTTCGTGTCCGAGAAGACCGTGAAGACCCACGTCTCGAGCCTGCTGGCCAAGCTCCGGCTGGCCGACCGCACCCAGGCCGCGCTGTTCGCGGTGCGGGCCGGTGTGGCCGACCCCCGGCGATGACCCCCGGGGCCCGGATGCGCTGGGCTTCGCCTGGCTGATCCGGGACCTCGGCCTCGAGACCTAGGTCGTAGGACCGAGCCAGAACCGTTCCGCGGGCCGATGGCGACCGCACGGGCGCTCCTTACCGTGCGAGGCATGCGCAGAACTGCACTCGTCACAGGAGCCAGCCGTGGCTTCGGGCGGGCACTCGCCGAGCGCCTCGCCACCGACGGCTGGAACGTCGTCATCGACGCCCGCGGGCCGGCCACGCTGGAGTCCGCCCGGGCCGCCATCGACACGGCCGGGCCCGGTCGGGTCGTCGCCCTGACCGGCGATGTCGAGGACCCGGTCCACGTCGCCGCCCTGGTCAGCGAGGCGGCCGGGCTGGGCCGCTTCGAGCTGGTCGTGAACAACGCCGGGGCGCTCGGCCCCAGCCCGCTGCCGGCCGTCGCCGCCCTGCGCGACCGCGACCTCGAGCGGGTCCTGGCCGCCAACACCATCGCCCCGCTCCGGGTCATCCAGGCCGCACTCCCCCACCTCCGGGCCACCCACGGCACCATCGTCAACGTGACCTCGGACGCCGCCGTCGAGGCGTACGAGGGCTGGGGCGGCTACGGCGCCTCCAAGGCCGCCCTGGAGCAGCTCAGCCGGGTCCTGGCGGCCGAGGAGGCCCAGGTGCGGGTCTACGTCGTCGACCCGGGCGACATGCGCACCCAGATGCACCAGGACGCCTTCCCGGGCGAGGACATCTCCGATCGCCCGCTGCCCCATACGCGGGTCCCGGGCCTCATCCGCCTGATCGACAGCGGCCTGCCCAGCGGCCGCTATCACGTCGAGGACGTACCGGAGCCGGATCAGGTCCTGGAGCCGGTGCAATGAGGGTGCTCGACCCGTCCCGCACCGACACATTGGGAGAAGGCGTGGCCAGAGCCCGCATCCGCAGCGGGGTCGACCGCCTGGTGACGACGTCGCTGCGGTCGTTCCGCATCCCCGCCGGCGGCGAGGCCGGGACCCCGGCCGAGGTCCGCCAGGGCGACGCTCTCGGCGCCGACACCCGCGGCGACGTGCGGCTGATGGTGACCCACCGCTCCGGCTTCGGCGTCGTCCACCGCCGCTTCGGCGATCTGGGCGACGCCCTCGCGCCCGGCGACGTCCTGGTGGTCAACACCTCCGCGGTGGTCCCCGCCGCGCTCGACGCCCACGGCCCCCACGGCGAGTTCCTGCGCCTGCACCTCTCCACCGAGCAGCCCGGCGGCTTCTGGGTGGCCGAGCCCCGACTCCCCGCGGGACCCGGCACCCAGCGCTACTGGGACCGCCCCCCGTCCCACCTCGTGCTGGCGGGCGGGGGGCGGGCCGAGCTGCTGGCCCCCTACCCGGCGGGAACCGACGCCCAGCGGCTCTGGCTGGTGCGCCTGGACCTGCCCACGGCCACCCTGGACTACCTCGCCGCCCACGGACAGGCCATCCGCTACGCCCACGCCGACGCGGCCTGGCCGGTCGAGGCCTACCAGTCGGTGTTCTCCCGGGTGCCGGGCTCGGCGGAGATGCCGAGCGCGGCCCGGCCCTTCACCGACGCCCTCGTGACCGAGCTGGTCACGCGGGGCATCGTGATCGCCCCGCTGACCCTGCACACGGGCGTGTCGTCGCAGGAGGCGGGCGAGCCCCCCTACGCGGAGCGCTACTCCGTGCCCACCGCCACCGCCGCGCTGGTCAACGGCGCCCGGCGCGACGGGCGGCGGGTCATCGCGGTCGGCACCACCGTGGTGCGGGCCCTGGAGACCACGGCGGACGAGGCCGGCCGGTCCCATCCCGGCCACGGCTGGACCGAGCTGGTCGTCAGGCCGGAGCGGGGCGTGCGGGTCGTGGACGGCCTGCTCACCGGCTGGCACGAGCCCGAGTCGTCGCACCTGGCCATGCTGGAGGCGGTCGGCGGGCACGAGCTGGTCGACCGCTCCTACGCCGCGGCGGTCGCCAAGGGCTACCGCTGGCACGAGTTCGGCGACAGCCACCTGATCCTCCCCTAGCGGGAGGATCAGGACATGATGCCGAGGTCGCCGGTGGTGGCCCCACCGTCGATCGCGAGCTCGGCGCCGGCGATGTAGCTGGCCTCGTCCGAGGCGAGGAACAGCACGGCGGCCGCCACCTCGTCGGGCGAGCCCATGCGGGCCACGGGCAGGCGCTGGTAGAAGGGTGCGCCGGGGTCGGTGCCGGCCACCATGGGCGTGTCGATGCCGCCGGGATGGACCGAGTTCACCCGGATCCCCTTGTGGCCCAGGTCGATGGCCGCGGTCTTGGTGAGGCCCCGCACCGCCCACTTGCTGGCCACGTACGCCCCCAGGAACGGCAGGCCCTGGAGCCCCGCGGTCGATGACACGTTGACGATTGCTCCGCCGCCCGCCTCCACCATCGAGGCGGTCACCGCCTTCATGCCCAGGAACACGCCGGTGACATTGACCCGCATCACCCGCTCGAAGTCGTCGAGCGTCGTCTTGTGCAGCGACTGGAAATGGAGGATGCCGGCGTTGTTGATCAGCACGCTCACCGGCCCGAAAGCCGCCTCGGTGGCCTTGACGGCCGCCTCCCACTGGGCCTCGTCGGTGACGTCGAGGTGGACGTAGAGCGCGGCGTCGCCGATCTCGGACGCGACGGCCTGGCCCTCCTCGTCGAGCACGTCGCCCAGCACCACCTTGGCGCCCTCGGCCGCGAACAGCCGGGCCTCGGCCGCGCCTTGGCCGCGGGCGCCGCCCGAGATGATGGCGACCTTGCCATCGAGCCGTCCGGTCATCCAGTCGTCCTCCCGCTCACCGTGCTTCTGGTTCGCTCGACAAGCTCGCTCACGACTGCGGCTTGTCCGCGCCGACCGCCCACATGGCGAAGAACTGCGAGCCGCCACCGTAGGCGTGGCCCAGGGCCACCCGGGCGCCGTCGATCTGGTGCTCCCCCGCCCGGCCCCGGACCTGCATGGCCGCCTCGGCGAAGCGGATCATGCCCGAGGCGCCGATCGGGTTGGACGACAGCACGCCGCCCGACGGGTTCCACGGGATGTCGCCGTCCATGGCGGTGGCGCCGTCCTCGACCAGCGTCCAGCCCTTGCCCTCCTCGGCGAACCCCAGGTTCTCCAGCCACATGGGCTCGTACCACGAGAACGGCACGTACACCTCGGCCACGTCGATGTCCCGGCGGGGATCGGTGATGCCGGCCTGGGCGTAGACATCGGCGGCGCAGGCCCGGCCGCCCAGCGGGTTCACCTGGTCCCGACCGGGCGCCATCGTGGGCTCGGAGCGCATGGCCCCGCCCAGCATCCAGGCCGGAGCGGTGGCCGCGTCGCCGCCCGCCTCGTCCGTGAGGACCATGGCGCAGGCGCCGTCCGACGACGGGCACGTCTCGGAGTAGCGGATCGGGTCCCACAACATGATCGAGTCCTTGACCGACTCGAACGTTATGCCCTCCTCGTGGAGGTGGGCCTTCGGGTTCTTCAGCGCGTTGAGCCGGTCCTTGAGCGCCACCAGCACGCCGATGTGGTCCGGGGCGCCCGAGCGCCGCATGTAGGCCCGGATGTGGGGCGCGAAGTAGCCGCCCGCCCCGGCCACCAGCGGCGGGGAGAACGGGATCGGCAGCGTGAGCGCCCACATGGCCTCGCTCTCCGACTGCTTCTCGAAGGCGACGGTCAGGACCCGGCGATGGATGCCCGCCTGGACCAGGCTGGCGGCCACCAGGGTCGTGGACCCGCCCACCGAGCCCGCGGTGTGGACCCGCAGCAGCGGCTTGCCCACGGCGCCCAGGGCGTCGGCCAGGTACAGCTCCGGCATCATCACGCCCTCGAAGAAGTCGGGCGCCTTGCCGATGACCACCGCGTCGATGTCGGCCCAGGTCATGCCCGCGTCCTCGAGGGCCTCGACCGCGGCCTCGCGCACGAGCCCGGCGATCGACACGTCGCCCCGGGTGGCCTGATGGTGCGTCTGGCCGATCCCGACGACGGCGACCCGCTGCTTCCCCATCAGCTGTCCCCTTCCAGCACGCACACCAGGTTCTGCTGCAGGCACGGCCCGCTCGTGGCATGGGCCACGGCCCGGCTCGCCTCGCCCCGCGAGATGCGGGAGGCGGCCTCGCCGATGCGGATGAGCCCGGCGGCGATCAGCGGGTTGGCGGCCAGCGGGCCGCCGGACGGGTTCACCGTGACATCCTCACCGAGGCCCAGCGCCCGCCGCACGAGGACCTCCTGGTGGGTGAAGGGCGCGTGCAGCTCGGCGATGTCGACCGGCCGCTCCCCCACCCCGGCCCGCTCGCCGGCCAGGCGGGTCGAGACCGAGTCGGCGAGGTCCCGCACGCCGAGAGCGTGGGCCTCGACCCGGTGGTCGATGCCCCGGATCCAGGCCGGGCGCTCGGCCAGCTCCCGGGCCCGGTCACCGGCGGCCAGGATCACCGCGGCGGCCCCGTCGGTTATGGGCGGGCAGTCGTGGCGCCGCAGCGGCGCCGCGATCTCCGGCTCCTTGAGCAGCACCTCGGGGTCGTCGGACCCCTGGAGCTGGGCGTAGGGGTTGGCGGCCGCGGCCCGGCGGTTGCGGGCGGCGATGGCGGCCATCTCGGCCACGTCGGTGACCCCGGCATCCAGGCACACCCGGGCCTGCAGCGCGGCCAGGGCCAGCGTGTCGGGCCACAGCGGCGCCTGGTAGTAGGGGTCGAGCTGGCGGGAGAGCACGTCGCGCAGCGATCCCGGGGATGACTTGCCGTAGCCGTACACCAGGGCGGTGTCGGCCACGCCGGTCTGGATCTTGACCCACGCCTCGTACAGGGCCCAGGCGCCGTCCATCTCCACGTGGCTCTCGCTGATGGGCGGCGAGGCGCCCACCCCGTCGAGCGTCGCCACGAAGCTGAAGGCCGAGCCGGCCAGGTAGTCGGTGCTGCCCGAGCAGGTGAAGTCGATCTGGGTCTGGTCCAGGCCGGCGTCGCTCTTGACCTGGTGCAGGACCGGCATGAGCAGCTCGACCTCGTTGCGGTACTTCTCCTGCCGCACGTGCTGCGACTGAGCGAAGGCCACCACGGCCACGTCGCGCATCAGACATGCTCCCGATAGGTCTCGTAGGCGGCGTCGGGCTCGCCCGTCGGCCGCCACCACTTGATGGACGCCAGGTCGTGGGTGAGCTGGTCGTCGTCGACCCACACCGCCTCGACCCGCATGCCCATGCGGATCTGATCGAAGGGGATCTCCTGGATCATCCCGAACAGGCCCATGTCGCCCCCGTCGGGCAGCACGGTGGCGCATACA
>JBKPRS010000188.1:0-2282 GCA_046734695.1 Actinomycetota bacterium | reverse complement strand
CGGAACGAGCAGGCCACCATCCACCCCTACGACGACTACATCCTCGGTCGCAGCCTGGTCGACACGGACAAGCCCGAGTCCGACCTGTTCTCCGGGGTCCGCAGCCAGGTCGCCGACCGGCCCTGACGTGGCCGTGGAGTTCCTGAGCGAGGACTGGGTCGCGCTCCAGCGGGAGCTGGGCGCGGCGCTACCCGCCCGCTCCGGCGCGTCGGCCCGCCTGCAGTACACGGTCACGGGCGCGCCCGGCGAGGTCGTCTACTGGCTGGCGTGGGAAGACGGTCGGGTGGTCGACGGCGGCCTGGGCCCCGACCCGGCTGCCGAGGTGATGCTGGTGACGCCGCGGGCTCTGGCGGCCGACATGGCCGCGGGTCGGGTGGAGCCCAGTGTCGCGTTCATGCAGGGTCGCATGAAGACGTCGGGAGACCAGGCGGCGCTGCTGCGGGTCCTGGCCGTGACGGCCACACCCGAGTACGAGGCCGCCGTGCTGGCCTCGGCCGAGCGCACCGCCTGATCAGCCGGCGCGCTGGAGGTCGCGCAGGGCGCGGTAGCCCACGAGGTGGGCGCCGGCCCGCTGGAGCAGGGTGCGGACGCTGTGGTCGTTCACCACCAGGTCGTGGTCGTCGACGCGGGCGGACCAGTCCGGCGTGAGCGCACGCAGCTCCGGGGTGTCGACCGCGGGGTGCAGGTACAGCTCGGTGACGCCCGGACGGAGGTTGTGGATGGCCCGCTCGAGCGCCCGGCGGCTGCCGACCTCGCGCACGAAGACGAAGTGGTCGGGGAAGACGACGCCCTCCTCGGCCGCCAGCTTGCGGAACGGGAAGCCGATGGTGCGCTCGGTCGACGCCCCGGACAGCCGAACCGGGAGGCCGAACTCGACGGCGAGGTCGAGGTACACGTCGAAGAACTCGGCCTTGAGCTGCAGCGCGCCCATGTGGCTGTCGAGGTGGCTGATGTCGAAGCCCCACAGGATCGCCCGCTCCACCTGGGCCCGGAGCTCGCGCCGGGTCTCGTCCATGTCGGCGTGGTCCCACAGGTCGGCGAGCGTGCGGGGGAAGCCGCCGTCCCCGTCGAGCAGCGACGGGGAGTGCGTGACCGGTCCCCAGCGATAGCGGTCGTGCTCGGCGTTGAGGGTGAGGTGGACGCCCACGTCCTCACCCCGGTAGCGCTCCGCCGCCTCGCGGGCCCAGGGGCACGGCACCATGAGCGAGGCGCTGGTGGCGATGCCGTCCCGCAGTGCCTCGTACACACCCACGTTGGCGGCGTGGCACACCCCGAGGTCGTCGCAGTTGACGATCAACACCCGATCGTCGTCGTCGAACCCCAGGCGTGCCGCAACCGAAGCCATCGGATTGAGGCTACCGGCGGTGGACGGAGCAGCCCTGGTCGGGCCCTAGGGCGGCGTGTCCGGTGCCAGCGCGACGTGGTTGCCGCCGCATGCCGCCCACAGGCCGCGGCCCGCTACCCGGGCCCGGCGCTCGGCGTCGTCGAACTGGGGGCGGTGGGCCACGTTGGGCGGGAACGGGAACGACGCGGCGTAGCCCGCGTCGACCTGGTCCAGGTTCACAAACAGTCCGTCGTCGGCCCGCTCGACGTAGGCCAGCAACCGGTCGTAGCGGTCGCGCGCCTCCACGTCGCGGGTGAGCCGGACCGGTGTGCCGGCAGGCAGCAGCGAAGTGAGGCGGGTCGAGGCCTCGTGGCCGTAGCACTCGACCGCTCGGTGGGGGGCGACGCTCTCGGGCGTGTCGATGCCGATCAGGCGGATCGTCTCGCTGCCGGACCCCAGGTGGACCACGATGGTGTCGCCGTCGACGACGCGCACGACGGTGCCCGCGCCGGGGTGCGGTGCGGGATGGGGCGGCGGCCAGAGCGCCAGGGTGAGCAGGGCGGCGCCCACCGCCGCGGCGGGGATGGCGAGCGCGCGCAGGAGCCGGGACATCGGTCCCTCCGGGAAAGGCTGGGGGTTGCGGGCGGCGCGAGGCCGCGAGGCGCGCCCGGCGGCGCGCGCTGCTCAGATGCGCTCGATGATGGTGCCGGTGCCAAGACCGCCGCCGCAGCACATGCTGATCAGGGCGGTGGACTGGTCGGCCCGGTCGAGCTCGTGCAGGGCCTTAGTCATGAGGAAGGCGCCGGTGCCGCCCAGGGGGTGGCCGAGGGCGATGGCGCCGCCGTTCGGGTTGGTGCGCTCGAGGTCGGCCTCGACCTCGCGGGACCAGGCCAGGACGACGGACGCGAACGCCTCGTTGACCTCGAAGATGTCGATGTCGCCGATCGCCATGCCGGTA
>JBKPRS010000187.1:0-6079 GCA_046734695.1 Actinomycetota bacterium | reverse complement strand
GCGCTGCCCGGGCGCCGGCGGCGCGACGGCGGCTCGGGCACGGCCGAGATGCGGGCCAGCGCGCCCACGATGGCCCGCGCCAGCCGGCCGGGCTCGTTGTCGCGCGCGTCGAGGCCCACCCATGCCGCGGGCCGGTCCGTCGATCGCAGCCAAGTGGCCACGAGCGTGGTCTTGCCCGCCCCGGGTAGGCCGGAGACGAGGGTGATGTGGCGGCGGTGCTGGTCGTCCAGTAAAGATTCGAGCCGGCTCCGGCTCACCAGCGACCAAGGCAGTGCCGGCACGCTGTGCCGGGATGGGAGAAGTCGGGTCTGGTGCGTGGGGTGCGAGGACACCGGAACCCCCCTTTGCCTCGGGAAGGGTCAGTGACCCGTCACCCGTATAGCGTGCCCCAACTCAAGGCGCGCTGCATCACCCACTCGGGGTGAGACACGGAGGGTGAGATCGGGACGGCTACTCCGAGAAGACCTCCCGCAGCTTGGCTTCCTCCTCGTCTGACAGGTTGCTCTGGATGAGCTGGGGATGCTGGCCCTCGAACGCGGCGGTGACCGCGTCCATCACCGCCTCGCTCGACAGGACGAAGAGGGCGGAGGTCCCGGGGGTCACCCGGGCGCGGACCGAGGAGATGAAGTCGTCGTCGATGCCCACGTCGGTCAGCGATCCGCCGAGGGCGCCAGCCGCGGCTCCGACGGCCATGCCCAGCAGCGGGACGAAGAAGAGCAGGCCGAACAGCAGGCCCCAGAACGATCCACTGAGCGCGGCGGCGCCGGTCATGGACGAGAGCTGGCGGGTCTTGGGCCGCTTGGCGCCGTCCGGCCAGGAGACCGTGGCGGCGTCGTGGATGGCGATGAGGTTCTGCTTCTGGAGGTCGACGAGGGTGTCCTCCGCGGCGTCGGCGGCGTCGGGCGTGGCGAACTTCCAGACCGTCAGGGTGGCCATCGGCAAGCTCTCCGGGATCGGGGGTGCGCCATGTCAGGATTCCGCCCGCGCCACTCTCCGTCCATCACCCTCGGCGGGTGAAGGGCCCGGCCGGTGGAGCTCACGGCTCACGGCTCGACGGGTGTGAGCTCTTCCACGGGCTGGGGCCCGGCCTGGCGGTCACGGCGGCGCTTGCGGCGGAAGGCATGGCGGGGCTCGGGGCTGGCGCCTCCGTCCTCGACCGGGTCGATCCCGATGCTGCCCCGGCCCGCCCGGCGCCCGAGCACGTCCTCGCCGCCGGGGAGCACGACCGCAGCCAGCGCGGTGGTGATGGGGACCGCCAGCACCAGCCCGATGGCCCCGACCAGCATGCGGACGATCTCGGTGGCGATCAGCTCGCTGGAGACCAGCCCGCCGAGCGACGGGCCGCCCTGGGTGAACAGCACCAGCAGGGGCAGCGAGGCGCCCGCGTAGGCGAGGATCAGCGTGGTGACGGTCGAGGCCATGTGGTCGCGCCCCGCCTTGGTGGCCTCGCGGTAGACCAGCCGGGGCGGCAGGCCCGGGTTGGCCCGCCGCAGCGCGGCGACGATCGAGACCTGGCTCATCGTGACGTCGTCGAGCACGCCCAGCGCACCGATCACGATGCCGGCGACGAGCAGGCCGCGGAGATCCAGCGCGCCGGCGGTCAGGCCCACGGCCCCGGTCCGCCCGACGCCCGCGCCCGTCAGTTCGAGCGCCGCGGCCATCCCGAACGCCAGGCCGGCGGTGAGGGCCAGGCTGGTCAGCATCCCGGCCAGCGCCACCGTCGTCCCGGCGTTGACGCCGTGCGCCAGGTACAGCGCGGCGAAGGCGATGAGCGCGGCGGCGGCCAGCGTCACCGGCACGGCCGGCTGGTCGTGCAGCAGCGCGGGCACCAGGAAGGCGACGAGCACCGCCCCCGCGATCGCCAGGCCGGCCAGCGCCCGCACGCCGCGGCCGCGGGCGAAGAACAGCAGGATGGCCACGAACCCGCCGGCCAGCCACCACAGCGGCTCGGTCCGGTGCAGGTCGGCGAACGAGTACCGGTAGGCGGCGGGCGCCCCCTCGGTCACGTGGAGGACGACCCTGTCCCCCTCGGCCAGATCGGGTACGCCGGTCTGGGTGTCCAGCACCCGGAACCGGACCGTGTCACCCTCGTCGTTCCCGGCCGTGAGCCGGGCCGTGACGACCCGGCACGGCTGCTCGTCGCCGGTGTCGGGGTCGTCGCACGTGTCGTCCGCGACGCTGCGCACGGTGGCGTCGAGGTAGGTCCGGGACTGCGTCCCGAGGTCGGGCGCCTCGCCCCGGGGCCAGTACACGATCGCGGCCAGGACCGCCCCGGCGCCCACGAGCACCACCACGACGGCCAGCCAGCGGGCCCGGCGTTGGCTCGCGGCGGTCATCCCAGTGACCCTACGCCGCCCGCACCCGCAGGTGGTGGTCCCTCGCTCGCCCTACCCCGGGCGCCGCCCATGAGGCGTGGTGTCGCCGTTATTATAACGGCGGTTGGTGGTGGGTCGCCGTTATAATAACGGCCCTGGTTCCTACGTCGGCCGAGGCCGGCGGTGGCGGTCGCCCGGGCCGTGGGGGACGCCGAGGGCGGTGGCGAGGGCGTCGAGCGCGGCCTCGGCCAGCGGGAGGTCGAGTCCCAGGTCCCGGCCCAGGGCGAGGGCCAGGGTCAGGTCCGTCTCGCCCTGGTCCCGGAGGCGGGCCAGCGGTTCGTACCACTCGTCGGCCCGCGACAGGGGCTGGGCCGTGTCCCGCCGCATGACCGAGGCGGGGCCGCCGAGCGTGGCGTCCGACTGGCGGACCACCTCGGCCAGGGCGCCCAGATCGACCCCGGCTGCCTCGGCCAAGCGCTGGGCCTCGCCCGCGGCGGCGTAGACCGCGTACTGCAGCAGCGTCCGGGCGACGCGGGCGCGGGTGCCCGCACCGGTCGGGCCGACGTGGACCACGAGGCCGGCCCAGCACTCGAACGCCGGGCGGATGCGGGCGACAGCCGGCTCGGGGCCGCCCACCATCACCGCCAGCGTGCCGTCGTGGGCGCCGAGCACGCCGCCCGACACCGGGGCGTCCACCACGGCCACGCCGTAGGGCGCGGCGCCGGCCGCCAGCGCGGTGGCGGTGTCGAGGCCGATGGTCGAGTGGATCGCCACCACCGTGCCCGGCTCGGCCCCCGCCGCGATGCCGTCGTCGCCGAGCACCACCTCGCTCGCCTCCATGTCGTCGCGCACCATCACCGAGACGAGCGTCGCCTGTTCCGCCACCGCCCGGGGCGAGGAGGCGACCCGCGCGCCCGCGGTGCCGAGCGGGGCGGTGGCGGCGGCGCGGGCGTCGCACACCACCAGGCCACCGGGCCAGTCCACGAGGTGCCCGGCCATCGGGGCGCCCATGTGCCCGAGCCCCACGAAGCCGACAGCGGGCTGGGCCCGGCCCGGCGCAGCAAGGGGATCACCCACCGGAGCGACCACGGGCGAGACACTAGCCAGGCTCACTCGCATCGGGTGAGGACACCGCTACCAAGTGTGCCGTAGGCCGGGGGGACCCGACGCTAGGAGGTCTGATGGACCTGCAACGGAAGCTGATCGCCGAACTGCTCGGCACGCTCTGGCTGGTGCTCGGGGGGTGCGGCAGCGCGGTCCTGGCGGCCAACTTCTTGCCGGACACCAACCTGGGGATCGGGCTCCTCGGGGTTTCGCTCGCCTTCGGGCTCACCGTGGTGACCGGCGCCTACGCCCTGGGCCACATCTCCGGCGGCCACTTCAACCCCGCGATCACCTTCGGGGTCCTCACCGCCCGGCGCATCGAGGTGCGCGAGGCGTTCGCCTACGTGGGCGCCCAGGTGATCGGGGGCATCCTCGGCATGGCCATCCTCGTGGCCATCGCCACCGGCGTCGACGGCTTCAAGATCGGCACCGGGCCGGGGGAGAGCACCCTGGCGGCCAACGGCTGGGCCCAGCTCTCACCCGGGGGCTACGACTTCGTGGCGGCTTTCGTGGTCGAGCTGGTGCTCACGTTCTTCTTCCTGCTGGTGATCCTGGGCGTGACCGGGCGCGAGGCGCCGATCGGGTTCGCGCCGCTCGCCATCGGGTTGTCGCTGACGCTGATCCACCTCATCAGCATCCCCGTCACCAACACCTCGGTGAACCCGGCCCGCTCGACCGCTCCGGCGCTGTTCGTCGGCGGCGACGCGCTCAAGCAGCTGTGGCTGTTCTGGCTGGCGCCCATCCTCGGCGCGGTGCTGGCCGGGCTGCTCCACCGCTTCGTGATCGAGGAGCGGGCCGAGACCGTCGAGGGCTACGGCTGAGCCAGCCCGGCCCAGGCCGCGACCCGGGCCCGCAACACCGGCAGGCTGACCGTGGCCGCGCCCAGCACGACGTCGTGGAAGTCCGCGATGGCGAAGCCGGACCCCAGTGCGCCCCGAGCCTCGTCGCGCAGCCGCAGGATCTCCCGCTGGCCGACCTTGTAGGACACGGCCTGGCCGGGCCAGCCGATGTAGCGGTCCACCTCGACCGCGATCTCCTCCGCGTCGACCGGCGCGTTCGCCACCATGAAGTCGATCGCCTGCTGCCGGGTCCAGCCGAGGGCGTGCAGGCCGGTGTCCACCACCAGCCGGCATGCCCGCCACGAGTCGCTGGCCAGCATGCCCAGCCGGTCGAGGTCGGTCTCGTACAGGCCCATCTCATCGGCCAGGCGCTCGCTGTACAGCGCCCAGCCCTCGACGAAGGCGTTGTGGCCCCAGGACAGGCGCCGGAAGGCCGGCAGCGACGTGCGCTCGGTGGCGATGGCGAGCTGCAGGTGGTGGCCGGGGACCGCCTCGTGGAAGCAGATCGACGCCGTCTCGGCTCGACCGCGCCCGGTGGGGTCGCGCAGGTTGACGTGGTACTCGCCCGGCCGGCTGCCGTCCGGCGCGGGCGGCGTGTAGTACGCCGCGGCGACGTCGGACTCCAGGTAGGTGGGCACGGGCGTCAGCACGCACGGGGCCTCGGGGACGATGCCGAACCACTCGCCCATGGCCGCCGCCGCGGCGTCGAGGCACGCCCGGTTGTGGGCGAGGATCTCGTCCGCATCCCGGTAGCGGAGGCTCTCGTCGTCCCTCATCCGGGAGAAGATCCCCGCCAGGTCGGTCGTGCCCCACAGCCGCCCGCCGATCTCCTGGTACTCGGCGGCCAGCGCCGCCAGCTCGTCCAGCCCCATCTGGTGGAGCTCGTCGGCGGTGAGCGGCAGCCCGGTGTGGGTCCGGATCAGTGCCGGGTACAGCTCGTCCCCGCCGGGCAGATGGCCGATGCCGGGCTCGTCGTCGGACCGGGCGACGGGCAGCAGCTCGTCCCGCAGCGCGTCGCGGTAGCGGGCGAAGGCGGGCCGGACGTCGCGGGACACGATCTCGGCCAGCTCCGCCCGCCAGGCGTCGAGCCCGTCCCAGTCCTCGGGGCCGGTCAGGTTGACGAACGGGTCGTCGGCCAGCGGGGACGCCAGGTAGCCCTCGACCTGGTTCAAGGAGCGCACGACATTGATGCGGGCCGGTGTGCGGCCCGCGGCCAGGCCCTGGCGCCAGCGCTCGGCCGCCTGGTCCAGCATGTCGCCGAAGTGCCGGGCGCGGACGAGGGCCATCGCCGCGTGCTCCGGCTCGGGGGCGTTGAGCTGGCCCGCGCCGATGAGCAGGTCGGCGTGCACGCCCTCCATCTGGTCCCAGGACATCTCGGCCAGGCGCAGGTCGATGCCGCGCAGGGCGTCGTCCAGCTCGTGGAGCATCAGGTCCCGGGTCACGGCGTCGTTCTCGTCCAGCGCGCCGTCGAGCGCGGCGGCCCGCTCCCGCAGGTCGGTCCATGTGGCCCGCCGGGCCTGCTCGGTCTCGGCCGACAGGTCGTCCACCCGGTCGTCATAGCGGTGGTCGCCCATGTAGGTGGCGTACAGCGGGCTGGCCACCAGCTGCGCCTCCCAGTACTCCCCGGCCAGGCCGGCCATCGTGTCCTCACTCATGTCTAGTGCAGCGCCTTCCCCGGATGGCGGCCGTCCACGTAGCCGAGGAACGGCGGGTAGACGTTGTAGCCGATCAGCTCCTGGAGCCGTTCGGGCAGTTCGCGGGCCACCTCGGGTGGGACGGCCACCAGCTGGGTCTCCTGGGGTCGCAGCCACGACACCACGT
>JBKPRS010000186.1:0-13767 GCA_046734695.1 Actinomycetota bacterium | reverse complement strand
GTCCCGCCCGGCGTGGAGCACGCCTTCTTCTCGCCCGGTGATCGGGCCGGGGCCCGGGCCGCCCTGGCGCACCTGGGACCGTTCCCGGGACCGGTGCTGCTGTTCGTGGGCCGCATCCAGCCGCTCAAGGGGCTCGACGTGGCCGTGCGGGCGCTGGCTGAGCTGGACGATCCGACCGCGGTCCTGGTGGTCGTCGGTGGGGCCAGTGGCCGGGCGGGTCAGGCCGAGGTGGAGCGGATCCAGAAGCTGGCGGCCGGCCTCGGGGTCACCGATCGGGTCCGGTTCGCCGACCCGCAGCCCCACCACATGCTGTCGACCTTCTACCGGGCGGCCGACGTCGTGCTGGTGCCGAGCCGCAGCGAGTCGTTCGGGCTGGTGGCCCTGGAGGCCGCCGCCTGCGGGACCCCGGTCGTGGCCGCCGCGGTCGGCGGGCTGCGCACCCTGGTCGACCACGGGCACACGGGGTTCCTGGTCGAGGGTCGGGACGCCGCGGTCTACGCCGCCTACACCGACCAGATCGTCCGCAACGCCGCCCTGGCCCGCGAGCTGTCGACCCACGCCGCCCTGCGCTCCCGGGACTTCACCTGGTCGACCGCCGCCGGCCGCCTCCGCCGGGTCTACGCCGACATCACGGCCCGCAGCCTCGTCACCTGCGACGGCTGAACCGTCCGGTGCCGGGCCGGGCCGTTACCGTCCCGGCATGACCACCGACCCGTCGACCGAGGCCGAGCTCGCCGCCCTGGCGGCCCGCATCGAGGACTGGCTCGCCCGCCAGCTGGCCGAGAACCCGGTGGTGGCGGCGGTGGAGCGCGACGAGGAGTCGGGCGAGCGCCGCTGGTTCGTCCGCGTCCTGGGCGAGGCGAAGGACGTGTTCACCATCTGGTTCCACCTGCGCCAGCGCACGCTGCACTACGAGACCTACGTCATGCCCGCGCCGGAGGAGAACGAGGGGACCCTCTACCAGCACCTGCTGAGGCGCAACCGCAAGCTCTACGGGGCCGCGTTCGCCATCGGCGAAGAGGAGGCCATCTTCCTGGTGGGCCAGATCGCCAACTCGGCGGTCGACGACGACGAGCTCGACCGGATCCTGGGCTCGCTGTACCAGTGGGTCGAGCAGTACTTCCAGCCCGCGTTGCGTATCGGGTTCGCATCACGCTTTTCACGATGATCAGTGTTTTTCCCGGTAATTCATTCCTATTCCTCCCTGATCCGTGTATATTGGTCCCCATGGCTCGGGAACTTGCGAATCGGGGGAGACGTAGGCCACCGGGCCACCCATCTGGCACGCCACCGGTCGAGTCATCCGGAGACTCGACCGGCGAGGGGCCGGGCGCATGGAGGGCGGGCGCATAGAGGGATCGATCGGATCGACAGATCAAGCGATGCGATCAGGAAGGGAAGGGAAGGGAGGGGTGGGGCGGGGCGGGGCCGGGGGAAACGGCAGAAGCAACGGGCCAGTCGCTCGGCGGCAGTTCCGCGGGCAGACTTCGGCGAACGGCAGCAGCAGGACGGCGGGAGCCGACGGCCGGAGCACGACGGTACGAGCAGGACGGCAGGAGCAGGACGGCAGGAGCAGGACGGCAGGAGGCGAACGGCGGGAGCAGGGCGGCAGGAGCACGACGGTACGAGCACGACGGCGGGTGAGGTCGGGCATATCGTCGGGCCATGGCGATGCCCCAGCTCCAGGTGATCGGTGGCGGCAAGATGGGCGAGGCCCTGGTCGCCGGGCTGCTGGCCGGGGGGTTCGCGCCGGCCTCCGGGGTGCGGGTGGTCGAGAAGCTGCCCGGGCGGGCCAAGGAGCTGGGGGAGCTCTTCCCCGGGCTCGACGTTGCCGACCGGGCCGTGGCGGCCGAGGGGCATGTCGTCGCGGTGAAGCCCGGGGATGTCGTGGACGCCTGCCGGTCGATCCCTGAGCCGGCGCCGGTGCTGTCCATCGCCGCGGGCGTCACGTTGCGGACACTGGAGGGTGCGCTGCCGGCCGGGACGCCCGTGGTGCGGGCCATGCCCAACACCCCCGCGCTGGTGGGGTCGGGGGCGGCCGCCATCGCGGCCGGGTCGGTCGCGGGGGAGGACGACCTGGCGTGGGCCGAGCGGGTGCTCGGGTCCGTGGGGATCGTGGTGCGGGTGGACGAGTCCCTGCTCGACGCGGTCACCGGGTTGTCGGGGTCGGGGCCGGCCTATGTGTTCCTGGTGGCCGAGGCGCTGATCGAGGCGGGGGTGCTGGCTGGGCTGCCCCGTCCGGTGTCCTCGTCGCTGGCGGTGCAGACGCTGCTGGGCGCGGCGCGGCTGCTGGCCGAGTCGGGCGACGGGCCCGAGGTGCTGCGGGCCGCGGTGACCTCGCCCGGCGGGACCACGGCGGCCGGGTTGCGGGCGCTGGAGCGGGCCGGGGTGCGGTCCGCCTTCCTCGACGCCGTGATGGACGCCACCGCGCGCAGCCGCGAGCTGGGCCGCAGCGACTGACGCCCCACTCGCCCCACCAGCAACGGTGGCATACAGTGACCCCAGCGGAGTTGGAAGGGGTCTTCCACATGGCTGTCTCGCGCGCCCGATTCCTCACACCCCAAGAGGTCGCCGACCTCCTGCGGGTCTCGTCCATGACCGTCTACCGGCTGATCAAGTCGGGGGACCTGCGCGCCGTCCGGGTCGGCAAGGCGTACCGCATCCTCGAGGACGACGTGGACGCCTACCTGGCCGACCGCTTCACCCAGGCCGGCTGACGCTGGGCCTCGACACCGTCAGCTTCCTGTCCGACTACGGGACCGGCGACGAGTTCGTCGGCGTCGTGAAGTCGGTGATCCGCTCGATCGCCCCCCACGTCACCGTCGTGGACATCACCCACGAGATCCGGCCCTACGACATCAAGGGTGGCTCGCTCACGCTGGCCCGCAGCGTGCAGTACCTGTGCCCCGGGGTGGTGCTGGCGGTGGTCGACCCCGGCGTCGGCACCCAGCGCCGGGCCGTGGCCATCGAGGTGGGCGACGGCCAGTCCTACCTGGTGGGGCCGGACAACGGCCTGCTGGCCTCGGCCGTGGGCATGGTGGGCGGCGCCACCGCCGCCGTCGAGCTGACCGAGCCCGAGTACCAGCTGCCGGCGCCGGGGGCCACCTTCGCCGGCCGGGACATCTTCGCTCCCGCCGCGGCGCATCTGTGCGCCGGGGTCCCGCTGGACGCGCTCGGTCCCCGGGTCGACGTCAACGAGCTGGTCCCCGGGCTGATCCCGCTGCCCCGGGAAGAGGACGGGGCGCTCGTGGGCGAGGTCCTGTGGGTCGACCGCTACGGCAACTGCCAGCTCAACGTGGACCCCGGGGAGATCGACGGTTGGGGCGACCGGGTGCAGCTGCGCTGGACCCGGCCCGAGGTGGGCGTGCGCACCGCCCGGCGGGCCGGCGCCTACGAGGACCTGGCGTCCGGGCAGGTGGGACTGGTGGTCGACAGCTACGGGCTGCTGTCCGTCAGCATCCCGCGGGCGTCCGCGGCCGAGACGCTCGGGCTGGAGGCGGGCGACGAGCTCGCCCTGGTCCCGCTGACCGGCGGCGACGACAGCGACACGGGCGGCAACGGAGCGGGCACGACCTCGTCCGTCTCGCCCGTCACCCTGGGCCCGCGCCGCCAGAGCTGAGCGGACGAAGGCCCGGGTCGCTTCGTCTCGCGGGGGCGGGGGCCGTCATGATGGGGTCGTGCGACCTGGCACCACCATCGTTCTCGCTGTGCTCCTGGCCCTGATCCTCGGAGCGTCGGCGATCCAACTCGTACTGTTCGCGCGATGAACCTGGCGACCGTCATCGAAGCGCACGACGCCGGCCGGCCGGCCCTGTACAGCCGGGGGGCCCTCACCACCTACGGCGATCTGCGGGACCAGGTCGCCCGGGCGCGGGCGGCGCTGGGCGCGATCGGCGTCGAGCCGGGCGACCGCGTCGCCATCGTGGCCGCCAACGACGTCGGCTTCGTGGTCGCCTACCTGGCCGTGCTCGGGGTCGGGGCCGTGGCGGTGCCGCTCAATCCGACGAGCCCGGCGCCCGAGCTGAGCCGGGAGCTGGGGGTCGTGGGGGCGCGGCTGGTGGTCACGGAGCCGGCGTTCGAGTCCGTGGTCAGCGAGTGTGGGACCGAGACGGCGCTGATCCCCGACCTCGTCGCCGAAGCCGAAGGCGCACAACCCCAGCCGATCGTCGAGCGGCAGGAGGGCGACCTCGCCGTCCTGCTGTTCACCAGCGGGACCGCGGGGGCGCCGCGGCCGGCGATGCTGACCCACGGCAACCTCCTGTCCAACATCCGCCAGATCCTGGCCAACCCGGCGCGGCCCGACGACGTCGACGACGTGTCGCTGTGCGTGATCCCGCTGTTCCACGTGTTCGGGCTCAACGCGCTGCTGGGCCAGGCGCTGGCCGTCGGCAGCTCGGTCGTGCTCGTGGACCGGTTCGATGCCCGGGCCTGCCTCGAGCTCGTAGCCAAGCACAAGGTGACCGTGCTCACGGGAGTGCCCACCATGTGGACCGCCTGGGCCGCGCTGCGCGAGGACGAGGCCAAAGCCGACGCGCTCGCCGGCGTGCGCATCGCCGTGTCCGGGGCGGCGGCGCTCGAGCCCGAGGTGCGCCGGGCGATCTGGGACCGGTTCGGGGTCGACGTGACCGAGGGCTACGGGCTCACCGAGGCCTCCCCCGCCGTGACGAGCGGCCTGGGCCACGGAGCGCCCGACGGCAGCATCGGGGTGCCGCTGCCCGGCATCGAGATGCGGCTGGTGGACAAGACCGGCGAGGACGCCCTGGTGGGCGACCCGGGCGAGATCTGGGTCCGGGGGCCCAACGTCTTCCCCGGCTACTGGAACGACCCGGAGGCCACCGCCGCGGCGCTGACGCCCGACGGGTGGCTGAAGACCGGCGACGTGGCCGTGGTGGACGACGACGGCTTCCTCTCCCTCGTAGACCGGGCCAAGGACGTGATCATCGTGTCCGGGTTCAACGTCTTCCCGGCCGAGGTCGAGGAGGCGCTCGGCACCCATCCCGGCGTCAAGGAAGTCGCCGTGGTCGGGGTGCCGCACGCGCAGTCGGGCGAGGCGATCACGGCCTTCGTCGTCCCGGCGCCCGGGAACGCGCCGACCGCAGAAGAGCTCATCGCCCACGTCGGGCGCCTGCTCGCCCGCTACAAGTGTCCCTCGACCATCGAGTTCGTCGACCGCCTGCCCCACGGGGTGACCGGCAAGGTCCTGAAGAGAGAGCTGCGCGCCGATGGCTGACCTGCACTTCCTGCCGGCGACCGAGCTGACCCGCATGCTGGCGGCCGGCGAGGTGTCCAGCGTCGAGCTGCTCGACCACTACCTCGACCGCGTCGAGCGCCTCGACGGGCCCATCAACAGCGTCGTCGCCCTCGACGCCGAGCGCGCCCGGGCCCGGGCGGCCGAGGCCGACGCGGCCCACGCCCGGGGCGAGTCCTGGGGCCGGCTCCACGGCCTGCCCATGACCGTGAAGGACGCCTTCGAGACCGAGGGCGTCGTCACCACCTCCGGCGCGCCCGAGCTGGCCGCCCACATCCCGGACCGGGACGCCGACGCCGTCGCCCGGCTCAAGGACGCGGGCGCCGTCATCTTCGGCAAGACCAACCTGCCGCTCTACGCCGGTGACCTCCAGACCTACAACGAGGTCTACGGCCGTACGAACAACCCCTACGCGCCCGACCGCACCACCGGAGGATCGTCCGGCGGCTCGGCCGCGGCACTGGCGGCGGGGCTGACCGGCTTCGAGCTGGGCAGCGACATCGGCGGATCGATCCGCAACCCGGCCCACTTCTGCGGGGTGTTCGGGCTCAAGCCGACCTGGGGCATCGTCCCCGGCCGCGGCCACATCCCCGGCCCGCCCGGGTCGCTGTCGGACGCCGATGTCGGCGTGTTCGGGCCCATGGGCCGCAGCTCCGCCGACCTGGACCTGGGCCTCGACGTGCTGGCCGCGCCGGCGCCGCCCGACGCCGTGGCCTGGCGGCTGGAGCTGCCGCCGGCCCGCAACGACGGGCACATCGCCGGCCTGCGGGTGGCGACCTGGTTCGAGGACCCGGCGGTGCCCGTCGACCGCAACACCCGCATCGAGCTCGACGGGGCGGCCGCCGCCCTCCGCGAGGCGGGAGCCACGGTCGCCGCGGTCGAACCGCCCGTCCCCCTGGACGAGCTGGTCGCGCTGTGGGAGCGCCTGGTGCTGCCGCTCATGTTCGCCGGCCTGGACAAAGACACGTTCGCGGGCTTCGCCGCGGCGGCCGACGGCACGCCGGTCACCGACGGTGAGGACCGGGCCGTCCGCAGCCTGCGCGCCATCACCGCCCGCCATCGCGACTGGCTGGCGGCCAACGAGCACCGCCAGCAGCTGCGGGCCCGATTCGCCGCTTTCTTCGAGGACCACGACGTGCTGCTGGCCCCGGTCATGCCCACGGCCGCGTTCCCCCACGACACCGAGACCGAGATGACTTCCCGGACCCTCATGGTCGACGGCGAGGAGCGGAACTACCTCGACGGCGTCGCCTGGAACGGGGCGATCGGCGCGGTGCTGCTGCCCGTGGCGGTGCCGCCGGTCGGCCGCACGCCTGACGGCCTGCCGATCGGCGTCCAGGTGATCGCGCCCCACCTCCACGACCGCACCGCGGTGGCAGTCGCCGGCCATCTGGAGCACCTGCTCGGCGGGTTCGTCCCGCCTCCCGGCTTCTGAGGAGTTACCGCCCGGTGCCGTGGCGCCCGGGCCGCGCACCGTGACACCAATGCAGAAGCCCAGGCCAGGGGCGTTGCTTGTGAGCACGTGAACAAGCAGCAGTAGCATCCCAGCCGATGGCTGACGGCACGGGCAGCGGTACCAAGCGGCAGGCGCGCAAGATCCCGGAAGCCACCGTGGCCCGGCTGCCGCTCTACCTGCGCAGCCTGCTGGAGGCGGCGGGCGACGGCACACCCACGATCTCCTCCGAGCGCCTGGCCGAGCTGTCCGGCGTCAACGCGGCCAAGGTCCGCAAGGACCTCAGCTACCTAGGCAGCTACGGGACCCGGGGGGTCGGCTACGACGTCGAGTACCTCCTGTTCCAGATGTCGCGCGAGCTGGGCCTCACCAAGGACTGGCACGTGGTGATCGCCGGCGTGGGCAATCTCGGCCACGCCCTGGCCAACTACGGGGGCTTCGGGGACCGGGGCTTCCCGGTGGCCGCGCTCGTGGACGCCGATGCGCGGGTGGTCGGGACCATGATCAACGGGATCACCGTGCGTCACATCGACGAGCTGGGCGACATCGCCGCCGAGCACCAGATCGCCATCGGGATCATCGCCACGCCCGCGTCCGCCGCCCAGGAGGTGGCCGACCGGATGATCGAGGCTGGCGTCAGCTCCATCCTCAACTTCGCGCCCACGATCGTGTCGGTGCCCGCCGACGTGTCGCTGCGCAAGGTCGACCTGGCGGTCGAGCTCCAGATCCTCAGCTTCTACCAACAGCGCAAGGCCGGGGCGGAGGCGGGGGCGGGCGCCAACAGCAGCCGCGTGACGGCCGCTGGGGCCGTCCCACCGCTGGGCTGAAGGGCGCGCCGTGCCGGTCGAGCACCCGGTCTACCCGGTGAACCTGGTCCTCGACGGGCACCCCTGCCTGGTCGTGGGCGGGGGTCGGGTCGCCGTCGGCAAGGTCCGGGGCCTGCTGGAGGCCGGCGCTCGCGTCACCGTCGTGGCCCTCGAGATCGACCCTGCTCTGACGTCCCTCGCCACCGAGGTCAACACCAAGGACGACCCTGTGCTGACGATCGTGCGGCGCGCCTACCGCCGAGGTGACGCGGTGGGCTCCCGGTTCGTCATCGCCGCGACAGGCGATCCCGATGTCAACCAGACCGTGTACGACGAGGCTGATGCCGCTGGGATTTGGGTCAACGCCGCCGACGACCCTGCCCGTTGTAGCGCGGTCCTGCCCGCTCGCATCCGGCAGGGACGGCTGCTCGTCACGATCTCCACGGGCGGACACAGTCCCGCCGTGGCATCATGGTTGAGGGAACGCTTGGCCGCCGAGTTCGGTCCGGAATACGACCAGCTCATCGGCCTGTTGGGAGAAGCCAGAAAAGAGGTCCAAGCCCAAGGCCTCGGGACCGAAGAGCTCGATTGGCGTCGGGCGCTCGACTCGGGGATCCTTGACCTGGTACGAGCCGGCCGGCTCGAAGCTGCCAAGGAGCGCTTGCGCGCGTGTCTGTCGTCGTCATCGGATTGAACCACCGAACGGCTCCGCTTGACCTGCTCGAGCGGATGGCCATCGGCGACGGCCAGCTGCCCAAGGCCCTCCACGACCTGTGCACCCGGCCGAACATCAGCGAGGCCCTGGTCCTGTCGACGTGCAACCGCACCGAGGTCTACGCGGTCGCCGAGCGCTTCCACGGCGCCTACAGCGACATCCGGGGCTTCCTGGGCGACTTCTCGTACCTGCCTCCCGAAGAGTTCGCCGACCACCTCTACGTCCACTACGACACCGCCGCGGTCTCGCACCTGATGTCGGTGACGGCGGGGCTCGACGCCGCCGTGCTGGGCGAGAGCGAGATCCAGGGCCAGGTCAAGCAGGCCTGGGAGCGGGCCCGCACCGAGGGCACCGCCGGTCCCGCCCTGAACCTCCTGCTGCGCCACGCGCTGGAGGCCGGCAAGCGGGCCCGCACCGAGACCGGCATCGCCCGCCACATCGCCTCGGTCTCCCAGGCCGCGGTGGCCATGGCCGGCGAGCGGCTGGGCAGCATCGCAGGCAAGACCGTGCTCGTCCTCGGGGCGGGCGAGATGGGCGAGGGCATGGCCGTGGCGCTGGCGGGCGCAGGTGCCGGCCGGCTGCTGGTGGCCAACCGCACGCCCGCCCGGGCCGCGGCGCTGGCGGCGCGGGTGGGCGGCGAGCAGGTCCCGCTGGTCGAGCTGCCGGAGCGCCTGGCCCAGGCCGACCTCCTGCTCACCTCGACGGGGTCGCGGGTGCCGGTGGTCGAGCCGGCCGACGTCGAGCCGATCATGGCCGGCCGCCCGGACCGTCCGCTGCTGGTGGTGGACATCGCCATGCCCCGCGACGTCGACCCCGGCGTCGGCGAGGTCCCGGGCGTGACGCTGCTGGACATGGACGACCTGCGCCGCTTCGCCGCCTTGGGCATCGCCGAGCGCCGGCGTGAGGTGGCCGCGGTCGAGGCCATCCTCGAACAGGAGATCGAGCGCTACCTCGGCGACACGTCCGCCCGCGAGGTGGCGCCGATGATCGTGGCGCTGCGCCAGCGGGCCGAGACCGTGCGATCGGCGGAGATCGACCGCTTCCGGGGCCGCCTCGACGACCTCGATCCCCGCCAGCTCGAGCTGGTCGAGGCCGTGACCAAGGGCCTGGTGGCCAAGCTGCTCCACCAGCCCACCGTGGTGCTGAAGGACGCGGCGGGCAGCGCCCGCGGCGACCGCCTGGTTGCTGCGCTGCGCGAGCTGTTCGAGATCGAGGGCTAATCCTTGGAACGACAGCACACAGGCACGCCGTCTTCGCTCACCGTGGTCAGTGCTGCCTGGAGGCCCAGCTGTTGAGCTGCGGCCCAGCAGCAAGTCCCCACGCGGCGGTGCCCTTCGGAGCGCCCTGTCCGCTGGGCCTCTTGGCCGGAGAACCATGAAGCTCCGGGTCGCCACCCGGGGCTCGGCCCTCGCCCGCTGGCAGGCCGAGCACGTCGCCGGTCTGCTGCAGAAGGCCGACCCCGGCCTCGACGTCGAGGTGGTCGTCATCGAGACCGGCGGCGACCTGCGGCGCGACGTACCCATCTGGGAGCTGGGCGGCAAGGGCGTCTTCGTCAAGGAGGTCCAGGCCGCGGTGCTGGACGGCCACGCCCACCTCGCGGTCCACTCGGCCAAGGACCTGCCCTCGGCCACGCCCGAAGGCCTCGTGATCGCGGCGGTGCCGGAACGGGCCGACGTGCGCGACGCCCTCGTGGGCGCCTCCCTGGTCAACCTGGCCGAGGGCGCAGTGGTCGCCACCGGCTCGCTGCGGCGCCGGGCGCAGCTGGCGCACGTGCGCCCGGACCTGCGCTTCGAAGGGCTGCGGGGCAACATGGACACCCGGGTCAACCGGGCGGGCCAGGACGGCGTGGACGCGGTGGTGGTGGCCGCGGCCGCCCTCGACCGGCTGGGCTGGGGCGACCGCATCGCCGACCGGCTCGACGTCGACGTGATGGTCCCCCAGGTCGGCCAGGCCGCCCTGGCCGTGGAGTGCCTGGCGGACGACGACGAGGTGCGCTGCGCCCTGGAGCGCATCGAGCACGGTCCCTCGCGCCGGGCCGTGGACGCCGAGCGCGGCTTCCTGGCCGAGCTGGGCGGCGACTGCTCGCTGCCCGCCGCCGCGCATGCCACGCTGGCCGGCGACAGCGTGCGGATCCGGGGCCTGATCGCCACCGTGGACGGGTCACGGGTGGTGCGCCACGAGCTGTCGGGACCGGCGGCCGCCGGCGCCGCGCTGGGCCGGTCGGTCGCCCGCAATCTGCTCGACGAGCAGGGTGGGGCGGAGCTGTTGGGCGGGGCGTAGCGCCCCATGACGGTTCATCTCGTGGGTGCCGGCCCGGGCGATCCCGGGCTGATGACCGTGCGTGGCCTGGAGGTCCTGCGCCGCGCCGACGTCGTGATCTACGACCGGCTGTCCCAGGAGTCGCTGCTGGACCTGGCGCCCGAGGACGCCGAGCGCATCGACGTGGGCAAGGCGCCCGGCCACGTCCGCCTCGACCAGGAGGACATCAACGCCCTGCTGGTCGAGCGGGGGCGGAAGGGCGAGACGGTGGTGCGGCTCAAGGGCGGCGATCCGTTCGTGTTCGCCCGCGGCGGCGAGGAGGCGGCCGCGCTGGCCGCGGCCGGCGTGCCTTTCGAGGTCGTGCCCGGCATCTCCTCGGCCATCGCGGTGCCGGCCTACGCCGGGATCCCGGTGACGCTGCGCCACTCGTCGACCAGCGTCACCATCGTCACCGGCCACGAGGACCCGTCGGTGGGCGAGGAGGGCACCGTCGACTGGGAGGCCGTGGCCCGGGTCGGCGGCACGATCGTCATCCTCATGGGAGTGGCCCGCATCGGCCGCATCGCCGAAGCGCTGATGGCGGGGGGCCGCCCGCCGGACACCCCGGTGGCCGCCACCCAGTGGGGCACCCGGCCCGAGCAGCGGACCGTGCGGGCCACGCTGGCGACCATCGGCGCCGCGGAGGTGGGCTCGCCCGCGACCATCGTGGTGGGCGACGTGGCCGCCTGCGACTTCGCCTGGTTCGAGAACCGGCCGCTGCTCGGCCGGCGCGTGGTGGTGACCCGCGCCCGCGCCCAGGCGGGCGAGCTGGTCGGACGGCTGGCGGCGCTGGGGGCGGCCACGGTCGAGGTGCCCGCCATCGAGATCGTCGACCCCGACGACGGCGGCGCATCCCTGGACGCCGCGGTCGAGCGGCTGGGGGACTACGACTGGCTCGTGCTCACGTCGCCCAACGGGGCCCGGCGCCTGCTCGACGCGCTGGACCGGGCCGGCCGTGACGCCCGCGCCCTGGGCGGCGTGCGGCTGGCCACGATCGGCCCCGGCACCGCCGCGGCGCTGGCCGCCGCCCGGCTGATCCCCAACCTGGTCCCGCCCCGGTTCGTGGCCGAGTCGCTGCTCGACGCCTTCCCCGACCCACCCGAGCCCGGCGGGGGGCGGGTCCTGCTGGTGAGGGCGGCCGTGGCCCGGGACGTCCTGCCCGCGGGCCTGGCCGCCCGGGGCTGGGACGTGGACGTGGTCGATGCCTACCGCAGCGAGCCGGTCCCGCTGTCCGAGGCCCAGGCGACCGCGCTGGCCGAGGCCGAGATCGTGACGTTCACGTCGTCGTCGACCGTGACCAACCTCCTGGCCGCGGCCGGGGGTCGACCGCTGCCGCCGGTGGTGGCGGCCATCGGTCCGGTGACGGCGGCGACCGCCCGCGAGCACGGGCTCGACGTGGCGGTGGAGGCCGAGGTCCACACCATCGACGGACTGGTCGACGCCCTCGTGTCCTGGGCCGCCGAGCACCCGGCACTGGGCGCATGAGGTTGCCGGGCGCGCTGGTCTTCGACTTCGACGGCCTCATCCTCGACACCGAGAGCTGCACGTACGACGCCGTCGTCGACATCTTCCACGCCCACGGCGTGGACCTCGACGTGGCCGAGTGGCAGGCGATCCTGGGCACGGCCAACCATCCCCACTGGACCGACATGCTGGAGGAGCGCCTGGGCCGTCCGGTGGCCCGGGAGGCACTGGTCGAGCAGCGGGAGGCGGCCCGGCTCGCGGTCCTCGTCACGCTGCCGCCGTGCGCCGGAGTGGCCGAGCTGCTCGACGCCGCGCAGTCCGCGGGCGTGGCGTGCGCGGTGGCGTCCTCGTCCTCCGCCGCGTGGGTGGTGCCGCACCTGGAGCGCCTGGGGCTGCGCGACCGGTTCGCCGCGGTGGTCACGTCCGACACCGTCGGCCACGACCGCCGGCGCAGCAAGCCTGCGCCGGACCTGTTCCTGGCCGCGGCCGAGACTGTCGGGCAGCCGCCACAACGCTGCGTGGCGCTGGAGGACTCCCCCAACGGAGTGCTGGCGGCCCACGCCGCGGGGATGGCGGTCGTCGCGGTCCCGGGCCCGATGACCGAGGGCCTCGACTTCTCGGCGGCGGACCTCGTCGTCGGGTCGCTGGTGGGCCTCGAACTTGCGCGCTTGGGAGACCTCGTCAGCGGTTAAGGTCGGCGCGCTGGGAACGGGCCGTCGAGGGCATCTTGTGAGTCGCCCTTGTGTGTCGGTTGTGCTTGACTGTCAGACAACCGTTTCGACCGCATTGTGGCGGTCCGTGCGACGCAGCTACGACCTGGAATGCACTTGGGTACCGAGGGGGCACCCGGTGTTCAGTTGGCCCGGGGGGACGAGAGGGCGCGTGTCACTGCTGACCGTCAACAACGTGGGTGTGCGCTTCGGGGGCGTCGTGGCCCTCGACGACCTCACGTTCACCGTGGAACCGGGCGGCATCTGCGCCCTGATCGGACCGAACGGCGCGGGCAAGACCACGCTGTTCAACGTCCTCAGCCGGCTCTATCAACCCAACAGCGGCACCGTGGACTTCGACGGCAGGAACCTGCTCGCCACGCCGGCCCACAAGATCGTGCGGCTGGGCCTGGCCCGCACGTTCCAGAACGTCGCCCTGTTCCCCGCGCTCACCGTGCTGGAAAACGTGCTGACCGGCGCGCACTCGCACGGCGAGGTCGGCTTCGGGCGCTCGATGCTGCGCATCGGGGCCGCCCGTGAGGAGCGCAAGCTGCGCCGGCACTGCCTCGATCTGCTGGAGCGCCTCGATCTGGCCGGCCTCGCCCACCGGCCGGTGAGCGGCCTGCCGTTCGGCACGCTCAAGCGCATCGAGTTCGCCCGCGGCCTCGCCACCGAGCCCAAGCTGCTGATGCTGGACGAGCCGGCGAACGGCCTCACCCACGGCGAGGTCGACGAGCTCGGTGAGACGATCCGGTCCATCCGCGACCAGTTCGACCTCACGATCCTGCTGGTGGAGCACCACATGGCGATGGTGATGGCGATCTCCGACCACATCGTCGTCCTCGACTTCGGGCGCAAGATCGCCGAGGGACCGCCCGCGGAGATCCGCAACGACCCCGTGGTGATCGAGGCCTACCTCGGGGCGCCGGCATGAGCATCCTCGAGCTCGACGGCGTCAGCGGCGGCTACGGGCACGCGCAGGTCCTGCACGGCATCGACCTCCACGTCGAGGAGGGCAACGTCGCAGTCGTGCTGGGCGCCAACGGCGCCGGCAAGACCACGACGCTGCGGGC
>JBKPRS010000185.1:0-2966 GCA_046734695.1 Actinomycetota bacterium | reverse complement strand
CGATCGGCCACGGAGCGTGGCGGCGGCTGCGCGGGTGCACCGGGGCGACGGATTGCCGCTCCAACGTCTGCATCGCTTCCTTCAGCCTCCCGGACGGGGCTAGGACGGTCCGGATCGGAACCGTACTCACAAATCTACGGGGGGCAAGAAATGACGGTGACCTGGTAGCGGTTCGTCACCAGTTCGCCATCCGGCAACCGCAGGGACAGGTCCAGCACGACGGGCCCTTCGGCGTCGGGCAGCTCGGTCTGGAGGACGCCCACCCGCACGCACGCGTCGGCCCCGACGTCCCCGGCCCAGCGCCACTCGCGCGAGCCCCCGTCCCAGGACAGCGTGGCCGTGACCTCGGCGTCGGCGATCGGGCTGCGGCGGTCGGAGACCACGTGCACGTCCAGCGCCAGCTTGTCGCCGGGCGCCCGGGTCGGCAGGGTGCGTCCGGCCACCACGATGACGGGACGGCACGCCTCGGCCAGGGCGTCGAGCGCCGCCTTGGGCCGGCGCTCGTGGTCGAGCAGGGACGGCGTGATGCCGGGATGGGCGTCGGCCAGCCGGGCCACCACGAACCCGCCGGTGGGCCGGTACTTGATCCGGCGCAACGCCTCGACGTGGTGGCGGACGAGGCTCGCCTGGTACGCCTGCGTGGCGGCGCGCCAGTCCTCGAACGTGGCGTGGGCGCCGGGCGGGACCCGCTGCTCCATCGTCTCGCGGTCGAGCCCGTGGTGGGCGGCGAGGCGGTCCCAGTCGAGGTCGGGCCAGCGCTCGGGATCGGCGAACTCGGCACCCTCGTCGGAGGGGACCGAAGCGGCGCCGAACCCGCTCACGCACCGCACCATGCGCGGGATCAGCTCCGCCAGGCGCGGCAACGAGCTCTCGTCGCCCACCTCCCAGCCCAGCGCCAGGTGGGGATCGTCCACCACCGGCCGGGACCCGTCGGCCCGCTCCAGGGCCCGGCTGACGGAGGTGTCGAGGACGCTGGGCTTCCAGCCCGTCCGGTGCTGCGCCAGCGCCATCCCGATGGAGCCGGCCGTGCGGGCGGGCGGGGGCGACGGCCGGTCGTGGGGGCACCACATGGCGACGGACGGATGGTGCCCGAGCAGGTCGACCAGCGCTTGGGCCTGGCGCCCCGCCTGGCGGCGGACACCCCGGGCGTAGCGCCCGTGCAGCGGCATGTCCTGCCAGACCAGCAGGCCGGACTCGTCCGCCGCGTCGTACAGCTCGGGCCGGGCCACGTGGCCCTGCACCCGCAGCAGGTCGAGCCCGGCGGCGCGCGCTCGTTCGACGTCGGCCCGCACCTCGGCCGGCTCGGCCTCGGCCAGGGCGGTCCGCGTCGGGCCATGCGCCGCTCCCTTGAGGAACAGCCGCTCGCCGTTCAGCCAGCACACCCAGGCCCGCAGCGACACCGAGCGCAGCCCGACCCGGACCCGCCGCTCGTCGCTCAGCTCACCCGTGCCGTCGCCGTCGCCGTTGCCGTGCCGAGGACCCTTGTCGTCGGGGCCGGTCGCGACGGCGACCCGCAGGTCGTGCAGCGTGGGATCGCCCAGGGCGTGGGGCCACCACAGCTCGGGCCGCTCGATCACGACGGTCCAGGCCACCTCGTTGCTCCCGGCCGCCAGGGGCTGGTCGACCTCGTGGTCGACGGCTCCGACCTCGGTGCGCAGCCGCACCCGCCGGGCCGCGTCACTGTCGAGCACGGCCCGCAGGCCGAGGATCGCCCGCACGGGTGAGGCCTCCCGGCACTGCACCCGCAACGAGGCGATGCGCACCGGGCCGGTCTCGCTCACCCGCACCGGCCGCCAGATGCCCCCGGGGTTGAAGGCGGGATCGACGTGGTCGCTCGCCTGGAACACCCCGGTCAGGTTGCGCCGGGCGTCGGGATCGGGCTCCGGGCTGCACGCCACCTCGGCCGCCAGCACGTGCTCGGATCGTCCCCGCAGGTGCTCGGTCACCTCGAAGGAGTGGGGCAGGAAGTACCCCTCGGTGTCGCCCAGGTACTGCCCGTCGAGCCACACGTCGCCCTGGTAGAAGACCCCGTCGAACGTCAGCCATGCACGCCGCTCCCGCGCCGGCGCCCCCGCCTCGAACCGGCACCGGTACAACAGCGGCCCGTCGGCCTCGGCGAACGCCGGCACCGACCGCCAGTGCCCCGGCACGACCACGTCCTGCCACGCCCCGTCGTCGAACCCGGCCTCGGTGTACGCCCGCCGCAACGTGTCATCGGCCGCCGCCGCCCGCCACCCCTCACCCAGCCCGACCGGACCCTCCTGTTCCATGCTGCGCGGCAGGGTACTCAGATCGCGGGGAACCTCGGAGGTGTGGGCGGTGTAGGTGGGGTGGGGGGAGAGGTGCTCGCCCCGGGAGGGACACGGCCATGGGTGTGCGTCGGTTGGCGAAGGTCCTGGGGACCGCGGTGGGCGGCCTGGGCTTGGTGGTGGCGGTGGCCGGGCCGGCAGGGGCGAAGGGGCCGACGGAGTTGACGATCGGGTACCCCGGGGGTGGGCCGCCCGTGGACCTCGGGGGCGACGGGACGAACTCCCAGATCGGGCCGTTGGCCGAGGAGCTCGGGCTCTGGTCCGCCTTCGGGGACTCCGAGGTGACGCCTCTGACCGCGGAGCCACCCTCGGCGCCGGTCGGGGCGCCGTACACGGTGAGCTGGACCATGTACCACGGTGGGACGGCCGACGGCGGCGCGCTCGTGATCACCCAGCGGCTCTACCTGGACCCGGACGGCGGGGCGCTCGTCTATACGGAGGCCGGTCAGGACGCGGGGCCGTACGCCGAAGGCGGGACCCGCGGCGGCTGGTTCCAGGCGCCGGCGAGCCTGGAGGCGACGCTGGCGAGCGCGGGGTTCGACCCGGCCGCGTCGCCGCCCGCCAGCCCGGCGCCGGCCGCGGCCGCGAAGGCGACGGACGAGGCCGCCGGCGACCAGGGGACCGCACGATCGTGGCTGGCGCCGGTCGGGCTGGCGG
>JBKPRS010000184.1:0-7938 GCA_046734695.1 Actinomycetota bacterium | reverse complement strand
GAGTCGGTGATCTTCATGCCCCGCATGTCGCAGTCGCGGAAGACCGCCCCGCGGAAGTCCTCGCCGGTGAACCGCTTGTCTGCCATGCCGTCCAGTGTCCCCCACCGGCGGCTGCCCCGGTGACGGGGTTGCCCGCGGCGCTATACCCCCATAGGGTATGTGCATGGATCACCACCACGACCACGGCGGTCATGACAAGCACGCCGGGCACGACCCGGAGATGTTCCGGCGCCGATTCTGGCTCAGCTTGGCGCTGACCGTCCCGCTGGTGGTGACCAGCGAGATGGTCATGGACTGGTTCGGCTACTCGCTGGAGTTCTACGGCCGGCAGACGCTGGCCCCGGTGCTGGGCTCCATCGTCTTCTGGTGGGGCGGGTGGCCGTTCCTGGCCGGCGGGTGGGCCGAGCTCAAGGCCCGGCGCCCGGGGATGATGCTGCTGATCTCGATGGCCATCGTCGTCGCCTACGCGGCGTCGATGGCGACGAGCCTCGGCTCGTTCGACCTGGACTTCTGGTGGGAGCTGGCGGCCCTGGTCACCATCATGCTGCTGGGCCACTGGCAGGAGATGAAGGCCGTCGGCCAGGCCCAGGGGGCCCTGGCGGCGCTGGCCGAGCTGCTGCCCGACGAGGCCGAGCGGGTACGCGACGGTGACCCCGACCTCGAAGCGAAGGTCGAGGTCGTGAGCCTCTCCGAGCTGGCGCCGGGCGACGTCGTGCTGGTCCGCTCGGGCGCCCGGGTGCCCGCCGACGGCGTGATCGCCGAGGGCGAGGCCGAGCTGGACGAGTCGATGATCACCGGCGAGTCCCGCCCGGTCCCCAAGGGCCCCGGCGACCGGGTGGTGGCGGGCACGGTGTCGACCGACTCGGCGATCCGGGTACGGGTGGAGGCCGTCGGCGACGACACCGCCCTGGCCGGGATCCAGCGGCTGGTGGCCGAGGCCCAGGCCTCGGGCAGCCGCGCCCAGGACCTGGCCGACCGTTTTGCCGCCCTGCTGTTCTACGTGGCCACCGCGGCCGGGATCGTGACCTTCGCGGTGTGGTGGGCGCTCGGCGACCTCGACGACGCGGTGGTGCGCACGGTCACCGTGCTGGTCATCGCCTGCCCGCACGCGCTGGGCCTGGCCATCCCGCTGGTCATCGCGCTGTCGACCGCGGTGGCGGCCCGGGCCGGGATCCTGGTCAAGGACCGCCTGGCGCTCGAGCGCATGCGCACCATCGACGCCGTGCTGTTCGACAAGACCGGCACCCTCACCCGCGGCGCCCACGTCGTCACCGGCGTGGCCGCGGCCGGCGGCCTGGACGAGGACGAGGTGCTGCGCGTGGCCGGCGGCGTCGAGTCCGACAGCGAGCACCCCCTCGCCCGCGCCATCGTCACCGCGGCCCGCGAGCGGGGCCCGCTGGCCCCGGCCCGGGACTTCCGGTCGCTCACCGGCCGGGGCGTCGAGGCCACGGTCGACGACATCCCCTATGCGGTCGGCGGGCCCGCCCTGCTGCGCGAGCGCGACCTCGCCGTCCCGCCTGAGCTCGGTGCGGCTGTCGCCGGGTGGCAGGGACGGGGCGCGGCCGTGCTCTACCTGGTCCGCAAGGACGAGGTCGTCGGCGCCCTCGCCCTGGAGGACGAGATCCGCCCCGAGGCCCGCCAGGCCGTGCGGGACCTGCGGGCCGAAGGGATCCGGGTGATGATGATCACCGGCGACGCCCGCCCTGTGGCCGAGGCCGTCGCGGCCGAGCTGGGGATCGACGAGGTGTTCGCCGAGGTCCTGCCCGAGGACAAGGACACGGCCGTGGCCGAGCTCCAGTCCCGGGGCCTGCGGGTCGCGATGGTGGGCGACGGCGTCAACGACGCCCCCGCGCTGGCCCGGGCGGACGTCGGCATCGCCATCGGCGCCGGCACCGACGTCGCCATGGAGTCTGCCGGCGTCGTCCTCGCCTCCAGCGACCCCCGCGGCGTGCTCGCCGTCATCCGCCTGTCCCGCGCCAGCTACCGCAAGATGATCCAGAACCTGGCCTGGGCGGCCGGCTACAACGTCCTCGCCATCCCCCTCGCCGCGGGCGCGCTGGCCTGGGCCGGCTTCACCCTCTCCCCCGCGGTCGGCGCCATCCTGATGAGCGCGTCCACCATCGTCGTCGCCCTCAACGCCCAGACCCTCCGCCGCCTCGACCTCACCCCTTGATGCGATGCGGTGGGTCGCGGGGGAGGCCGAGGGTGCGTTAGGCGAGGATGTTGCGCTGGATCTCGTCGGTGCCGCCGTAGATGGACGACGCGGGGGAGAACACCATCGCCTCGGCCACCTCGCCGTCCAGGAGGCCGCTGCGGCCGAGGATGCCGGTCGCCAGGGCGGCCGCGAGCTTCACGATGCGGGTCTGGCCCAGCCGTTGCCCGCTCCGCCGATGAGGTCGGCGTCGTCGACCACCGCCCGGTCCAAGAGCACCTCGTTGAACACGGCGTGGCCCGTAATCAGCCGCGGGGGCCCGGCTTGCACCCCACCGAGGGCAGCAGGTGGGCGACCCGGCACGAGCGCTCCTCCAGCTGCCCGTAGGTCAGGACCGCGCGCCCGTCGCAGCCTCGATCACGGCCGGCCGATCGGGCGCCTCGGCCGCGAACCGGCTCGGGTGCAGCAGTCCTTCTCGCATCAGAAATGGTCGAGAAGATCGATGACCGTCTTGGCCTTCTGGCCGAGCATGACCCGGCCGACCACGGCCATGTGGGTGCGCCAGTGCTTCTCGGCCTCGTCCGCGTCGCCCGACTCGATGAGGCCGGCCAGCCGCTCCTGGGAGCGGACGCCGCGCCGCCGGGTGGCCTCGGCCTGGTCGCGGTCCGGCGCCGCCTCGCTGACCGCGGTGACCGCCCGCACGACGACCTCGTTGAGCATCTCGGCCAGGATCGTGAGCGTCTGGTTCCCGGCCAGCGCCACGAGCTCCTCGTGGAAGCGGGCGTTGGCCTCGCCGAAGGCGGCCGGGTCGTCCAGGACCGCCTCCTCGGCCGCGATCAGGCCGCGGAGCCGCTTGGCCGCCTCCCGGCGGCTGCGCCCCTGGGCCAGGAGGCGGACCGCCGCCGGCTCCAGGATCGTGCGCGCCTCGAACACGTCGGCCAGCGACACGTTGCGGTACTGGAGCACCAGCGCCGCGGTGCGGGCGGCGTGGCGGTGGTCGGGCCGGTGGACGACGACGCCGCCCTGCACCCCGCGGACCACGGTGATCAGGCCCTCGGCTTCCAGGATCCGCAACGCCTCGCGCAGCGACGGCCGGGACACGCCGAAGCGCTCGATCAGGTCCGGCTCGTGGCCGAGCGAGTCGCCCTCGTCGAGCTCGCCGGTGATGATCAGCCGGCGCAGCTCGTCCGCTATCTGCTGGGGCTTCTCCCGGCGCGCCGCGCGCGCGGCGCGGTCAGCGTCAGGCATCCGTCGCGACCGTACCTGCTGCTGCCAGCGCCGAGACGTCCACGAGCGAGCGCAACATGCTGTTGAGGTGGGTGCAGGTCGACGGTCCCACCAGGTCGGCCCGCACCCGGGCCGGGAGGTCGGCGACTGCCACGCCCACCATGCGGGACGCGCTGGGGACCGCGCCCGGGCAGGAGTCCCACGGCAGCACCCGGGCGTCGACCTCGACCTTGGCGATGCGCCCGTCACCGTCGACCGCGGCCTCGATCCCGTACTCGTGAAGGGCGATCTCGGCGCCGTCGCCGGACCACGAGTCCCGGAAGTGGGCACGGACGTCGAGGCCCGCCGCACCCTCGGCCCGGGCGACGTCCAGCAGCCGGCGGCGCCGGACGGTCCCCTCCGCCAGCGGGGCGAGCGCGTGCCAGCCGTCCGGATCGTCGTGCTCCAGTTCGGGGGCGGGCGGGCCCGACGGGATCGCGATGTGGCCCGTGGCCGCCAGCACGTCGTGGAGCGGCTCGCCCACGGCCCAGCCCGCACAGATGTCGGCCTGGAGCGCGGCCCGCGCCGGGCCGTCCGACCCGTCGGGCAGGACCCCGCCCCGGGCCAGGGCGTAGCCCGACACGTGGTAGGCGCCGGGGAGCTCGTCGAGCAGCGCGGCCAGCAGGGTGCGCCGGCTCGCGACATCGGGCAGGGCCGCCGCCGCCCGCCGGCCGAACCCGGACCGCAGGCTGGCCCCGACCACCTCGCTCAGCGCGGGCGGGCCACCGTCTATGCCCTCGACCTCCCCGGACACGGCCACCCGCACGACCAGCGACACCTCGCCCAGGACCTGGGCCCGGCCGGCGGCGTCCACCACCCGATCCCGCCCGGCCAGGACGGCGACCACGGGGCCGAGCAGGCCGTCGGGCCGCGTGACGTCGATCGACAGCGTCCGGCGGACCGATCCGGGGGCGGCGGCCGGGCTGGCGGCGAGCGCCCGGCGGGGCCCGGATCGGGGTGGGGCGAGGCCCATGGCTCAGGCGGATCCCGCGGTGACCGGCAGGTGGGCGATCCCGTTGATGAAGTTCGACGCCACCCGCACGGGCTCGCCTACCCGCAGGTCCGGCGCCCATGCCAGCAGGTGGCGCAGCATCATCCCGGCCAGCGCGGCCATGGCGTCGCCGACCAGGGCGTTGCTCCACTCGAAGATGAGGTGGCGGTCCTCGCGGGGCATGCCGAACAGGTCGGCCAGCACCCGCGGCGGCAGCTCGGCGGCCACCGCGGTCACCAGGTCGACCTCGCCGGCCAGGCCGTCGAGGATGTCTCGGGCGTTGGCCTGTACCGACAGGCGCAGCCGGTCGAACGCCTCGTGGGGCGGACCGTCACGGAACGTCCGGCTCACCGCGAGGTCAGCGATCATCTGTCCGAGGATACCGGAAACATCTAGATGTATGCTCGGCCGATGGGCGACGACATCGAGGACATCAAGCGGCTCAAGGCCCGCTACTTCCGCTGCATGGATCAGAAGGACTGGGACGCCTGGGCCCAGGTCTTCGCCACCGACGCCGTGATGGAGATCCCCGAGGTGGACCGGGTGCTCAACGGCCGGGATGCGATCGTCGGGTTCGTCAGCAGGGTGCTGGCCTCGGCCCGCACCGTGCACCAGGGCCACATGCCCGAGATCGAGCTCACCGGGGCCGATGCGGCCACCGGCATCTGGGCCATGTTCGACTACGTCGAGCTGCCCGCGTCCGAGTCGGGCGAGCGGTCCGGGTTCCAGGGCTACGGCCACTACACCGAGGAGTACGTCCGGGAGGACGGCGCCTGGCGCATCGCCCGCACCCGCCTCACCCGCCTGCGCGTGGACCCGCTGGCCTGAGGTCGACCGGTGGAGACCTGGGAGCTGATCGCCCGGGAGCGGATCCGGGACACCCTGGCCCGCTACACCTGGTCGGGCGACTCGCTGCGGGCCGGCGAGCTGGCCGCGGCCTTCACCGAGGACGGCGAGCTGGAGGTCCGCGGCAGCGAGCCCGTCCGGGGCCGGGACGCGATCGCTGCGTTCATCGCGGGCGTGGGCGAGCGGCCGCCGGCACCGTCCTCACCGGAGTCCCGGCGGATCGTGCGCCACAACGTGACCAACGTCCGCTTCCTCGAGCTGGAGCCCGAGCGCGCGCTCATCGCGTCCTACTTCACCGTGCTGACCGAGATCGGCCTCGACCATTACGGCCGCTACCGGGACACGCTCGTGCCTGTCGGCGACGAGTGGCTCTTCCGCCACCGCTTCGTGTCGACCGACTGGTGGGCCGAGGGCTCGACTATGGCTCCATCGGGCGGGACACGATCTCGATGAGGTCGGGGTAGCGCATCGTGTGGGCGCCGCCGTCGATCAGGTACAGCGAGCCCGAAACGTAGGACGCCTCGTCGGACGCCAGCCAGGCCACAAGGCCGGCGATCTCCTCCGGGGTGGCGTAGCGGCCGAGCGGCGTGTTCTCCACGTAGCCGTCCACGATGCCCTGGAAGGCGAAGCCGCCCTCGGTGAGCGGGGTGCGCACCAGGCCGGGGCCGACCGCGTTGACCCGGATGCCGGCCGGGCCCAGCTCCAGCGCCGCCACCTGGGTCAGCATGGCCACGCCGGCCTTGGAGCTGCAGTAGGCGCCCATACCGACGCCGGCCTGGACGGCGTTGAGGCTGGCCGTCACCACGATCGACCCGCCCTCGCCCATGCGGCGGGCGGCGTGCTTGATGGTCAGGAACGGGCCGGTCAGGTTGACGTCGAGCACCCGCTTCCACATGTCGAGATCCGCGTCGACCAGCGGCGTGATCGCGCCGATCCCGGCGTTGGCGAAGGCGATGTCCAACCGGCCGAACCGGTCCACCGCCAGGGCGGCCAGGGCCTCGACGTCCGCCTCCACCGTCACGTCGCTGCGCTGGACGGCGACCGCCTCGCCCAGCTCGTCGGCCAGGGCGGCGAGCAGGTCCTCGTTCAGGTCACCGGCGACCACCCGAGCGCCCTCGGCCACGAAGCGCCGGACCGCCTCCCGGCCGATGCCCGACGCGCCCCCGGTGACCAGGGCGACCTTGCCGTCGAGCCGGCTCACGGCGCGATCCCGATGCGGGACACGGGCTCGGCCGCCTCCTGGCGGCGGTGCAGGGCCCGGTCAAGTGAGTGCAGCAGCACGTTGCGGACCTCCCGGGGGTCGATGAGCTCGTCGAAGCCCAGCGTGCGGGCCGACCGAAACGAGGCCTCGACCTCCGCGGCCCGCAGGCGGGCGGCCTCGTCCTCGTCCGATCCCGCGGCCCGGCTCAGCGCCGAGGCCCCCATGGCGCCCATCGTCGCCCCCGGCAGGGCGAACACGCCGGACTGGGCGTCGAAGGGGATCATGCCCATCACCATGGAGCCGAAGCCGTACGCCTTGCGCAGCGTGACCTCGAACTTGGGCGTGGTGGCCAGTGTCTGCGCCGCGAACATGCGGGCTCCTTTCCGCAGGATCGCCTGCTGCTCCGACGCCCGACCGGGCAACACGCCGGGGTTGTCCGACAGGAACACGAGCGGCAGGTGGAACGAGTCGGCCACCTCGATGAACCGGGCGGCCTTGTCGGCGCCGTCGGCGTCGATCGATCCGGCCAGCACCATCGGCTGGTTGGCCACGACCGCCACCGGATGGCCGCCGAGCCGGCACAGCGCGCACATGACGGCCCGGCCGTAGTCCGGCTGGACGTCGAAGCGGGACCCGGCGTCGAACACCGCGTCGAGCACCCGGCCCATGTCGTAGACCCGCCGGCCGTTGCGGGGCACGATGTCGACCAGCTCGGCCACCTCCCGGGGACCGGTGTCGCCCCCCTCCTGCGACGGCGGGTACGACCACGCCGAGGACGGGAAGTAGGCGAGGTAGGCGCGCACCAGGTCGAGGGCGCCCTCGTCGTCCTCGGCCACGTCGTGGATCAGCCCGCTGTTCACCGCCACGTCCGGGCCGCCCAGGTCCTCCTTGCTGATCTGCTCGCCCAACGACTCGTAGACCACCGGTGGGCCGGCGGTGAAGATCGAGGCCTGGCGGGTCATCACCGTGTAGTCGGACATGGGCGCCACCAGCGCGCCGTGGCCGGCGGACGCGCCCAGGACCGCGGTGACCAGCGGGACCCGGCCCGAGCACCGGGCCTGGGCCAGCAGGTCGGTGGGCGTGCGCGCGCCGTGGTGACCGTCGGCCCGGAAGCCCGCGCCCTCCAGCAGCATGACCAGCGGGACCCGGTCGAGGGCCGCCAGCTCCGCGGCCCGGTAGCGCTTGGAGTTGGATGCCTGGCTGATCGTGCCGGCCTTGACCGTGAAGTCCTCGGCCGCCACCACGACCGGGCGGTCCTCGATCGTCCCCGACCCGACGACCACGGCGTCGGCCGGCGCATCCTCGCCGCCCACCAGCGTCCCCAGCTCCAGGAACGACCCCGGGTCGAGGAGATGGTCGATGCGGGCGCGGGCATCCAGCTTCCCGGCGGCCCGGTGGCGGCCCAGGCGCTCCTCGCCCCCCATGGCCCGGGACGCGGCGCGGCGCTGGTCCAGGTGGTCGAGGACCTCGCCCCACCCCTCG
>JBKPRS010000183.1:0-4284 GCA_046734695.1 Actinomycetota bacterium | reverse complement strand
GTGCGCAGGTGGCAGGAGGCCAGGTGGTCGGGGGCGAAGGCGGCGGGCTGGAGGTGCGGCACCTCCTCGTCGCACACGCCGGTGACCGCGATGGGACAGCGGGTGTGGAACGAGCAGCCGCCGGGCGGATCCAGCAGGCTGGGCAGCTCGCCCTTGAGCCGGTGGCGGACCCGGGGCGCCTCGGGGTCGGCGATCGGGATGGCCGACAGCAGCGCCTCGCTGTAGGGGTGCAGCGGGGTGCCGAAGACCCGGTCGCGGCTGCCGATCTCCACGATGCGGCCCAGGTACATGACCGCCACGCGGTCGCAGAGGTGCTCGACCACGGCCAGGTCGTGGGCCACGAACAGCAGGGTGAAGTCGAGCCGGGCCTGGAGGTCGCGCAGCAGGTTGAGGATCTGGGACTGGATCGACACGTCGAGCGCGGATACCGGCTCGTCGGCCACGAGGAAGCGGGGCTGGACCGCCAGCGCCCGGGCGATGCCCACCCGCTGGCGCTGGCCGCCCGAGAACTGATGGGGGTAGCGGCGGGCGTGGTACGACTCCAGGCCCACCAGGTCGAGCACCTCGGCGACCCGGTCCCGACGCGCGGCAGGCGCCACCCCGTGCGCCCGCAGGCCCTCGGCGATGGAGTCGCCGATGGTGGCCCGGGGGTCGAGCGACGAGAACGGGTCCTGGAACACGATCTGCATCTCGCGGCGCAATGCCTGGAGGTCGCGGCCCTTGGCCCCCACCACCTCGCGCCCGTCGAAGGTGACGCTGCCCTCGTCCGCCATCAGCAGGCCGAGCAGGACCCGGCCCAGCGTCGACTTGCCGCAGCCCGACTCACCGACCAGGCCCACCGTCTCGCCCGGGAAGACGTCGAGGTCGACCCCGTCCACCGCCCGCACCCGGCCCACCGCCCGGCCGAACACCCCGCCCCGCACGTCGAAGGACTTGACCACCCCGCGGGCCGACAGAAGCGGTGTGCGCTCGGCCTCACGCGGGGCGTCGGACACTTCCATTGCGGTCACCGACGCCCCATCTCCACGGCCACCTCGATCGGCTCCTCCTCGGCGTCGCTGTGGATGAAGCACCGCACGCTGTGGCCGGGCTCGACCTCCACCAGGGCCGGCATCGCCTCCGTGCAGCGCGTCAGGCCGAGCTCCTCGCGGGCACGGCACCGGGGGGCGAAGCGGCAGGCCACGGGCAGGTCGATCAGGTTGGGCACCCGGCCGGGGATCACTTCGAGCCGGTCCCGGCGCTGGCCGATGACCGGCACCGAGCCGATCAGTCCCTGGGTGTAGGGGTGGCGGGGGTCGCGGAACAGCGTGCGGGTCGAGGTCTCCTCCACGATCTGGCCGGCGTACATGACCGCCACCCGGTCGCACAGCTCGGCCACGATGCCCAGGTCGTGGGTGATGAGCACGATGGCCATCCCCACCTCGGCCTGGATCTCCCGCATGAGGTCGAGGATCTGCGCCTGGATCGTGACGTCGAGCGCGGTGGTGGGCTCGTCCGCGATGAGCAGGTCGGGGTTGCCGGCCAGGGCCATGGCGATCATGACCCGCTGGGCCTGCCCGCCCGAGATCTCATGGGGGTAGGCCCGCGACCGCTCCTTGGCGTCGGCGATGCCCACCCTGGCCAGCATCTCCCGGGCCCGCTCCCAGCCGACGTCCCGCTTGGCGCCCTCGTGGACCTCGTAGACCTCCGAGATCTGGAAGCCCACCCGGTAGGAGGGGTTCAGCGACGAGATGGGCTGCTGGAAGATCATGGCGATCCGGCTGCCGCGCAGCTTTCGCAGCTCTTCGCGCGACGCGGTCCTCAGGTCCTGGCCGTCGAAGCGGACGTCGCCGCCCACCACCTCGCCGGGCTGGTCGACCAGGCCCATGACCGACAGGAAGGTCACGCTCTTGCCGGAGCCGGACTCCCCCACCAGGCCCAGCACTTCTCCCTTCTTCACGGTCAGATCGACGCCGTCGACCGCCTTGACCACGCCGTCCGAGGTGAAGAACCACGTGCGCAGGCCCCGCACCTCCAGCAGCGGCTGCCCGGGGGCGTCCTCCGGCTCGACCGCGTCGACCGGCTCGCTCACTTGTTCAGCCTCGGGTCGAGGGCGTCGCGCAGGCCGTCGCCGATGAGGTTGAAGGCCAGCACGTTCAGCATGATGAACAGGCCCGGGTAGAAGACCAGGTGGGGCGAGGTGAAGAGCTGGTTGCGCTCCAGCGCCAGCATCCGGCCCCACTCGGCCCGGTCGGGGTCGCCGCCGAGTCCCACGAACGACAGTGCGGCCAGCTCCAGCACCGCGGTGGCGATGCCCAGTGTGGCCTGCACCACCAGGGGCGTCAGCGAGTTGGGCAGCACCCGGTGCGACAGGATGCGGCGCCGCTTCACGCCCAGCGCCTCGTCCGCGGTCACGTAGTCCTGCTCGCGCACGGAGATGACCCGCGAGCGCACCACCCGGGCATAGACCGGGATGGTCACGACCGACACCGCGATGACGGCGTTGAACAGCCCGGGGCCGCGGGCGGTCACGATGGCGATGGCCAGCAGCAGGGCGGGGAACGCCAGCATCACGTCCATCACCCGCATGACGCCATTGTCGAAGCGGCCGCCGATGAAGCCCGAGACCAGGCCCGCGAACGTGCCGATGACCAGCGCGAACGAGACCGCGGCCACGCCGGCCACCAGCGACACCCGGGCGCCGTAGAGGATGCGGCTGAACTCGTCCCGGCCGTTGCCGTCCAGGCCCATCAGGTGCTGGGGCTGGTCGCTGGGGCACGAAAACCCGTTGGACTCGAGGAAGGACTTGACCTGCTCCAGCACAGGGACCTCGGGGATCCACTCGACGCTTACGTGGATGCACGGCTCGGAGCGGGGCCTCAGCCCCTCGGAGGAGATCAGCACCTCGAGCTCGCCGTAGGGGGCCAGCAGGGGGGCGAAGACGGCGATGAACACCAGGAACCCGAGTATGGCCGCGCCCACCCGGGCCGAGCGCTTGCGGAAGGTCTCCCGCATCGCATCGCGCCACAGACCCCGCTGCCGGCGGCCGGGAGCGGCCTCGACGACCTGGGTCTCGCTGAGCGGGATCTCCTCGATGGCCATGTCAGCCCACCCGGACCTTGGGGTCGAGGATCCCGTAGAGGATGTCGGTCAGCAGGTTGATGATCACGAAGGCCACGGCCACGACCAGTGTGAAGCCCTGGACGACGAAGTAGTCCCGGCCGGAGATGGCGTCGAACAGCGTCTTGCCCACCCCCGTGATGTTGAAGATCGTCTCGGTGAGGATGGCCCCGCCCAGCAGCGTGCCCAGCGACAGGCCGATGACCGTGACCACCGGCAGCATCGAGTTGCGCAGGGCGTGGCGGCCGATCACCAGCCGCTCCTGCAGCCCCTTGGCCCGGGCGGTGCGCACGTAGTCGAGGCCCAGCACGTCCAGCAGGCTGGAGCGGGTCATGCGGGCGATCACCGCCATGGCGATGGTGGACAAGGCGATGGCCGGCAGGATCAGGTGGCGCACCGCGTCCCAGAAGATGTCCCAGCGCCAGATGAGGATGGCGTTGACGGTGTCGATGTTGGAGATGAACTGGACGACGGGGTTCTCGGGGATGCCCCACATCTCGTAGAAGGGGGTCGGGATGACCCCTGCGGTGAGCTGGCCGGACGCCGGTAAGGCGAGGAAGGTGTCCGCCAGCTGCAGGGCGAAGATGTACTGCAGGATCAGGCCGAGCACGAACACGGGGATGGAGACGCCCAGGTTGGCGCCGATCACGGTGGCCACGTCGGTCTTGGAGTTGTGGCGTGCGCCCGCCAGCACGCCGAGCGGGACGCCCACCACCACGGCGATGAGCAGCGACGCCGCTGCGAGCTGGAGCGTCACCGGCAGGCGCTCGATCAGCAGGTCGGTCACCGGCTGGCGCAGGCGGATGGACTCACCCAGGTCGCCGGAGAAGACGTCGCCGGCGTAGTGCACGAACTGCACCACGATCGGGTCGTTGAACCCGTAGCGCTCGTTGAAGTCGGCGCAGGCCTCGGGCGTGGCCCGTTCCTGCAGAGCGGCCTGGCACGGGTCACCCGGGATGATCCGGGCGAGGACGAACGTGGCCAGCAGGATGCCGAACAGGACCGGTATGGCGCTGACGAGCCGGCGAAGGATGAAGCGCAGCATGGGATACGGGAGGCCGCGGGGGCCGGTGGGCGGTCACCGGCCCCCGCATCATGGCCTGTGGAATCTCAGCCCGCAGCCTCAGGCGGCGGGTTGAGGAATCCGCCGAAGAGGGCTCCCCAGTAGGTGAAGAGTCCTTCCCG
>JBKPRS010000182.1:0-6436 GCA_046734695.1 Actinomycetota bacterium | reverse complement strand
GCGAGCGGCCGACGCCGCGCTCGGTCAGCGGTCCGTGGGCCTGCTCACCGGCCGCCTCGATCCGTCGGCGCGCCAGGCCCTGGTCGACGAGTTCTCGGCGTCGCCGGAGCCGCTGGTCCTGGTGAGCCAGATCCAGGCCGGTGGGGTGGGCCTGAACATCCAGGCGGCGTCGGTGGTCGTGCTCACCGAGCCCCAGTGGAAGCCGTCGATCGAGGACCAGGCCGTCGCCCGGCTCCATCGCATGGGCCAGGTCCGGCCGGTCCACGTCCACCGGCTCCTCGCCGAGGCGAGCGTCGACCAGCGGATGCGGGAGATCCTGGCCGCCAAGCGCCGGCTGTTCGACGACTACGTGCGGATGAGCGACCTCAAGGACGCGAGCCCCGACGCGATCGACGTCTCGGCGCTCGCCGCCGCACCGCAGGCCGACGCCGAGCGCCGGATCATCGAGCTCGAACGCCGCCGCCTCGGCCTCACGAGCGACGGGGCGAGCGACGACAGCCTCGCCGAAGCGGCGGCCCGTCGCGGAAGCTGAGAACGCTCGGGAACCGCGGACCTCGATGCGCCGTGGACCGTCTATCGTGGCGGGCCGGAACGCGGGCCTGACGGAATGGCGAGGACGTGGGAAGCAAGGACTGGGGTGACATCGACATCCGGGAGGACATCCCTCACGCCGGGCGGATGTACGACTACATGCTCGGCGGGACGACCCACTTCGAGAGCGACCGCGTCGCTTCGCACGCGGCCGGCCTCGAGTTCCCGGGCGGGATCGACGCGGCCAGGGCCGGCTTGCGAGCCAACCGCGACTTCCTCGGGCGGGCCGTGCGCTTCATGGCCGAGGAGGCCGGGATCCGCCAGTTCCTGGACCTGGGCACCGGCATCCCGAGTGACGACAACACCCACGCCATCGCCCTGTCGGTGGCTCCGGAGTCCAAGATCGTCTACGTCGACAACGACCCGATCGTGCTGGCCCACGCCCACGAGCTGCTGAGCAGCACGCCGGAGACGACGACGTCCTACCTCTACGCCGACATCCGCGACACCGACTCGATCCTCTCCCAGGCGGCCGAGATCCTCGACTTCGACCAGCCCATCGGGCTGGTGGTGGTCGCGATCATGCACTTCATCTCCGACGCCGACGACGCCCACGGCCTGGTGTCCCGCCTGGTCGACGCCGTGCCTTCGGGCAGCTACCTCGCGGTGTCGCACCTGGCCAGCGACGTGGTGCCCGGCCTCGTGGAGCTCTACGACGGCATCAGCGAGAAGACCCACGAGACGTTCATCCTGCGCAACCGCGAGGAGTTCACCGGGTTCTTCGACGGCCTCGAGCTGGTCGACCCGGGCGTGACACTGGTGGCGTCCTGGCGCAACCAGCCCCCCGACACCGGTCCGGACATCTTCTACGCCGGCGTCGGCCGCAAGCCCTGATCCCGCTCAGCGGGCCGCGAGCGGGATGTCGGTCGTCGGCGTGATGCCGTAGCGCTCGGCCACGCCCGGCGGGAAGCGGCGGGCCAGCGCGGTCAGGCGTTCGGCGATCGCCACGAGCTCGCCCGCCGGGCACGGCGTCGGGTGGTAGCGCCGGTACAGGATCAGGTCGCGGCCGTCGAGCAGCCAGCCCTGCAGGCCCCAGTCCTGGGTCGCCTGGCGCATCTCCGGGGTGGCGAGCGCCGCCGCGAACCCGGCGTCGCCCTCGACCTCCGGCTGCGCCGCCATCCCGGCCAGCAGGTCGGCCACGCCCGGCGACGAGGGCCCACCCGGTACGCCCGCCGAACCGAAGAACGTGTCCAGGGTCGTGGCGAATCCGGGGCTCGGCGGGGCGGACGGCCCGCGCACCACGATCTTCGGGTATGCCAGCGGCAGGTGGACCGCCCAGGTCGTGTAGCGCCCCCAGTCGGTCGCCTCGGTGTCGAACGCGGTGAACGGCAGCCCGTTCAGCTCCCCGGCGACGATCCCGAACGGGTGGGCGGTGTACGGCAACCGCGCGCGCTCGCGGGCCTTCCACCGGGTGGCGAGGCGGGCGTCGCTGTTCTTGTAGCGCCAGCCCCGCTCGGCCGCGAGCGGCTTGCGGTCCTCGATCGTCCGCAGCCGCGCGCCATCGGCGCGGCTCGCCCACACCAGCCACGCGATGATCGGCGTCCCCACCAGGATCGCCCACCCGACGATCGGGCTCGTGGCCGCACCCGCGGCGATCGACACCGCGATGAGCGCGAAGGCGATGTTCACGCCGACGCCCTTCTGGATCGGCGCCCCGAAGTAGGTGTGGCTGTCGTGCCAGACGCGGCCCTGCGGGGTGACCGTCGAGTTCAGGGCCCGCCCGATCCACCAGTGGACCGGCGCCGTCACCAGCAGCACGGCCGCGATGACGACGCCCGCGGCCGGGCTCGGGAAGGCGTCCGGGAACAGGTTGCCCGCGACCGCCGCGCCCAAGAACACACACCCGATAGCGATGAGGGGCGCCAGGCAGCCCGCCCCCGTGAACCTGATGACCACCTGTGCTCCCCCAGCTCCGGTTTGCTCCGGGCCAAGGATCTCACGCCGGCGGGGCCGGTCGCGCGCGCCGCGCCTCGACGAGCTCCCGTAGGGCCGAGCACCCGATCCGGCGCCCCGGATCGGATCCGGGGCGCCGGTGGGCATGTCAGGTCAGGGCGGTCAGGAGGCGAGCTCCTCCTCCGGCGCGTATTCGCCGTCGTCGTAGCCCCAGTCCCAGCCCCAGTCGGGGTCGCTGATCTCGCCGCCTCCGCCACCGCCGTAGCCGGGGTCGAAGGGCACACCACCCGGGTCGTCGGGGTAGACGCAGTCCTCGGGCCAGCAGTAGGGGCCCTCCTCGATCGGGGGGTAGTCAGGGTCGAGGTTGGGGTCGTAGACCTCGCCGCCCTCGAGCACGCTGCCGTCCCCGCCCCGGATGACCAGGTCGGGGACGAGCAGTTGCGGCTCGTCGGACTCGGGCAGGGGCTCCTCGTCGGGGATCGGGTGGATGATGGGCAGGATGATCGGGTCGTTGTTGACCGGCAGGGGATCCGGCGGCGCCGTGACCTGGATGGGCCCGCCCACCCGCTGCGCGGCGAGGATGCACCGGGTGATGATGTCTTCGTTCGCGCCCGCCAGGCTGCCGTTGTGCGTCCCGTCGAGGGCGCCGGTGATGTGCTGCAGCTCGTGCAGCACGATCATGGCCCGGGCCTGCCGCGGGGTGAGCTGGTAGGCGTAGTCACCTCCCGTGGCGCGGTTGTAGGTCTCCGGGGGCACGGTCTCCTCGTGGAAGCGCCGGTAGACCTCCATGACCGGGCGGAAGCCCTCGTCGGGCAGCCGGCCGCCCCGGGCGAAGGTGGACCCGTCGTCATAGAGGTAGTCGTTGTTGATCGCCCGGGGGTTGGTGGCCGCCACCATCGCGTCGAACAGGTCGAGCGCGTTGCCCTCGTCCAGCACGGCGCCGTCGATGAACGCCCGGCACGCCGGGTCGGCCAGCAGCTCCCGCACGTCGGCGATCGCCTCGGTCAGCTGCCGCCGGGCGCGCTGTTCCTGTGTCTCGCCCTGGGCCGGGGTCTGGTCCGCGTCGGGAACGGGGGCCGGAGCGGGCTCTGCGGCCGGCGTCGGGGCCGGGGCCGGAGCAGGCTCGGGGGCTGGTGCTGGTGCTGGTGCCGGTGCCGGTGCGGGGGCAGGTGGCGGAGGCGGGGGCGCGGGGACGTCGCTGTCCACCGGCGGCACCCAGACGCCACCGTCGGCGGGCTCCTCGATGGCCGGGTAGTCCGAGCCACCGTCCAGCATCGGCAGCAGCGCACCCACCGGGGTGGCGAGTGCGAGGGCGACGGCTCCCGCCACCCCGGCTACGACGATGCCGCGTGTTCGCCTCCGGCCGCGGGCGGATGCCCGCGACGTCGTGTCGTGGTTGTCCATGATCTCTCCAGTCGGGGCCCGGCGTCCGCACCGGATGGTGCGTGGGGGACGCGCCGGACTCCGTCCGAAGGCATCCGGAGCAGGGTGTGCTGCCGTATGGGCAGCGCAGCGGTCTCAGTCGAACAGGATGACGTCCCGGGCGATCTCGCCGGTCTTCATCCGGGCGAAGGCCGAGTTGACCTCTTCGAGCGGGATGCGGGTCGAGATCATGTCGTCGAGGTTGAGCTTGCCCTGGAGGTACATGTCGATGTAGCGGGGCATGTCGACGCGGAACCGGTTCGATCCCATGTTGGAGCCCTGGATCTTCTTCTCGGCCAGGAAGGCGAAGCCCGGCAGCTCGACGCTGTCGCCGACCGGGATCATGCCGATGACGGTGGCGCAGCCTCCCGGCTTCAGCATGCCGAAGGCCTGCTCGGCGGCGACCTTGAGGCCGATCGCCTCGAAGGCGTGGTCGACGCCGCCGCTGGTCATCTCCATCACCGTGCCGACGGCGTCGACGTCCTTGGCGTTGACGGCGTCGGTGGCCCCGAACGAGCGGGCGAGATCGAGCTTCTTGTCGACCATGTCGACGGCGATGATCCGGCCGGCTCCGGCGATGGCCGCGCCCTGGACGGCCGCCAGCCCCACGCCGCCGCAGCCGATGACGGCGACGGTCTCGCCGGCCCGCACGCCTGCGGTGTTGAGCACCGCGCCGAGACCGGTCGTGACCCCGCACCCGATCAGCGCGGCCCGGTCGAGCGGCATGTCCTCGGTGATCTTCACGACCGCGCCCTCGTGCACGAGCATCTGCTCGGCGAACGACGAGAGCTCGAGGAACTGGAACACCGGGGCGCCGTCCTTGGACAGCCGCGGCGGGGCGTCGGCCGCCCGGCGGACAGCGTCCTTGGTGCACAGGTTCGGCTTGCCCGCGACGCAGAAGTCGCACTGGCCGCAGAAGACGGACAGGCAGGTGATGACGTGGTCGCCCGGCTTGACGTGGCTGACGTCGGCTCCGACCGCCTCGACGATCCCGGCCGACTCGTGCCCCATGACCACGGGGGTCATGTACGGGTACTTGGCCTCCATGAAGTGGAGGTCGCTGTGGCAGCACCCGGCCGCCACCGTGCGGACCAGCACCTCACGCGGGCCCGGCTTGTCGATCTGGACCTCGTCGATGACGAGATCACCCGGAATGGTCTGCAGAACGGCAGCCTTCACATCCATCTCCCCTCACCCGGTCCGGTGGACCCTATCCGCGAGGCCGCGGATGTGCGCCGGGCTAGTGGCACTGCCAGAGCCAGGCGCCGCGCCCGTCGTCGCCCTGCAGCCAGCAGGCGGTGCCACCGACCTTGTTCCAGTCCCCGTGGCTGTCCTCGATCACGGCGTGGACCAGGTCTCGGGATCGGGGCCGGGCTCGAGCTCGACCGCGTACTCCTGGAGAACTTTGCGCCGGTGAGGTCGGTACCAGGCGAAGAACACGTAGCCCATCCAGGTGCCGTCGCCGGCGATCTCTGCCGGCAGGCGGACCTGGCCGAAGAACGTCATCGGCAGGCCGAGGCCGGCCGACAAGGGCCACTGCGGCGCGTCCCGCCACACGGGTTGCCCGCCGAACTTCGTGACGAGGTCGGTGATCGGCTCGCTGACCGGCGAATCGGGTCGTTGACGTTGGCCAGGAGCGACAGAGTTGTGAGATCTCCGTCCCGTAGGCCCTCCAGCAGCTCCCTTACGCGGGCCTCGTCGGCGACGCCGTCATCGCAGATCCGGCAGAAGCGCGGATCCCCGTCCACCCGCCACCCGCAGCGCCCGCACTGTTGCATCCGGCGGACACTACAGAGGCCCTGTGGCCGCTGACCGGACTACGAGGCTGGTTCGTCGCTGCGGACGGCCTCGACCTCGAAGTCGAGGGTGACCTTGTCGCCGACCATGACGCCGCCCGCATCCAGGTTGGCGTTCCAGACCATGCCCCAGTCCTTGCGGTTGACCTCGGTCTTGCCCTCGAACCCGACCCGGTTGTTGCCGAACATGTCGGTGGCGGCGCCGGTGTACTCGAAGTCGAGCGTGATCGGCTTGGTGACGCCCCGGACGGTCAGGTCGCCCGTGACCAGGAAGGCGTCGTCGCCGGCCGCCTCGACGGAGGTCGAGGTGAAGGTGATCTCCGGGTGGTTCTCCATGTCGAAGAAGTCGTTCGTGCGGAGGTGCGCGTCCCGGTCCGCGTTGCGGGTGTCGATGCTGTCGACCTTGATGGTCAGCTGCAGCTGCGAGTTCGACGGGTTGTCGGCGTCGAAGAACCCGCTGCCGTCGAACTCGTTGAACGACCCCCGGATCTTGCTGACCATCGCGTGGCGGACGGCGAACCCGATTCGGCTGTGCACGGGGTCGATGGCGTAGGTCCCCGTCAGGTGTGACTTGGTCTCGGTCATGTTCACCTCTAGCGGTAGACGTTGTTGGAAGTGTGGTCGCCGTCGAGCCAGCGCTTGAGGGTCTCGTGGGCGTCGGCGCGACGGTCCGCGGCGATCTCGTCGGCGCCCTCGACGTCGGCGGTGAACTCCAGCAGCAGGCCGTTGGGGTC
>JBKPRS010000181.1:0-11350 GCA_046734695.1 Actinomycetota bacterium | reverse complement strand
ATGAACCGATGGCGGTGACGTTCGGGGTGCTCGGCCCGGTCGTGGCCGAGCGGCAGGGCCAGCCGGTGCATCTCGGCACGGTGCGCCAGCGCGCCCTGCTCGCGGTGCTGGCGCTGGAGCCCCGCCGCGTGGTGCCCATCGACACCCTCGTGGACGCGCTGTGGGGTGACGACCCGCCGGCTCGGGCCGAGGTGTCGGTGCGGGCGTACGTGTCCAACCTGAGGGTGCTCATGACCGGAGCGTCTCCCAACCCGATTGGGATCGGGTTGGGAGAGGACTGGACCTCGCTACGAGCGCGCTACTCCGGTTGGTCGGAGCCGGCCTGGCCGGTGTCCTGGACGAGCCAGAACGTGGCGCCGGCCGGGTCGCTCAGGCCTGCCATGCGGCCGTAGGGGGTGTCGAAGGCGGGGGCGATGACCGTCCCGCCACCGGCCTCGGCTGCGCTCACGGAGGCGTCGGTGTCGGCGACCGAGAAGTACACGACCCAGTGGCCCGGCGTGCCGTCGGGGGCGCCCTGCATCCCGCCCATGCCGCCCAGCGGGGCTTCCTCGCCCGCCAGGTGGAACATGGTGTAGTCCGGCCCGGCCTCGGGCATGGGGCTGAACGTGTGGCCGAAGACGGCGCCGTAGAACTGGCGGGCGGCGTCGGGGTCGGGGGAGCGCAGGTCCTCCCAGGTGATGCCGCCGGGCTCGTTGACGACCTCGGCACCGATGTTGGTGCCCGCCTGCCACACGCCGAAGGCGGCGCCGGTGGGATCGACACCGACGAACATGCGGCCCAGATCGCCGACGTCGCCGGGCGGCATCATGATCGTGCCGCCGTTGTCGGTCACGGCCTCGGCGGTCTTGTCGACGTCGTCGCTGGCGAGGTAGATCGTCCAGACGCTGGGGACGCCCTCGGGCGCCGGCCCGACGCCCGCAGCCGAGGACGCACCGATCGCGGCGATCACATAGCCGCCGTAGTCGTCCCCCGTATCCTGGAAGTCCCAGCCGACGACGCGCCCGTAGAACTCACGGGCGGCCTCCACGTCGGGGGTCATGAGGTCGGCCCAGCACGGCACGCCTGCGGGCCACGGTGAGGTGCGAATCGTCACGGAGGACATTCCACTCCCCGGCCGCTCGGGTGTCGAGGGGTGACGTGACACCTGCCACGCCCGGGTGACGGTGTGAACACACCCGGGTGTCGTACACTGGTGCCAAGTTCTGCGGATCGAGTAGCGAGTACTCCCCCCTCCACTCGTCGCTCTCTGCAGGAAAGATGGTGCCGCTCGCATCCCCCCTGCGGGCGGCACTGTCGCGCACGGCGGCGGTAAGCGCCGGAACGGGCACTGTCCGTGGCAACATGCACGCGTGGGAGTCGCTCCAGTCCCGGTCGCGACGCCCGGGGCGCCCGCCCGCCGGCGGTCCGGGGCGTCGCTGCGGGCCGTCGTGCGGGGGCTGCGCCGCGACGACGCCGTGGTCGGGCTGCGGGAGCTGCGCTGGCACGACGGCGCCTTCGTGCTGGGCACGCTGGCGTCGCTGCTGGTGGGGCCGTGGGTCACCCACGGCACGACCCCGGACGCCCCCGGCGTGGCGCTCGCGCTGGTCATGGCCGCGGCCGTCGCCGTGCGGCGGGTGTGGCCCCTCCTCACACTGGCGACGGTCGTGGTGGCGGGCACCGTGTGGGTCGTCACCGACCACGGCGAGGTGGCGGCCGGGGTCGTGGTGATGCTGGCGCTGTTCACGGTGGGGAACCGCTGCCCGCCGCAGCTGAGCCTGCCGATCACCCTCGGGGTCCTGGCCGTCATGTACACGACCGCGGCGGCCTCCAACAACGTGCCCCGGTTCGACGAGAGGAACTTCCAGCTCCTCGGCTGGCTGGTGGCCGCCACCGGCGGCGGCCTGGTCCTGCGCAGCCGGCGGGTCGAGCTCGCAGCCGTCCTGGCCCGGGAGGCGGACCTGCGCGAGCAGGAGGCCGTGCGCCGGGTCGACCAGGAGCGCCTGCGCATCGCCCAGGAGCTGCACGACACAGTCGGCCACACCGTCGCCACCGTCACGCTCCAGGCCGAGGTGGCCGCCCGCGTCCTCGACGACGATCCGGAGCAGGCCCGTAGCGCGCTGCAAACGATCGCAGAGGTCAGCCGTACCACGCTCCAGGAGATCCGCGCCACGCTGGGCATGCTCCGCTCGGGGGAGGGCGAGGCGGGCGCGGCCGAGAAGGCACCGGTGCCGTCGGTGGCGGACATCGACCGGGTCCTCGACGTGGTGCGGTCGCGCGGCCTCACCGTCGACTTCGACCGCCAGGGCGACGCCCCGGTGCCCGCGTCGCTGGGCGGCGTCCTCTACCGCATCGTCCAGGAAGCGGCCACCAACATCCTCAAGCACGCCGACGGGGTGACCCATGTGTGGGTCAGCCTCGAGTGCGACCCGGCCGCGCTGGTGCTGAGCGTCCTCGACAACGGGGCGGCGCTGGCCAGGCCGGTGGTCGAGCCGCCCGGCCACCACGGGCTGGCGGGCATGAAGGAGCGGGCCCGGGCGCTCGGCGGCTGGGTCACGACCGAGGCACGCCCCGAGGGCGGGTTCGAGGTGCGGGCGGTGTTCCCGACAGGAGGCCGGACGTGAGCCCCGATGTGAGCGCTGCCCCCATCACCGTGGCGCTGGTCGACGACCAGGACCTGATGCGCAGCGGGCTGCGGATCCTGGTCGACTCCGATCCCGGGCTCGCCGTGGTGGGCGAGGCCGGGACCGGGGTCGAGGCCCTCGACGTCGTGCGCCGGACCCGGCCCCGCGTGGTGCTCATGGACATCCGCATGCCGATCATGGACGGCATCGAGGCCACCCGCCGGATCGTGGCCGACCCCGAGCTGGCCGACATCCGCATCGTGGTGCTCACGACCTTCGAGCGGGACGAGTACATCCACGACGCCCTGCGCGCCGGCGCCAGCGGGTTCCTGCTCAAGGACACCCGGCCCGACGACCTGCTGGCGGCCATCAAGGTCGTGGCCCAGGGCGACGCCCTGCTGTCGCCCCAGGTCACCCGCCGGCTCATCGCCGATTACGCGTCCCGGCCCGAGCCGTCGATCGCCGTGCCCGAGGAGATGGGCGCCCTCACGCCCCGCGAGCGCGAGGTCCTCGGCCTCATCGCCCGGGGCATGAGCAACGACGAGATCGCCGGGGAGCTGTACGTGAGCCCGCTGACGGCCAAGACCCATGTCAGCCGCATCCTCTACAAGCTGCACGCCCGCGACCGAGCCCAGCTGGTGATGCTGGCCTACGAGAGCGGTCTCGTCGTCCCCGGCGCCTGACCGATCGCTGAATGGCGCCAGCTCCACTCGGCGCTCGATGCCCGACCCCTCAGGCGCACGGTAGGGGCCGCGCTCACAACCGAATCACAGTCGGGTGTACGCCGCGTAGCGAACAGCTAACCAGAACCTGACGCGGAGTAGTCATGTGGTCAGTCGCCCATGACGCAGTCGGTCGTCATGCGCCACAGCTCGTCGAAGGTCTCGCCCGTGCCCGGTGTCACCCGCCCCGGCGGCGATGTCTGTCTCGCTGCCACATCCCGTCGAGTCACGGGACGGCCCGACGGTTCCCGACTAAGGCGTGACGCCCCGCAGACCCCGCCAGGCCAGGTCGGCGAGCTGGTGGGCCAGCGTCTCGGGATCGGCGTCGCTGTTGGTGTTGAGCCAGTGGATGCTGGCCCCCTCGATCATCCCCACGATGCCGTGGCCGAGGACCTGGCGCTGGCTGGGGCTGAGACCGTCGATCTCGATGAGCCCGGCGACCAGGGCCGCGACCGCCCGCTCGGTCTGGTTGACCAGCTCGGCGAACTCCGCGTCCCGGATGAGGCCCCCGCCGTAGAACAGCTTGAAGGCGTCGCGATGGCGCGAGACGTAGTTGAAGTAGCCCGCGAAACCGAGCTCGACCATCTCCCGGGGCCCGTGGGCCGAGGCGATGGCCTTGGTGATCTTGTCCTGCAGGTCGCGGCCGACGTCGGTCAGCAGCTCGGTGAAGAGCTCGCGCTTGGAGGTGAAGTGCTGGTAGAGGACGGGCTTCGTGACGCCCGCCGCAACGGCGATGTCGTTCATCGAGGCGTCGTGGTAGCCGCGCTCGGCAAAGACCCGGAGGGCGACCTCCAGAAGTTGGCGACGACGGCGGGCCGCTGGGAGCCGAGTGGAGACTGCGGCCTCGTTCTTGGTGTCCGACACGTGCGTTTCCCTCATGTCACGTGGTTCACAGGGGTTACCTTACGGTAACACTCCGGTGACCGCTCGTGACGTCATCTGTGCGCGATTTCGAGGTCAGACATCCCGTCCGAGCTCGCGATCCTCCCGATCGGCGGCCTTGACGCCGTAGCCGGCCACGATGGCCGGGGCCAGGAACAGCGAGCCCACGATCAGGGCGGTCACCACGATCACCACGACCGCGGTGGTGAGGCCGAGCACGAACCCGGCGATGAAGACGACCACCGCCAGCCCGAACAGTCCGTAGCCGATGCGCTGGCCCACCTCCGCCGCCCGGGCCACCTGGCGCCGCCGGGCCAGCACCGGGTCCACCGGCCGGGCGCGCTCGGGCTCGGGTCGGGGAGGTTGGTCGGCGGGGCGGCTCACGGCCGCAGTGTGCCCGCTGCGCCCGGTGGCGCACCACCGGACGGGCCCGTCAGCTCAACTGGTCGGGCGTGTGGTCAGACGACGCCGCAGTCGCTGATGGACTCCGCGAGGCCGTTCAGCTGCTCGGGGGTCAGGGTGCCCATGACGTCGCCCGACTCGCCGATCTCGATCAGCTCTTCGATCGTGACCTGGTCGAAGAGTGCCTCGGACACGCACGTGGCCTGCTCCTCGGTGAGCCCGCCGGAGTTGACCAGCTCCTCGGCCAGCAGCGGGACCACCATGTCCTCGCTGATGTCCGAAGGGTCGACGTTCTCGAGGTCCCCGAGGCTGCCGAGGTCCCCCGTGTCGCTGCTGTCACCGCTGTCACCCGTGTCGCCGCTGTCGCCGGGGTCGGTCGTCGTGAGCGGGCTGTCGGTGGTGTCGCTGCCGGGGTCCGTCTGCTCGGAGAGCGGGAGGGTGGACGTCTCGTCCGAGTTGTCGTCGTCCTTGGTGAGCAGGAACGCGCCGACGCCGAGGACTGCCAGCACGAGCACACCGATGCCGACGAACAGGCCGGTCTTGGCCCCCGAGTCGGGCCGCGGGGTCGGCACCGGCGGGCCCCCGCCCTGGCCGTACGAGCCGTAGGAGCCCGGCTGGTTGGGGAGCGTCCCGTAGGGCCCGAAGCCCGGGGCACCGTCCTGGGGGTAGCCGGCGCCCGGGTGCCCGTAGGACTGGGTCGGGGCCGGCGGGGCCGCCGGCGCCATCGGGTAGGACTGGGTCGGGTCGATGACCTGGGTGGGGTCGGCGCCGGGGCCCGGCATCGGTCCCATGGCGCCGGGGCCCGGCATCGGGTCGGTCGACGTCACGCCGCGATCGGACACGTCGTCGGTCCAGCGGCTGCCGTCCCAGTAGCGGTACTCGTGGCGAGCGGTGGGGTCGCGCTGCCACCCGGAAACGGGGGAGTTCATGGTCCGTCCTTGGATCTACACGCCCCCTCCGCCAGGGGCGTCTCGGTGAAGGCAGGCTACGGGGTCAGGCGTGGGTAGCGTGCGCGGGTGATCCACAGCGAAGCGCGCGGCCATGTCGTCGCGGTGACGATCGACCGGCCCGAGCGGCGCAACGCCCTGGACCACGCCGCCCTCGACGGGCTGGCCGCCGCCCTGGCCGCGTGCGACGACGACGTGCGGGCCCTGGTGCTGAGCGGCGCCGGTGGTCACTTCTGCGCGGGTGCCGACCTGACCGGGCTGGAGGACGCCGCCTTCGCCGACCGGCTGCGAACAGTGCTCGACGCGCTGCGCTCGGCACCGTTCGTCACGCTCGCGGCGGTGGACGGCGCCGCCCTCGGCGCGGGGACGCAGCTGGCGGTGGCGTGCGACCTGCGGATGGCGACGCCCGGCGCGAGCTTCGGGATCCCGGCGGGCCGCCTGGGCCTGGCGGTGGACTCCTGGACCGTCGAGCGCCTGAGCCTCCTGGCCGGCCACGGGGTCGCCCGCGCCATGCTGCTGGCCGCCGAGGTGGTCAAGGGCGACGAGGCGCACCGCGTCGGCTTCGTCCAGCGCCTCGGCGCGCACGAGGACGCGCTCGCGTGGGCGGACGAGATCGCCGTGCTGGCCCCGCTCACCCTGCGAGCGCACAAGGCTGCGCTGGAGGCGCAGCCGGATGCACGCACCGCGTTCGAGCGAGCGTGGGCCAGCGACGACCTACGCGAGGGACTGGCGGCGTTCCACGACCGCCGCCGCCCCGTCTTTCACGGCCGCTGACTGACTGGGTCAGCGGCCCAGGGATGCAGTCGCTGGCTCAGGGCCGCGACGGGTAGATGCCCTCGACGGCGATGCAGTAGCACGCGCCGAGGTAGGGCTGGCGGTTCTCGTGGGGCTGGCCTTGGCCGGTCGGCTGCACCATGCCCGCGGCCATGGTGGTCCCGTCGGCCGTGCCGTACGACGAGCCCGCACCCGTGAACGCCGGCACCGCGTTGGACGGGCTCTTCGAGCTCGCGGTGGCGCTGGCCGAAACAGGGTGATTGTGCTGGCCGTTCTGGTTGCCGTTCAGAGAGACGGACTCGACCCCCGCCTGCTCGCCGAGGTCGACGTTGGAGAGCCCAGGCCCCTGGCCCTGGCCGACGGGCACCCGCCCACGCAGGTCGGGAAGGGCGAAGGTCGTCTGGCCATTGCCCCCGTAGGTGGTGCCGAGCAACGAGAACAGTGCTGTGTTGGACGAGATCGACAAGAGCTGGCCGTTGCAGAGCGCCCACCCCACGGGTGCCCAACCGAAGCCGAAGAGTTGGATCTGGCCGATGAACGGTTCCATATGTCCGCTCCCTCACTGTGAGTGCCCCGGGCCTGAACCGGCACGGTGCGTGAGATCGTACGCGCGGCGGCGGCCACTCTGTGGGGTGAATCTGCCACGATCCGTGGATCACCACGACTACGGGGGGTACGGTTGCCCGGCGGATAGGGGGTGGTCATGACGGAGCGGGCCGATCGGCAGCGTTTTGGCGCTCTCAGTGGCGCGCGAGTGGCCGCGGTGATCCTGCTGGCGACAGCACTGGTTGTGGGCGTCCATCCCGACCCTGCGGGCGCGGATGTCGTCACGGCCAGCAACACCACGGCCATCGCGGTGCCCGCGGCGGGCTCCCCCAACGGGACGGGGGTCGCGTCGCCGTACCCCTCGCCCATCACGATCAGCGGCATGACGGGCACGGTCTCCGACGTCAACATCACGCTCACCAACGTGGTGCACCCCATCGCCACCGACATCGACGTGCTGCTGGTCGGCCCCGCGGGCCAGAACCTGATCGTCATGTCGGACGTCAAGGGCGACTCCGGCTTCTCGGTCAACGGCACGCTCACCTTCGACGACCAGGCCGCGGCCCAGGTCCCGGCTACTGGCGTGCTGGGGACCGGCACGTTCCAGCCCACCAACCGCGTCGACTCCGGCGGTCCCGACGCCTTCCCCGCCCCCGCGCCCGCGGCGAGCACGGCCACCACGCTCGGCACGTTCAACGGCAGCAACCCCAACGGGCAGTGGCGGCTGTTCGTGGTGGACGACGCCGAGGGCGACACCGGCTCCATCGGCGGCGGCTGGTCGATCACCGTCACCACGGCGGCCGTGGCCCAGCCGGGTGCGCTCTCCTTCACCACCGCATCGTTCCGCGGCGCCGAGGGCGGCGGGCCGGTGAACCTCACGCTCACGCGCACCGGCGGCAGCGACGGCGCGGTCGGCGTCACCGTCACGACCACCACGCCGGCCACGGCCACGCCCGGGATCGACTTCACGCCCCTCAACCAGACCGTCAGCTTCGCCGACGGCCAGACGACCGCCTCGGTCCCGCTCACGATCCTCAACGACACCGCGGCGGAGGGCGTGGACGAGACCGTCACCGTCGCGCTGTCCGCGCCGACGGGCGGGGCCACGCTGGGGATCCCCGCGACCGCCGTCGTCAGCATCGACGACAACGACGCCACGTTCGACACCACGCCCATCACGATCCCGGCCGTGGGCAGTGGCAGCAACGCGTCCCCGTCGCCCGCCGCGCCCTACCCCGCGTCCATCCACGTGACCGGCCAGGCCTCCCCGATCGGCGGCGTCGAGGTCACCCTGACCGGCTTCGGCCACACCGCGCCCATCGACGTCGACATCCTCCTCAGCGGGCCGAACGGCCAGAACGTCGTGCTCATGTCCGACGTGGGCGGCCAGGCCCCGGCGAGCGGGGTGAACCTCAAGTTCACCGACGCGGCCGCGGGCACCATCCCGACGGGCGGGCCGCTGGCCAGCGGCAGCTTCCGGGTGACCGACGACGACGCCGGAGGCCAGGACAGCTTCGCCGCGCCCGCTCCCACGCCCTCGGCCGCCACCAGCCTGGCCGGGTTCATCGGCAGCAACCCCAACGGCGTGTGGAACCTGTGGGTCGTGGACGACGCCTCAGGCGACGTCGGTCAGATCACCGGCGGCTGGTCGCTGACGTTCCTGCCCGGGGTGTTCCCGGACGCGGGCGGCCCCTACACGGTGGGTGAGGGCACGTCGCTGACGCTGAACGGCACCGGCACCACCACCCCGGCGGGCTCGACGTTCGCCTGGGACGTCGACGGCGACGGTCAGTTCGACGACGCCACCGGCGCCAACCCCACGCTCTCCGCCGCGACGCTGGCGTCGCTGGGTCTGGGCGACGGGCCGGCCGGTCCGGTCACCGTCACCCTGCAGGTCACCTTCAACACCACGATCAAGACCGACACCGCGACGCTCACGATCACCAACACGGCGCCCACTGCGTCGATCGTGACCGTGCCGCCCACCATCGTCGCGGGCGTCCTCGCCACCTTCACGTTCGGGGCCACCGACCCCGCGGCCGCGGACACCGCTGCGGGGTTCACCTACAGCATCAACTGGGGCGACGGCACGCCCGCCGAGGTCGTCACCGGCGGCGGCAGCGTCAGCGCGGGCCACGTGTACGCCGCCGCCGGGCCCTTCACGGTGAGCGTGACCGCCACCGACAAGGACAACGGCACCAGCGCGCCCGCCACCGCGGCGATCACCGTGGCCAACCCGCCGCCCATCGTGGTGGCGAACGCGGGCGGGCCCTACCTCGTCGACGAGGGCGAGGACCTGGTGCTGGACGGCAGCGCCACGTCCGCGGGCCCGACCGCCACGTTCGTCTGGGACGTGGACAACGACGGCGCGTTCGACGACGCCACCGGTGAGACCCCCACGGTCTCCGCCGCCACGCTGGCCACCCTGGGGCTGGGTGACGGGCCGGCCGGGCCGATCACCGTGTCGCTCCAGGTCGCGGAGGGCCCGACCGTCGACGTCGACACCACGACGCTGACCGTCGCCAACACGCCTCCCACCGCCGCGGTGGTCACCGTGCCGCCGGGGATCACGGAGGGGGCGCCCGCCACCCTGACGTTCGGCGCGACCGACCCGTCCGCTGCCGACCAGGCCGCCGGGTTCACCTACAGCATCGACTGGGGCGACGGCACGCCGGTCACCTCCGTCACCGGCGGCGCCACCATCACCGCCCAGCACACGTGGGCCACCGACGGATCCTTCACGGTCAGCGTGCGCGCCACCGACGAGGACAACGGCATCAGCACGCCCGCCACCGCGACCGTGACGGTCCTGCCCTTCGTCGCGGCGGACGCCGGGGGCCCCTACACGGTGGCCGAGGGGGGCAGCCTGTCGCTCGACGCCACGGGGACGTCGTCCGGTCCCACGGCCACGTACAGCTGGGACGTGAACGGCGACGGGACCTTCGGCGACGCCACCGGCGCCACGCCGACGCTGACGTCCGCCCAGCTGGAGACGCTGGGGCTGGGCGACGGGCCGGCGACAGCCACGATCACGGTGCGGGTCACGGAGGGCCCGACCGTCGACACCGACACCGCCGCGCTCAGCCTGACCAACACACCGCCGACTGCCGCGGTGACCAACGTGCCCACCGGGATCGTGCAGGGCATCCCCGCGTCGCTCACGTTCTCGGCGACCGATCCGTCGGCGGCCGACCAGGCTGCGGGGTTCACCTACCGCATCGACTGGGGCGACGGGACGCTGGTCCAGACGGTCACGGGCGGGTCGTCGGTGTCCGCGTCGCACACGTGGGCGAACGACGGGACGTTCACGGTCAGCGTGACGGCCGTCGACAAGGACGCCGGCACGAGCGCGCCTGCGACGGCGCCGGTGACCGTGGCGCTGCAGGTGCTGCCGGACGCGGGCGGCCCGTACACGGTGGCCGAAGGTGCGAGCCTCACCCTCGACGGCTCAGCGTCCGTGACAGCCGGTCCGGGTGCCACGTTCTCCTGGGACGTGAACGGCGACGCCACGTTCGGCGACGCCACGGGCGTCTCGCCGACGTTGACGTCGGCCCAGTTGGCGGCGCTGGGGCTGGGTGACGGGCCCGCGACGGCCACGATCATGCTGCGGGTCACCGACGGCCCGTCCAGCGACACCGACACCGCCGCGCTCAGCGTGACCAACACGCCGCCGACCGCCGCGGTCACGAACGTGCCGGCGGCGATCGTGCAGGGCATTCCCGCGTCGCTCACGTTCGGGGCCACGGATCCCTCGGCGGCCGACACGGCTGCGGGGTTCACGTACACGATCAACTGGGGTGACGGGACGCTGCCCCAGTCCGTGACCGGTGGGGCGTCGGTGTCGGTCAGCCACACCTGGGCCGGCGCCGGCCCGTTCACCGTGAGCGTGACGGCCACGGACAAGGACGCCGGGACCAGCGCGCCCGCGACCGCCTCGGTGACCGTGGCCGCCCATGTGGTGGCGGACGCGGGCGGCCCTTACACGGTGGCCGAGGCGGCCAGCCTCGTCCTCGACGGCTCGGCGTCGGTGACCGCCGGTCCCGCGACCTTCGAGTGGGACGTGAACAACGACGGCACCGTCGACGCCACCGGCGTGTCGCCGACGGTGACCCCGGCGCAGCTCGCAGCGCTCGGCCTCGGCGACGGGCCGGCGACGGCCACGATCTCCCTGACCGTGGATGACGGCCTCTCCAGCGACACCACCACCACCGGGCTGACCGTCACCAACGTGGCCCCGACCGCGTCGGTCACGACCGTGCCGCCCCTCATCGTCGAGGGCACGCCCGCCGCGCTCACGTTCGGGGCGACCGACGTGGCGGCGGCGGACCAGGCCGCGGGGTTCACGTTCGTGATCGGTTGGGGCGACGGCACGCTGCCCCAGTCCGTGACCGGCGGGGCGTCGGTGTCCGTGTCGCACACGTGGGCCACCGACGGCACCTTCACGGTGACGGTGACGGCCACCGACAAGGACGCCGGG
>JBKPRS010000180.1:0-14317 GCA_046734695.1 Actinomycetota bacterium | reverse complement strand
CAGGTGGCCACCAGCGGCAGGCCGATCAGGCCCTCGTAGAACGCACGGGTCGCTTCCAGGTCCTTCGACACGAACGCGTTGTGGTGCAACCGGCTCGGCAGCTTGTCCGTGGTCCCCATGGCCCCTCCCTCGGGTCGCTCGGTTGGCTCGGATCGGTGTCCGCTATACGGGCACCTTACCGGGATACGGGCACCGGTTCGCCGGTCCCGGACACCGACCGCGTCAGCCCGCGGCCTCTTCGTCGGCGCGGTTGCGCCCGGCCAGGATGATCAGCTCCTCGTGCAGCTCGAACCACACGGTGTGGTAGCTGTCCTTGGCCGGTGCCGCCACCATCGAGTGGTCCCCGTCGCCGACGAGCGTGACCGCACGCTGGAGGCGGCGAGGGTAGACCCCGAAGCGCGGCAAGGCGACCGTCAGCGGCGCCAGGGCCGCCGACACCGTGGCATCGGTGCGGCGGAGCCTGGCCACGACCATCTCGTCGTGGCGGTGGTCGCGGTGGTCGTTGAGCACGAGCTGCCCGCCGACCGGACGCATCTGCCAGTCGGTGACGATCTGCTTCACCTCGTCGTTGATGGGTGCGAACGCCTCGTACACGTCGTCGATGACCGGGCCTGCCTGCTCCCGCTCGCGTGCGTAGAGCTCGTCGACGCGACCGGCGCCGAGCTCGGTCACGCGGTAGCCGAACTTGGTCTCCTCGACGAGGCCGCCCGCTTCGAGCTGCGCCAGCGCGGCCGAGGCGTCGGCGTCGACGGCTGCCCCCAGGGCCTCGGGCGTCGCCCGCCCCTTGACGCTCAGGACTTGGAGAAGGTGGTCCATGGGTCGTTCCTCCCTATCGCTCCAACCCACCGTGCAGCGCACGGATGCTGCTGATCAGGGCGCCGCGCAGCGCCGCCTGCTCGTCCTCGCTGAGACTGCCCACCATCCGGGCCTCCACCTGGTGCACCTCCTCGTCGCAGCGCGCCAGCAGGGTCCGGCCCTTGGCCGTGAGGCGAGCCTGGAGGATCCGGCCATGGTCCGGGTGCGCCCGGCGCCCGACCAGCCCCCGCTGCTCCAGGGTGAGGAGCACCTCGTTCATCGACTGGGGGGACACGAGCGCCCGCCGGGCGAGCTGGGCGTTCGAGAGGCCGCTGCGCCGGTCGAGCACGCTCAGGGTCGCGTACTGGTTGACCGACAACCCGTGCGCGGTCAGGACGTTGCCCATCGCCCGGCGGACGACGCGGTCCATGCGCCCGACGAGGTACAGCAGGGTCGGCTCGCGGCCGTCTTCGCTGGTCTCCATCGCACTCACGGGACCCTCTGCCATGGCATGACTCTGGCAGGCCCATACCTCACGCGCGGTCGAGCACGATGTCGAACGTCGTCGCCAGCTCGCCGCCGTCGTCGGGCTCGAACCGCCGGACGAGGCTGTCCCGCACGCCGAACACCGCGTCGTCGCTCAGGTGCTCGGTCTGCGCGTCGAACACGTGGGTGATCAGATCCTTGCAGCCGTCGGCCCGGACCCACATGTGGGTGTGACCGGGGCGCATCCAGTTCCGGCCGTGGGCCTTGAGCAGGTCGCCGGCCGGCCCGTCCGACGGGATCGGGTAGGGCACGGGCCGCACGGTGCGGATCTCGTAGCGGCCGTCGGCCCCGGTGGTGTAGATGCCCCGGAGGTTCTCGGGTGTCTGCTCGTCGGGTTGCTGGACCGCGTAGAAGCCGGCGGTCGCGTTCTGCCAGCAGTCCAGGACGGCGCCCTCGATCGGCCGGCCGTCGATGTCCCGGACGGTGCCGCGGATCACGACCCGGTCGCCGTCGTCGGGATCGACGAGCATCGACTCGCCCATGGCGCGCGCCGGCGAGCCCGGCACGTAGAACGGACCGAGCACGGTGTTCTCGGTGCTTCCCTCGGCCCCGTCGTGCGTCAGCATCTCCACCAGGCTGGACAGGCCCAGCGTGTCGGACAGCAGGATGAACTCCTGGCGGTTGTCGTCGCACATCTGCCCGGTGGCCGTCAGGAACTGGATGCCCGCGAACCACTCGTCGCGCTGCAGGTTGACCTCCTCGGCGAAGGCGTGCAGGTGGCGGATCGCGGCCTCGGTGATCTCGCGCAGGCGTGGGTTCGTCGAGCCCTCGTAACGCGACAGCACCTCGGCCAGCAGCTCGCTGTGTGCGTCTCCGGTCATGGTGCGCTCTCCTTCATTCCGGCGGTTCGACCGGGTCGTCCCCGGCGAGGATGCGTCGTGCCCGGGCCTCGAACACGTCCAGGCTGGCAGGGTGGGTCAGAACATAGAAGCGGTTCGTCCTGACGGCCTCGCACACGTGGTCAGCGACGTCCGACGGGTCGGCCGCGACGGCCCGCTGCTCCCGGCGCCTGGCCTTGTACGTCGCGACCTGCGCCATCTGGTCGGTGTCGAGCGCGTACGCGAAGCGCTCCGGGCGGTTGCGGTCGGCGGTGGAGATGTTCGTCCGGACCCAGCTCGGGCAGAGCACGGACACGCCGACCCGGCTGCCCTCCGCCGCGAGCTCGAAGCGCAGCGTCTCGCTCAGCGCCACGACCGCCGCCTTCGACGCGTTGTACGGGCCCATCCGGGGCAGGTGGTAGAGGCCGGACGTCGACGCCGTGTTGACGATGTGGCCGGTGTCGTTGGCCCGGAGGTGGGGCAGGAAGGCCCGCAGGCCGTGGATCACGCCGAAGAGGTTCACGGCGATGACCCAGTCGAAGTCCGCGAGGGGCAGCTCCGCGATCGGCAGGCCGCGGCTCCCGACACCGGCGTTGTTGCAGACGAGGTGCACGTCGCCGAAGTGCTCCAGGGCCGTCTCGGCGAGCGCGGTCACCTCGGCCTCGAGGCTGACGTCGGTTGGCACCGTGAGCACGTCGGCGCCGGCGCGGCCGAGCTCCTCACCGGCCCGCTGCAGGACCGGTCGCTCGATGTCCGCCAGCACCAGCTTCATGCCCTCGCCCGCGAAGCGCCGTGCCATGGCCAGGCCGATGCCCGACGCCGCGCCGGTGATCACGGCGACCCTGCCGGCGAGATCGTCCACGGCTAGACCCGCAGGAGGTAGGCCGAGTGCAGGAGCTCGGGATTGGCCTTCAGCTCGGCGGCCGTCCCGTGGTAGCGGATGCGGCCACCCTCGAGGATGTAGGCCGTGTTGGCCAGTCCGATCGCGACGTGGGCGAACTGCTCGATGAGCAGCACCCCCACGCCCGACTCGGCGACCGACGCGAGCGTGGGCACGAGGCGCTTGACGACCACCGGGGCGAGCCCCAGCGACAGCTCGTCGACGAGCAGCACGCGAGGCCGCGACACGAGGGCCTGCGCCAGCACGACCATCTGTTGCTCGCCGCCGGAGAGCGACCGGGCCAGGGTGTCCTGGTAGCGGGTCAGCTCGGGGAACAGCGCGAGCGCGTGGTCCATGCCCTCCTGGGCCTGCTCGCGGTCGAGCCCGTAGGTGGCGACGCGCAGGTTGTCGGCCACGCTGAGCTGGGGCAGCACGCGCCGGCCCTCCGCCACGACGGCCACGCCGGCGCGCCGGATCGACTCCGGCCGGCGTTTCGTGAGGTCGCGGTCGCCGAGGCGGACCCGTCCGGCGCTGGGGCGGAGCAGGCCTGCGACCGTGAGGACGAGCGTCGACTTGCCGGCGCCGTTGGGGCCGAGCAGGGCCGTCACCTCACCGGGCGGGATCGCCAGCGAGACGTCGCGCAGCACGGGGCGGTTGCCGCGCGGCACCGACAGCGACTCGACCTGCAGGGTCGTGGCGGACGTGGCGGTCTCGGTCTCGGTCACACCTCCTCCTCGGTGCCGAGGTAGGCGCGGATCACATGGGCGTCCCGGAGGACCTCGGCGGTCGCGCCCGAGGCGATCAGCTTGCCGAAGTCGAGCACGGCGGTGGTCTCGCAGCACGCCGAGACCAGGCTCATGTCGTGATCGACCAGGACCACCGAGGCGCCGATCTCCTCGGGGATGCGCCGGATCAGCCGGCCGAGATGCTCGGTCTCGTCGTCGGGGAGGCCGGCCGCGGGCTCGTCCAGCAGCACCAGGCGCGGGCTGCCGACGACGGCCCGCGCCACCTCGACGAGCCGGCGCTGAGCGGCCCCGAGCGTGCCGACCCGCCGGTCGGCCTCGGGCTCGAGCCCGACGAAGGCCACGGCGTCCAGCACGTCCTGGCGCGGTGTCGCCCACCCACCTTGGGTGTTCTCGCGCACCAGCAGCACGTTGTCGAACACCGAGAGGTCGGCGATCGCCTGCTCGGTCTGGAAGGTGCGGCGGAGCCCCCAGCGGGCGCGCCGGTAGTCGGCCATGGCCAGCAGGTCGTCGCCGAACGCGTGCACCGCGCCGGCGACGGGCTTGACGAAGCCGCTGAGCACGTTGAAGAACGTCGTCTTGCCCGCCCCGTTGGGCCCGATCAGGCCACAAGTGCCACCGGACAGCGTCAGCGTCATGTCGTCGATCGGGACGACGCCGCCGAACCGGACGGTCAGGCCGTCGACCTCGATCATGGCTGGGCTGCCTCTTCGCCGGCCCGCCGGGGCGACGCCAGCTTGCGCAGCCCGCGGCCGAGGTTGGCGAGATCTTTCGGCACCTGGTCGACGAGGCCGCCGGGCGCGGTCAGGAGCACCTGGAGGACGCCGACGCCGAACAGGATCGTGAGCAGCTCGGTCGAGACCCCCCAGTTGTCCAGCAGCGCAGGCAGGAGCCGCAGCAGCAGGGCGGCGACGACGGCGCCCCCGAGGCTGTAGACGCCACCCATCAACACCACCGCCAGCAGCAGGATCGAGTTCTGGACCGGGAACTGGTTGATGTTGACGCCCCCGGCGGCTGCCGCGAGCAGGGCGCCCGCCACGCCCGCCATGAACGACGCCAGCGCGAACGCCCACAGCCGGTACAGCGTGACGTTGACGCCGGCGGCGACGGCGGTCGCCTGGCTCTGGCGCAGGGCGGCCCAGGCCCGTCCCGGCCGGCCGCGGACGTGCCACAGCGCCAGCAGGAACATGAGCAGGGCCACGGCGACGCAGTAGCGGTAGTACGCCGTGTCCCCGGTGGCGATCGCCGGTCGGGGCAGGCGCGACGACGCGCCGCCGGCGGCCGAGTTGCCGAAGAAGCCGCCGCCCCCGTTGGGGAACTGGGCGATCCGCAGCACGACCGTGATCGCACCCGCCGCCATCAGCGTGATCAGGGCCAGGTACAGCCCCGAGAGCCGGAGCGCGGGGAGTCCGATCAGGGCCCCGATCAGGCCGGTGACGATGCCGGCGATGAGGATCAGGAGCGGGAACGGCAGGGAGGTGGCGTAGTCGAGCCGCAACGCCACCCAGGCGCCGATGGCCAGCAGCAGGAACTGGCAGAGCGACACCATCCCGGCCCGGCCGATCAGCAGCCCGAGGCCCAGGGTCACGATGCTGTAGATCACGACCGACGTCACGATCTGCAGCCAGTACCGGTCGATGATCCCCGGCACCCCGAAGGCGACGAAGGCGAGCGCCACCGCGAGGACGAGCAGTCGCACCGGACCGCTCCCCGTTCGGTGCCCACCGATCGCTCCGGGCGAGACCGCCTCCCCGCCGTCGAGCGGGCTCGCCGGCGGCGCCGCCTCGACGAGCGCGGGTTCTTCGTCGCTCGTCTGGACCTCCCGCTCCGGCTCGCTCACCGCGACGACCCCGCGGCTGTATCCCGCTGCCTCGTCGCGAAGAACAGGAGAGCCAGGATCGCGAGCACGAACGGCGTCAGCGTGCGGTACTCCGCCACGTCCGAGAACGCGGTCAGGCTCGACTGGACGATGCCGATGAGGAAGCCGGCGGCCAGCGTCACCCAGAGGGACTGGAGCCGGCCGATCAGCGCGGCGGCCAGGGCCGGGATCACCAGGAAGGTCAGACCCACGATGTCGAGCCCGACCAGGTTCGACAGCAGCAGTCCCGCCGCGCCGCACACGATCCCCGAGCCGAGCCAGGCCGCCGCCTCGACCCGGCGCACGGGCACACCGAGCGTGGCGGTGATCTCGCGGTCGTCGGCCAGCGCCCGCATCGCCGTGCCGACCTTGGTGACCCGCAGGAACGCGGCGGTGCCGGTGGTCACGACGATGGCGAACACCACCCCGATGATCTGGGTGCCGCTCACCCGGGCGTCGAAGATCTCGCGGTTCCAGCGGGACGTCGGCAGGGTGATCCCGTGCGGGTCGCGGCCCCACACCCATTGCATCGTGCCGAGCAGGATCAGCAGGAGCCCCAGCGTCGCCGTCGCCTTGACCAGCGGGTCGCGGGCCGAGAACGGCGGGCCGAACAGCACCCCGTAGAGCAGGGTCGCCGCCCCGCCGAAGACGATGCAGGCCAGGTAGGCGACCCAGTCCGGCACCCAGCCCGCATCGAGCAGGGACCAGGTGATCAGGGCGCCCGTGGCCCCGATGGCCCCGTAGGCGAGGTTGAGCACACCGGTCGCCCGGTACAGGACGACGAGGCCGACACCCGACATCGCGAACACCCCGCCGAGCGCGACGCCCAGCACGATGAAGGGCTTGAGGTCAGGCATGAGCTCCGGGCACCCTGGTCCCCCTGGTCGATGCGACGGGTCTGGGATGGCGTAGGTGGCGTCTCAGCCGGTGTTCAGACCGTTGTCCTCCTCGGCCGCACGGATCTCGTCCAGCGGGTTGCCGGGCAGGTCCGTGATCTTGAAGCAGTCCTCGACCTGGACCATGTTGCCGTCCTCGGGCGCCACGGTGAGATCGACGTTGTTGGAGACGTTCGACCCGGTGCCGCTGTCGTAGTACCAGGGCGCGCAGAGGATGTCGCTCACGAAGTTCTTCACGTTCTTGAACGCCTCGTTGACGCTCTCCTTGGTGACGTCGCCGTCGATCGAGAGCAGCGCGTCGGTGGCGATCCGCCCGGCGAGGTAGCCCATCTGGGCGAAGCTGGAGAGCGGGACGTCCGGTGCGTACTGCTCCAGCACCTCGTTCATGTGCTCCTGGTCGGGCTTGCCCGAGTCGAGCACGTTGAACTCGGCGTTGATGAGGAACTTGCCGTTCCAGGCCTCGCTGAGCTCCTTCGCGAGCGAAGGATCGTTCGGCGGGGTGGAGCTGGCCCAGACCACCGAGTCGATCAGGCCCTGCTGCTCGATCGCCTGCAGGAGCGGGAGCACCGTGGGCCCGGTGAAGTCGAGCACCACCCCGCCACCGTCGCCGGCCTCGGCCACCAGGCGCTGGGCGAGCCCGGCCGGGTCGTTGATCGGGACGTCCTCCAGGATGCTCTCGCCGTCCATGTCGTTCTGCTCGGCGAACTCGACGACGCCGCTGTTGATCTCGTCGAAGCCCGGCTGGTTGGGGGAGACGACGACGAGCTTGCCCTCGGCGCCGGCCCGGACCGCGGCCTGCGCCCCGCCCAGGCTCGAGTAGTACGGCCCCATGTTGACGGCGGAGAAGTTCGGGCTGGTGAAGCAGTCCTGAGCGACGCCGGCGACGATCACGTGGAAGCCCTGCTGGCCGTAGTAGTCGTCGTTGACGCTGCACTCGATGAGGCTGGTGCTGCCGACGAGGCCGAGCACGTGGTCCTGCTCGACCAGCTTCACCGCCAGGGACGCGATCTGCTGCGGATCGACCTGCTCCTCCTCGGCGATGTACTCGATCGGGCGGCCGTTGATGCCGCCGTTGTCGTTGACGCAGTCGAAGTACGCGCCGGTCATCTCGGTGATCCAGGTGAAGTCGACGCCCGGGATGTTCGTGGCCATGCCGCCGATCTTGATCGGCTCCCCGGTCGCCTTCTCACCGGTCCCGGCTCCGCACTCCCCGGGCTTCTGGATGTTGCTGCCGGCCCCGGCGGCCGGAGCCACCGTCTCGTCCGGCGCGAGCGTCTCGTCCGGCGATGCGGCATCCCCGCTGTCGTCGTCGCCCCCGCAGGACGTGAGCAGCAGAACCCCCACTGCGAATAGGCCGAACAATGACCGCTTCATGGTTCCCCCCCGGGCCGGTCAAGGCCATGGTGCGACGGGCGCACGGGCGCCTCGCACCTCTGCACTATCGCTGTCGCTGCCCCTGTCCGCGGGCGCGGCAGGCGCAGAGTATCAGCATCCCTGAGATCGGGTCGGCGTGGCTACACCTGCGTTCGCGCCCGGCGAACGCCGCCCTTGGTGGGCGGAACGGGCGCCCGGATACTGGGGCTGACTCGCACAGAGGGAGCACCCATGCTCGTGGACAGCCGCGGTGAGGCGACGGGCGGGGTGCTGCTGGTGGGCAGCGTGCCCCTGCGCAGCGCCGAAGAGGTGTTCCAGGTGATGGCGGCGGAGCTGGGCGACCGGGTCACCCAGCTCCCGGACGGGGAGACAGGCCCGCGCTCGGACTGGATCGTGTGGCAGTACCCCGTGCTGAGCTCCCGCCCCGAGTTCGAGGTCTGCCCCCCGGGCGACCAGGTCCATCGTTCGCTGCCCCGGCTGCGGGTCCGCGAGGGCGAGTCGTTGGACACTCTGCGCTTCGACGACCTCGGCTACGCCGAGGCGGCGGTCTCGTCGTACCAGGCGTTCGCCCGCCGCAAGCGGGACGGGCACATTCCTGCGGACTGCCGTTTCCAGGTCTCCCTGCCCACGCCGCTGGCTCCCATCGCCGCGTTCATCGCCCCGGAGGACCAGGCCGGCGTCGAGCCGCTCTACGAGGAGCGGATGGTGCACGAGCTCGCCGGCATCTTCGAGCGCATCCCCCATGACCAGCTCGCGATCCAATGGGACACGAACTTCGAGTTCGCCATGCTCGACGGGGTCATGCCGACCTGGTTCGGCGACCCCCGGGCCGGCATCGTCGAGCGCCTGGTCCGGCTCGGTCGCCGGGTCCCCGTCGGCGTCCAGCTCGGGTACCACTTCTGCCACGGCCACGAGAGCCAGCACCGTGACCGGCCCTACCGGGCCCAGCCCCTCGTCGACATGGCCAACGCCTTGTCGCTCAGCCTCGGCCGGTCACTCGACTGGGTCCATCTGCCGGTGCAGTGCCACGCCGTCGACCTGCCGTTCTTCGAGACGCTGGCCACGCTGAGGCTCCACCCCGAGACGCGGCTGTACCTGGGCCTGCTCGATCCGTCCGACGGCGAGCTCGGGGCCCGGGCCCGGATCGTGGCCGCCCAGCGGTTCGTCCACGACTTCGGGGTGGCCACCGCCTGCGGCTGGGCCCGCCACCGGCCCGGGGATGTGGCGGCACTGATCGAGCAGCATCGGGCGGTGACCTCCGCGATCCGACCGGCGACCCCGGCGCGCCCGGGCTTCGCCTGGCCGGCCGGCTGGCAACGCGTGCCCGACGACGACTGGGCCCACCAGCCGGTGGATGCCTTCGGCGAGGCCTACGACAGCCTCGACCACGCCGGCTGGTACGACAACCTGGACCCCACGGTCGAGGAGCTGTCCCACCTCCTCGACGACGGCGACATCCTCGTCGACTACTCGGGCGGGACCGGCATCCTGGTGGACCGGCTCAAGCTGCGCATGTTCGACACCCGCGCCGGCGCCGTGATCGTCGACAGCTCACCGAAGTTCCTGCGCGTGGCCATGGAGAAGTTCCGTGACGACCCCGACGTCGGGCTGCGGGTGCTCCGCTTCCTGAAGCCGGAGCGACGGCTCGAGCGGCTCCACGAGGTGCTCGGTCCCGAGCTGGTGGAGCGGGGCGTCGACGCGATCGTGTCGACCAATGCGATCCACCTCTACCCGGACCTGGCCGACACCGCGGCTTCGTGGCTGCAGGCGCTGCGCCCGGGCGGCTACGTGCTGATCAACTCGGGCAACATCCGCAACCCGCGCGCCCGCCGCAACGAGTGGATCATCGACGAGACCGTCGGGGTCGTCGGCGACCTGGCCGAGGGCCTGGTCCGCAACGATCCGGCGTACGCGGCGTACCGGGCGGATCTCGACGACGAGAAACGCATGGCGGCGCACGCGGCCTACCGCGACCGCGTGTTCCTCCGGCCCCGGCCGCTGGACTTCTACCTCGAGACCCTGGAGCTGGCCGGCCTCAAGGTCGAGTCGGTGCGCGAGGCGAGCATCGAGGCCCGGGTCGACGAGTGGTACGAGCTGCTCCGCACCTATCACGACGCGGTGCTCGGCTGGGTCGGGGGCACCGAGAAGATCGACGGCGCCGAGCCGTCGCCCGAGGCCGTCAGCGACCGCCTGACGCTCATCCGCCACGCCATGGACGTCCTGTTCCACGGACGGCCGAAGTTCCAGGCGTGCTGGACGTACATCACCTGTGCCAAGGGTCGGTAGCCGGTTCCCGATCCGGAACCCAGAGCTAACGTCGCAATCACGCCTGACGACGCGGGGGAGACCCGATGAAGCGCAGCACCGAACGCATCCTGACCACCCACGCGGGCAGCCTGGCCCGGCCCCACGAGCTGCTGGACACCATGAAGGAGCGGGAGAACGGGCGGCCGTACGACGCCGAGCTGCTCGACCGGCAGATCCACGACGCGGTCGCCGATCGGGTGCAGCAGCAGGTCGAGAACGGCATCGACATCGTGACCGACGGCGAGATGAGCAAGGTCAGCTTCCTCGGCTACGTCAAGGACCGCCTGGGCGGCTTCGAGCCCGACATGGAACACATGCGCATGGCGCCGTCATGGCAGCGGGAGGTCGACGACTTCCCCGAGTACTACGAGGAGTACTTCAAGAAGTACTCCTCCACCGTCACGCCGCTGCGCCGCATCATCTGCCGGGGACCGATCAGCTACATCGGCCAGGATCTGGTGCAGACCGACATCGCCAACCTGAAGGCGGCCGCCGCACCGTTCGACGTGGCCGACGTGTTCATGCCCTCGACGGGGCCGAGCGGGTTCGGGGCCAACGAGTACTACGACAGCCACGAGGAGTACCTGGCGGCCGTGGCCGAGGCCATGCGGGAGGAGTACCTGGCCATCGCGGGCGCCGGGCTCATCCTCCAGATCGACGACCCGTTCCTGATCGACATGCTGAGCGACCCGTCGCTGGAGCAGGACGAGCGCGAGCGGATGGCCTGGATGCACGTCGAGGCGCTCAACCATGCCCTGCGCGGCATCCCGACGGACCAGATCCGCCACCACACGTGCTACGGCCTGAACCACGGTCCCCGGATGAACGACATCCCGCTCATCGACGTCGTGCCGTTCATGCTGGCCATCAACGCCGGGGCGCACAGCTTCGAGGTGGCCAACCCTCGCCACTACCACGAGTGGCGCATCTGGGAGGACGTGAAGCTGCCGGAGGGCAAGATCCTCATCCCCGGCCTGATCGGGCACGCCACCAACTACGTCGAGCACCCCGACCTGGTGGCCGACTACATCGTGAAGTACGCGGGGCTGGTCGGTCGCGAGAACGTCATCGCCGGCTCCGACTGCGGCTTCTCGTCGCGGGCGTCGTACTCCCCCGAGGTGCACCCGACGGTGGTCTGGCCCAAGTTCCGGGCCCTGGCCGAGGGCGCGGCCCAGGCCAGCAAGCAGCTCTGGGGCTAGGGCGTGGCCTAGGCAGCGAACGCTGCGAGGTTCCGTTCCACCCACAGGGCGAACGGGGTGGGTGGGCGGCCGAGCACGGCGGCGACGTCGTCGCTCAGGATCGCGTTGTGGCCGGCGCGGGCCCAGGAGGAGCCGGTGACGATCTGCTCCACCGCCGCGGGGTCCACGCCGTCGGCCCGCATCCGCTCGCCGGCGACCGCCGGTGGCGTGTCGATCAGCTCGACCGGGCGCCCCAGCGCGGCGGCGAGGATGGCGGCCTGGTCGGGGACGCTGAGCAGCTCCGGCCCGGTCAGCGTGTGGACCCGGCCGGTGTGGTCAGGCCCCGGCGATGCCAGCACCTCGGCGGCCACCGCGGCCACGTCGTCGGGGTCGACGATGCCCTGCCGTCCTTCGCCGAGCAGGTTGGGGACCGGGGCGCCGGCCCGGATGGCGTCCGCCCACCACAGCGTGTTGGACGCGAACGTGGTCGGCCGCAGCAGTGTCCAGTCCAGCCCGCTCGCCCGCACGGCCTGGTCGGCGAGGTGGTGGGTGGCGCCGACCGTCCGGTCGCCGTGACGCTCACCGGTGCCGATGGCGGACAGCCGCACCACCCGACGCACCCCTGCAGCCCGGGCCGCGTCCAGCAGGGCCAGGTCGTGGCGGGCCGACGGCGCTGCCGGAGCGGTCAGCAGGAACACGGTGTCGGCCCCGGCGACCGCAGCCGCCAGCGAGGCGGGGTCGTCGAAGTCGCCCCGCACGACATCGACGCTCGCCGCCGGCGGGATGCCCGCCGGGTTCCGGGTCATGGCCCGGACGGGGATGGCCCGAGCGGCGAGGAGCGGGACGAGTCGGCGGCCGATCGTGCCGGTGGCACCGGTGACGAGGATCATCCGGTCACCCTGACGCCGGTCCGACCCGAGGGTCTTGGACGATCCGGCACGCCATAGCCTGGCGCGGTGCTCGATCGACGGCCGGCGCCGGTCCCACCCGGGCTGCAGCGGTGGGTGGCCGGGATCACCACGACGTCGATCAGCCACGGCACGCACAAAGTGGTCGAGCTGCCCGACCCGGCCACGACCCTGACCGTCCGCGCCGAAGCCACGGGACGTCGGGATGTGTTCGTCATGGGTCCCCGCACCCATGCGATCGCCACGCGGGGTGGCCCCGGTCCTTCGTGCCTGCAGCTGCGGCTCCATCCCGGCGCGGCGGCACCGGTCGCCCCGCTGCGCGGGATCGTCGACGATCGGTTGGCACTCCCGCCCGGGGACCTGGCACAGGCGTTGGCCACCGTGGACCCCGGGACCGGGCTCGACCCGGGGATGATCGGGCTCCTGGCGCACGTCCTGGCCAACGGGCCGCCGCCGGTCGACCTGGTCCGCGACGCGGCCCACCTCCTGGCGGAAGGCGAAGCGGTGCACGCGGTCGCTCGCAAGCTGGGCGTCAGCGAGCGCCAGCTCCGCAACCTCTTCGACCGGCTGGTGGGCTTGTCACCCAAGCAGTTCGCCCGCCTGCAGCGGGTGCGCCTGGTCCTGACCGACGTCCAGCGCGGCGACCTGGCCGGGCTGGCGGCCCGCGCCGGCTACTTCGACCAGTCCCACATGACCACCGAGTTCCGCCGGCTCGTCGGCGTCCCGCCCGGCGCCTATGCCGCGGGCCGGCGGCCGCCAGTGACCCCCTGCCCGGCCCCCAGCTCCTAGATCCCCGGCGGGGGTGGTGGCTCCCGTCCCCTACCAGGCGGTGTGGGACGTGGCCGCTTCGGTCGCGCTGCGGCCGTCGAGGTAGACGAGGCCCTTGGTGCCGTCGACCGTGATGGTCTGGCCCGTCTGGATGACGGTCGTGCCGGTGTCGGTGCCGACCACGGCGGGGACACCGAACTCGCGCGCCACGATCGCCGTGTGGCAGAGCACGCCACCGGTGTCGGTGACGATGGCGCCGGCCACCGAGAACACCGGGACCCAGGGCGGCAGCGTCATCTCGCACACCATGATCTCGCCGTCCTCGAGGTCGGTCGCCTCGTTCAGCGACCGCACCACCCGGGCCGTCCCGGTGTAGGCACCCGGTGATCCGGCCACGCCCATGAGCGTGCCCGGGTCGAGGTTCTCCTTGGGCGGCCCGAAGCCGAGCAGCCGGGAGACGAGCGCGTCCATGAACGGATCCGGGGCGTCGGGGGGAGGGGGCGGGGTGCCGAGCGCCGGCGGCGCCTCGGCCCGGGCCGCCCGGTCCAGGCTCGCCCGCCTGTCGGCGACCGTGGCCCGCCGATCGCCTCCCTCGGTGAGCGCGTCGACGACCTCGTCGCGGTAGAGGTAGAAGACGTCGTCGGCTTGGTCGACGACGCCCTTGGCCACGAGCCGCTCGCCGACGGCGAGGCAGAACCGGCGGAACACGCTGATGAAGAGCTGATCGATGTAGAAGGCGTGGTCCTCGGTCAGAGGGAAGCTGTAGCGCGCCGGCTCGTAGAGCTTGTCGAAGGTGGTGAGCGTCTCGGGCTCGTCGGCGAGCCGGGCGCGGGCCGCGGCGAGCAGCTCCTGGCGCCGGGCGACCTTCTGCTGGTAGACGACCTCGGGGTCGTCGCTCTCGTCGAGCTCCATCATCTTGGCGATGCTGGCCAGCGGGATCGCCGGGTTCTCCCGCCAGGGCACGTCGGCGAGGTCGTAGACGGCATCGTGGCGCCAGCCGTAGTCGAACAGGAAGTCGTCGAGCTGCTGCCGGAACGCCCGACCCTCCTCGCTGGCGTCGAGCGCCGCGGGCAGGTCCTCGGGCTCGGTGCTCTCGAAGAGCTCCTTGAGCGCCGGGCTGGCGAGAACCGTGCGGCTGAGGGCCCACAGCCCGCGGCTGGCGTCGACGGAGGTGGTCGGGAAGCCGTGGAGCGTCTGGTAGGACTCGGTGGGGTCGTCCGGCCGCATGATCGCGTCGTAGAGGTCG
>JBKPRS010000179.1:0-4358 GCA_046734695.1 Actinomycetota bacterium | reverse complement strand
GAAGCGGGTCGCGCTCTCGAACCACACCTGGCCCTCCTCGCCCGCGGGGACGTCCTCGCCGTCCTCGCCCACGATGTGCACGGCGCCCATGAGCGAGCGGCCGACCGATCCGGGATGGTCCAGCCACTCCTGCGGGCCGATGGCGCAGAACCCGCTGCCCTCGCTGCCGGAGTAGAACTCGTGCACGATCGGGCCGAGCCACTCGATGGCCGCCCGCTTGACCTCCGGTGGGCAGGGCGCGGCCGCGTGCACCACCAGCTCCAGGCTCGACAGGTCGTAGCCGCGGCGCACGTCCTCGGGCAGCTTGAGCAGCCGGACCAGGTGGGTGGGGACGAGCTGGGAGTGCGTGGCCCGGTGGCGTTCGACCAGGGCCAGCCACTCCTCGGCGTCGAAGCGCTCCATGACGACGGCGGTGCCGCCGCGGCGCTGCGTCATTGTCGTCCAGCCCGCCGGCGCCGCGTGGTAGAGCGGCGCCGGGCTCAGGTACACCGTCGACTCCGAGAACCCGTACAGCCCGACGAGCAGCCGGGAGAAGGCCTGCGGCTCCCCGAGCGGACCCGCCCGCAGCGGCGGCTTCACGCCCTTGGGCCGGCCGGTCGTGCCCGAGGAGTAGAGCATCCACGAGCCCTCGCACTCGTCGCCGATCGGCTCGGGGGGCATGGCCGCCACGGCCTCGGGACAGGGCTCGAAGCCGGGAAGGTCACCGCCGACGGCGAGGCGGAGGTCGACGCCGCCGAGGTCGGCGGCCATGGCGGCCACCGTCTCCGCCAGCCCGGCGTCGGCGACCAGGGCCCGGGCGCCGCAGTCGGCGACGATGTAGCCGGCCTCGGCCGCGGTGAGGTGGAAGTTGACCGGCGTGACGTACAGACCGGAGCGCAAGGCGCCCCACACGACCGGGTACCACTCGGGCCTGTTGACGAGCAGCACGGCCACTCGGTCGCCCGTGCGCAGTCCCCGGGCCCGCAGCAGCTGGGCGACGCGGTTCGAGGCGTCCTCCAGCTCGCGATAGGTCAGGGTCTCGCCACTGGTCCCCATGACGACGGCGGGTTTGTCGCCGTGCTCGGCGACGTGGGCCGACGGGTGCTGCACGGCCCGACTGTATAGCTGACACGAGTGTTAGAGACCCGGCTAGGGTGACCGGCCGTGGCACGGGTCGGGGTGATCGGGCTGGGCAACATCGGGGGCGCCATCGCCGCCAACCTCGTGGCGGACGGTGACGAAGTCGCCGTCGCCGACCTCGATCCCGCCCGCGTGGCCGCCATCGAGGGCGCCACCGGCGGCAACGTCGCCGCGGTGGCCGGGGCGAGCGAGATCACGCTCACGTCCCTCCCGGCGCCCGAGGATGTCGCCGCGGTGGCGTCGGCGTGGGCCGCAGCCGCACCCGCCGGCGCGATCCTCCTGGACCTCTCCACCTCGTCGCCCGCGGCCAACCAGGCGCTGGCGGAGACGCTGGCGGCCACCGGGCATCACTTCGTCGAGGCGCCGCTCACCGGCGGCGCCATCGGCGCCCGGAACCGCAAGCTGGTCTTCATGGTCGGTGGCGACGACGAGCCGGTCGCCCGCTGCCTGCCGGTGCTCGCTCGGCTGGGCCGGGCGACGTTCCACCTGGGGCCGGTCGGGGCCGGCACCACCATGAAGCTCGTGAACAGCCTCCTCGCGTTCACGTGCACCTGGGTGTCGCTGGAGGGGCTGTCGCTGGCGGCCGCCGCCGGGCTCGACCTGCGCACCGCGGTCGACGTCGTCCGCACGGGCGGGGCGACGAACTTCTTCATCGACCGGTGGGTCGACGGCATCGACACCCGCGGCCGGCCCGCGGAGTTCGCCCTCACCCTCGCGGCCAAGGACGCCCGCCTGATCGAGGAGGTCGCAGCCGGGTCGGGCATCCCGGCCCCGGTGGCCGCCGCCGTGAGCGGCGTGCTGGCCGACGCCCTCGCCCGCGGCCTCGGCGACCACGACTGGAGCGACCTCGTCATCGCCGCCGAAGCCCGGGCCGGACGGCCGCTCACGCTCGGCGAACCGGCCTGATGGCCCGCGTCCCCGTCGAGGACGGCTACTTCACCGTCCCGGACGACCCCGCCGAGGCACCCCGCCTGCTCGGGAGTCGCTGCCCGGCCTGTGGCGAGCACTTCTTCCCCCGCCGGCACGTGTGCGCCAAGTGCCTGGCCGAGGGCTGCGAGGACGTCCTGCTCGGGCCGCGGGGCCGGTTGTGGACCTGGACGTACGTCCACGTCCCGCTGTTCGCCAAGAAGGACGCCCGGGTCGACGCCTACGGGGTGGGACAGGTCGACCTGCCCGAGGGGCCGCGGGTCCAGGCGATCCTCGTGGGCGGGCCGGACGACTTCCGCATCGGGATCGACATGGAGCTCGACCTGGAGACCCTGCGCACCGACGACGACGGCCGCGAGGTCGTGATCTTCCGCTTCCGGCCGATCGCCGGGGCCCAGCCGTGAAGCTGGCCGGGACCGCGGTCGCGGGCAGCGGCATCGTCCGCTTCGGGAACCATCGGCCGCGCTCGACGGCGGAGCTCGCCCGCGACGCCGGCCTCGCCGCCCTGCACGACGCGGGGATGACCCTGTCCGACGTGGACGAGGCGTTCGTCGGCTACATCCAGCCCGGCTCGCTGCTCGGCGTGCGGGCGATGAAGGAGCTCGGCCTCACCGGGCTGCCGGTCACCCACGTCGAGAACGCCTCGGCCACCGGGCTCGTCGCCTTCCGGGAGGCGGCCTGGGCCGTGGCCTCGGGCCGGGCCCGGGTGGCCATGGCCATCGCCTTCGACAAGATGACGGAGATGGCGGGCGGCGGGGGGCGCTCGCGGGGCACCGGTCGGGACCAGCTCGACGCGACGATCCTGCCCGCGGCGTACTTCGCCCTGTGGGCCCAGCGCCGCATGCACGACCGCGGCACCAAGCCCGAGCACTTCGCCGCCATCGCCGCCAAGAACTGGAACCACGGCGCCCGCTGCCCGTGGAGCGACCGGCAGACCGACCACGTCGTCACCGTCGACGAGGTGCTGGCCTCGCGCATGGTGTCCGAGCCGCTGACGGCGATGATGGCGTGCCCGGCGGACGACGGCGCGGCGTGCGTGATCGTCGCCGCCGAGGACGTCGTGCGGGCCCGCCAGCCGGGCCGGCGGCTCGTGCGCCCGGTGGCGTCGGCCCTGCGCAGTGAGACGTACTCGCCCGGGCACACGTTCCTCGGGCCGGTGGTGGGGCCGGCGTCCATGACCCGGGACACCGCGGCGGCCGCCTACGAGGATGCGGGCATCGGCCCCGAGGACGTCGACCTGGCGCTGTGCCACGATGCCTTCGCCAACGAGGAGCTGGAGTACTACGAGCTGCTCGGGTTCTGCCCGGAAGGCGACGGCGAGCGCCTGGTCGAGACCGGCGCCACGGCGCTGGGCGGATCGATCCCCTTCAACACCGACGGCGGCCTCATCGCCCGCGGGCACCCGGGCGGCCCGACCGGCCTCGCGATCGTCCACGAGATCGTCCACCAGCTGCGGGGCGAAGCGGGCGACCGCCAGGTCGAAGGGGCCCGCACCGCGCTGGCCCACCTCGTGGGGGGCGGCAGCGTGTGCACGGTGAGCCTGTTCGAGGGGGTGGCGTCATGACCGACGAGGCACCGGCGCTCAGTAGTAGATCGTCGTCGTCTCCCCGACCCGGACGGTCTCGCCGTCCTGGTTGTCCCAGCGCTGCTCGCTGGTGAAGAACACCATCGGGCCCCGCTTGGTGTCCCGCTCGATGACGTCGACGAACCGGCGGGTGGCCGAGATCACGTCGCCCGGCCGGATCGGCGCGCCGTAGAGGTTGCGCTGGCCGCCGTTCAGCACCCGCTTGCCCGGCTCGGTGCCCATGCCCCACAGCCAGTCGCCCGACCACGGCCGGTTGGGCATCCAGGCGAACGGGTCGAAGTCCCGGGGTGCCACGACGCTCCCCCACGGCCCCAGCTCGGCGACGGCCGGGTCGAGGAACGCCGCCGGCGGACGCTCGGGCCAGTAGGTGGCGATGGCCCAGCGGGCGATGTCGTTGGCGCCGACCGGCGGGGCCGGCACCGGGGGCAGCACCCGGCCGACCTTGTCGATGGTGGCGGCATCGAGGAACGTGCCCGGCTCGGCCGCGCCCGAGGCCCCGGTCGGCGCCGGCAGCGGCGGCATGGCGGCCGCGCCCCCGAAGCGCACCAGCGTCGCCGATCCCGGAGTCGTCTCCGCGCCGTCCTGGTTGCGCACGCCGAGGTCCACGTCCACCAGGTCGTGGCCGTCGACCGTGCGCTCGCCGGCGAGCGTGCCGTGGCAGGTGAGCTCGTCGCCCTTGAAGTTGAGGCCGCGCAGCTCGCAGCGCAGCTCGACGATGTCGCCGCTC
>JBKPRS010000178.1:0-7800 GCA_046734695.1 Actinomycetota bacterium | reverse complement strand
GGTGTTCACCAGGTAGTTCAGCGCGTTCTGCAGCTGGGTCGCCCGGGAGCTGGGGTTGTCGAAAGTCGAGTTCGTGCTGATGTTGATCACCACGAAGCCGTGCGAGGCGAGGCGCTGGGCCCACCACCGCAGGGCCGACTGGGTCTCCGTGAACCCGGGCGCCACGGCGATGCCGCCGAAGGTGCCCTGAGAGGTGTCGGTCGGGAAGTAGATGGTGGCCGAGCCGAAGCCGTTGCCACTACCCACGGTCGTCGACGAGATGGCGAACGGCCCGGCAACCTGCAGAGCAGACGCAGTGGGCGCAGGTCCACGCTCGAACGGATTCGACTGCGCGCCTGCGCTGGGAGCGCCGGCGATGAGCCCTGCGGACATCGCCAGCACCAGCGCAAGGCTGGCTAGGACGCGACCGCTCCTGCGGGCGCGCATAATCATGGTCGGCACAACTATCCCCCTCGGTTTGTGCACTGTTAGTGACACTAAGTACGGGAACACCAGTACTTAGTGACATCACTCACGGTAAATGACCGTGAGGTAAATAACAACCTGAGAAAGGATGACACTGCGTCATCTGATGGGCCAGGGTGTAGTCTCATGTCTGACGGTGAGCCGGCTGGGTGGCCGCGGCGACGTGCGCAGGCACGGCGTCGAGGAAAGTCCGGACTCCACAGGGCACGGGTGCTGGTGAGAGCCAGGACGGGGTGACCTGCCGGTACAGGGCAACAGAGAGCAAACCGCCGATGGCGGGCCCGGGCGACCGGGATCCGCACAGGCAAGGGTGAAACGGTGCGGCAAGAGCGCACCAGCGTCGGGGGCGACCCCGGCGGCTAGGCAACCCCCACCCGGAGCAAGGCCAAGCGTGGGACGGCCGGCCCGGCCGATGTCCCCAGGTAGGCCGCATAGATGGATGGCCACCGGGGCGATCCCGCAAGGGACCGCCCTACAGAATCCGGCTTATAGGTCGGCTCACCGTCACCTATCCGCCCTGACCAGGGGCGGAGCCTCTCAAGTCCACTCGCTGGGAGCCTCGTGACGCGCGGATGACGCGGGACTCAACATCCGGTCGAGGACCTGGGCCGGAATGTCCCGGTCGTCACGCAGCCAATGGACGTAGGTCCGGGAGACGGTCTCCACCGTGTCGCCCAGGTGCCCGGCCACCGCGGTCAGCGGCGCGCCCTCGGCCAGCAGCGTCGAGGCACACCAGTGGCGGCAGGCATGGAACACGAATCGGTCCTCGGCCAGCCCCGCCTTCTTGAGCGCCGGCCGCCACCCGCTCGAATAGAACTGGTCCCTGCGCAGCATCGGCGCTCCACGCAGACCCCGGAACAAGATGCCTTCGGCGACGTGATCCCTGATGTGCCGCCGGAGCTCGACGGCGACCAGGCCGGGCACTGTGACCGTCCGCACCTTCTCGGCCTTCGGGGTGGTGAGCCGACTCTCGTTGCCGATGCGCTGCATCTGCCGGTCGACGGTCACCCGCCGCTTCTCCAGGTCGAGCCGGTCGGCCGTCATGCCCAGCACCTCACCGACCCGCAGCCCAGCCAGCCCGAGAGCGATGGCCGCCCGGAACTGGCTCGGTGCGTTCGCCAGGATCGCCAGCGCCTCGGTCCTGGTCGGCACGTCCTCGGGGCCGACCTGCCCGGTGGGATCGCCAGCCCGCGCCTTGGGCGCCCGCAGGCCGGCGGTCGGGTCCCGGCCGATCCGCCCCGACGTGTAGGCCGCCCGCATGATCATCCCGGCGTAGGCCATCGTCAGCTTGACGGTGGCGTGGGCGTACTCCTTCGCCAGCGCCGCCCGCACCCGCTTGAGCATCAACTGGTCCACAGCGGCCAGCTGCGCCTTGCCGATGAGCGGATCGAGCCGGGCCTCGATGTAGGGCCACGCTTCCCGGGTCGTGTCCTTCCAGTCCTGGCCCTCCGCCCACTCCTTCGCGAAGTCAGCGAACCGCTGGCGGCCGCGGCCGGGATCGACATACGTCCCGGCCGCCTTGGAGCTCTCGACGTTGGCGGCGTGCACATCGGCATCCCGCTTGCGCCTGAACACCCTGCCCCGAGCCTTGCCCTCGGGCGACCACCACCGCGTCCGCCAGGCCGTGATCTTGCACCGGCAGCCACCTGTGCGCGCCGGCTTCGCCAACCCAGCCACGGCACACTGCTCGCACAGCGTCCACCGCCACGGCTCGACACTGGCCATTCAGGCACACCTGTCGGTCGCGCAGGTCTCGACCAGCCACCTGCGCACGGCATCCGGGTCATACCGCAGGTGCCGCCCGACCTTGAACACCGGCGGACCTTCCCGGATGTACCGCCACTTGTGCATGGTCTTCACAGGCACCCCGAGGTAGGCCGCGCATTCGGCCGTCGACCACAGCCGCTCGCATGTGGGCAACGGCTCGGCGGCCGCCTGTCGTCTGCGGGTCATCGTCTTGCCTCCTGGTCTTGTGGTCGTGGTTGGTGGTGGTGCGGGCTGGTGGCTCCCTTCACGCCGAGGGCGGGGAGTGTGACGGGTGGCCCCGCTGCGTCAAGGGCACGGCGAAGAAGTCCCAACCGAGCCGAGGGACCCTGCGCCCAGCGACCGGACTTCTTCGCCTCTGAAGGCCCTTGACCCAGCGGCTCCACCCGTCCAGGGATCGGCGCCCAAGGCGTGAAGGAAGCCCTGTGCGTAGGGCCGGTCACCGGTGCTCCCGAGCGAGCGCAGCGGCCGCCAGGGCCCGAGCTGCTGTGTCGGTGTCGAAGTAGCCGACCCCGACGAAGTGCCAGTTCCGCTCGATGACGATGTCCGCCTGGTCGCCGTCGTGGTCCTCGTCGACGCCCGCCTGGCGGATGGTCTCGTCGCTGTTGCGGGTAGCGAAGGGCGCCCGACGCCACGCCTGCCGTGCGCGACGCAGCGCACCGAACGTGGTCGAGTAGCGGCGGGTCTTGGTCAGGACGTGGCCCCGGTAACCGAGCGTCCCGTACCGGTCGGCCAAGCGCTCGTAGTCCTCTCCCCCGCTGGCGGCCAGCTGCTCGGCGGTCTCGATGATCCGCACCGCGTGTTGGCTGGCACCGTGGTAGCGCGCGTCGGCCGCCGAGTGGATCGGACCGTGCCCGTCGAGGCCGAAGTCCTCGGTCGACTTCGTGAGGTACTTCGCCAGGTACGCCGCCACCAGCCCGGGATGCACGTCCCCCGCCCGGTCATCACGCCCGGCGCCCTGCGTGATCGACCGAACATCGACCTGGCTCCCCCACCCGAGCGCAACCGGCTCCTGCCCCGCAGGCCGGACCTCGAGGCGCACCGAAGCGGCCGCCGCCCTGATGGCCCCCCCGAGCTCGTCAGCATCGAGGCCGATGCCGGGCGGACTGTCCGGTCCGGTCGGGCCGTCGAGGCGCATGACCGCGTGCACGTGGATCAGGCCCCGGGCCTGGAACTCGGCCACCTTCGTGTACGAGACCCGCGCCAGGCGGCCGAACTCCTTGCGGGGCACCCCGACTCGCCGAGCCAGCGTACGACCGAGGCCGATGGTGAAGTACCGCCACAGTTCCGGGGCGTGCCACTGCCACAGCACGTGACCCACGTAGTCGTAGCAGTCCGCACACAGCGGCTCCCCCAACCGCCGGTCACCCTCGCCGTGGCGGTGCAAGCAGTACAGCGGCCGGCCATGCGGACACACCGGCATGTCCCGCCTCGCCCGACACGGGGCGCCCTGGCGGCGGCCGTGCACCGGCCCAAAGCTCGGCGGCGTCATCGTCACGAACACCGTCGGATGCTCCGACACCGTGGCCGGCGCGCCCTTGCCACCCACCAGACCCGCACTCAACAGATGCCAGGCGTCGCCCTTGTACTCCCGGCTACAGGACTCGCAGCGCTGCGCGCGTCGGTTCCCGCACCGCATCCAGGTGACCCCATCGAGCTCCTGGGCGCTGCTGTAGCGCTCGATAACCGCGCCCGTCGTCGCGTCGATCCTCGTAGTCGATCCCACCAGCCGGATCGGATGCGCACACCCCCGAGCCCGCTTCTCCGCGTCCTGGCGCGCCGCCGCCCCGAACACCGACCACGGCACCTCCACTGTGGGAGTCGGAGCGGGCGAGCTGGACACGAGGCAGAGCGCCTAATCGCAGCTGCAGGCGCTGGCGTCGTCGGCGACGTACGCCCCACAGGACAAGCACCATGCCGAGGCCGCCCCTCGGGCCCGGCAGTGCGCCAGGTACTCGACCATCAGCGCCACCGACCGCTCGTCCTGGTTCAGCGGGCGCCCCAGCATCGAGGTGCACACTTCGATCACCCCAGGGCCGAGATACGGGCCGTCACAGCACCCGCAGTCGATCAGCGTGCCCACCAATCCCGACAGCGACCCGTCCGTGTCGGTCACAATCCCCGAGCCATGGCAATCCCCGCACAGGCCCCGTGGCCCGAGTTCGTCGGCCTGGCCCTCGACCACGCGCAGACCGCGGTCCACGGGACGCCGCACCGGCGCCAGGTCCTCCTGGGCGCACCAGTCCTCGTAGGCCATCAGCCGCCGGTCGAGCGCCTTGAACCGCTCGTGCACGCTCTCGGTCACCAGCGAGTCGTCCCCGTCCCACGCCTCGAACACGTCCAGCAGCGCCGCCCCCAACTCGATGTCCCCGCCAGGATCCGCCCACCACTCAGCCCACCGCCGCTCCCCCAGGTCCGTCACGTTGATCGCCTCTGCCAGCGCCATCGTTGTCACCTCTCGCCTCGACTCACGTTTACCATCCGATATAGAGAAATCTACAAGTTCAATGCTGCAGTCTACACGACGAGATTGCACAATCTCGACCAGGGGAAATGCGCAGTACCGTTGTGGTCGTGGCCGAGCCCGATCCCGACGCCGACTGGTGGGTGACCGCCGATGTCGCCGCGTACCTCGGCGTCGCTCCGGCCACGGTCGCCTCGTACCGTCACCGCGAGCAGATGCCCGATCCGGACCGGCTGATCGGACGCACTCCCGTCTGGCGCCCAGCCCGGATCATCGAGTGGCATGAGCAGCGGCCGGGTCACGGCGGCCGGCGACCGAACCGGCCCCGCCAGATCGACTGACCGACCCGTCGAGTCCATGCCCCGATCGTCGGCCGATCTCGCCTGAATCCCCAGGTCCAGACGACGGTCCGTAGCGCGGCCACCACTGGTCCCGCTGGGCGCCTAGTCTCTTTCTGGTCCCTTCGTTGGTCCCCGGAGACCCCCTGGTGGAGCGATGGCAGCCTGGAGCGAGCAGATTCGCCAGTGCCGCCTAGAGCGCGGCTTCAGCCAGGAGGAGTTCGCCCGTGAGGTCGCTCGCATCGCCTGGGAGCAACACCACATCCAGGTCGGCATCGACTCAGCGATGGTCTCCAAGTGGGAGCGCGACACGAAGCTCCCGAGCCGCCGCTACCAACGCCTCCTCACAACCCTGTTCCGGGCCGACGCCTCGCGCATTCTTCCCACCGAGCCGGCGGCTGGGCCCGAGCTGGGCTTCGACTACAGCGGCCCGGTCACCTCGACCCTCGATGCCGTCGAGCATGTAGGCCGAGCCGACATGGACCGCCGAGACTTCCTCGCCCGCTCCCTCTTCGCCGTAGGCCTCTCGATCGCCCCGAGCCGGGACTGGCTGATCGCCACCATCGAAGACGCCATGGCCCCGACCAAGCGCGTCACCGTGGCCCAGGTCGACGCCATCCGCCGTACCTTCGGCCTCTACCAAGAGATGGACGTCATGCGAGGCGGCGGCCACGCCCGCCACCAACTCGCCAACTACGTCACCACGGTCGTCACACCCCTGCTCCGAGACAACGACCCCGACAGCGACACAGGCCGTGCCCTCCACGAGGCCGGCGCCGAGCAGCTGTACCTTCTCGGCTGGATGGCCTACGACGACGGCCAGCACTCCCTCGCCCAGCGCTATCTCCTCCAAGCCCTCCGCCTGGCCCAAGCCGCTCACAGCCCCAAGCTCGGCGCCCACATCCTCGCCGGGCTCTCAGACCAGGCCACCCTCACCGGCCACCCCGACGAAGCCCTCCAACTGGCCCGCGCCGGCCGAGCCGGACTTGGCAGCGCGCACAGCCCCGCCTGTCTCGCAGACCTCTGGGCACTCCAAGCCCGCGCCGAAGCGGCCCTCGGAGACGGCCCCGCAGCCGTCCATTCGGTGACTGAGTCCGAACGCCACGCCGCCAACATCGACCTAACCACCGAGCCCGAGTGGGCGCGCTTCATCGACCCCGCCTATCTCAACGGCGAGTACGCCCACGCCTTCCGAGACCTCGACCGCCCAGCGGAGAGCACCAACTTCGCCCAACGCTCAGCCGACGAAGCCGCCCGCCAACACCGAGCCCGTCGAGGCTCCCTCGCCCACGCCACGCTCGCTCGAGCCGCACTCGCAGACCATGACCTCGGCAGCGCCGCCCATGCGGCAACGACGACCGCCACCCTGGCCGCCACGGTCCGTTCGTCCCGTTCGACCGAGGCCGTGGTCGACCTCTGCGAACGCCTCCGGCCCCACGGCGACTCGCCGGCGGTGGCCGAGTTCCTGGCCGTGACAGAGACTCTCTTCCTCACAGGCGAGGGAGCCTGATCGGCTCGAACACATGAATACGCGTTGGGCGCTACTGGGAATCGAGTGAGGCCCAGGGTGGACCGCTGCGCACGAGGTCTAGGAACGCGACTCCTGATTCCCTGCCGGGCTTGTAGTCGCCTCGACGCCAGCCGTGCGCTGCGACGATCGCGAGTACGAGGCCCCGGCACTCGTCGACAAGACCTTCGTCAACGCCCGGATAGCACTCGCTGACTGCTTTGGGCACCCAACCGAGATCGAACTCGACCGGGCCGCTGACACAGTTCTCGAAATCTACGAAGAGCAGCCCCGTCTTCGTGTTCAGCACATTCCACGGGTGGGGCTCGCCGTGGAGCAGCTGCTCCACGGCACCTCGATCGACGATCGACTGCGTCAGACTCCCGATCGTGTGGACGAGCAGCTCCCGATCCTCGTCGGTGAGATCCGGAGTGTCATCGCGACGTGCGAAACACCGTTGCACGTCCGCGACTCGATCGGTGAAGTGCGGTGTCTTGACACTGACCTGCCGCATGGCGTGATGAAGACGCTCGACTGCGTCCGCGTAGTCATCCGGTGAAACGTCTTGATGCTGCACCGGTTCGAAGTAGGTCCACATGGCGATTTCGAAGCCGTCTCGCACGACGACTCGTGGCTCGACTCGAGGTTCCAGAACAGCCACCGGCCCGTCGGCCTCCGCGAGCCGTTGAACGACTTCAACTTCTCGCTGTGACCCCCCCGCCGACGAGAACACTCGATAGCCGACCGGCGCGATGCGGGCGACGACATCACATGGCATCAGGCGGAGGACAAGCCGGTTGGAGTCGCTAAGAACGACCGCATCATCGACGGCCAGGCCGAGCGCTGACGCGGTCGACATCGCTGCGACGCGCGCACGTCGCCCCTCAGCTGCTTGCATCGTCGTGTGGCCTCCCGCCTGCGCAGCAACAGACAACAGGCGCAACGTACGTCAGGCGCGCATCACGTTATGGGGCTGCCGACCGCTCAGTCTCTGGGCGTCGCCGTCGGCTGGTTCAGGCGACAACTCGTCCGATCAGGTAGGAGGTCAGTAGTGACACGCCGATGACGGCGATGAGGAGGTCGGTCAGGCGGCGTAGGGGCGGGGGCGCGTGTCGTACGTGCATGAACTCGCGCATGACGATGCGGACCTTGGCGAGGGCGAGGAAGATGGCCGAGATGGTGACGATCGTGCTCGCGGCCAGGGTGCCTCCGTCGTCGGCGGAGCGGTCGATCCCGAGGTAGATCACGGTGATCGCCACGAG
>JBKPRS010000177.1:0-3667 GCA_046734695.1 Actinomycetota bacterium | reverse complement strand
CTGCATGGCCGGGCTCGACAACCTCACGAGCGGCCAGGTGTTCGTGGGCGACCGCGAGCTCACCGGGCTGTCCGACAAGGAGCTGACCCGGCTGCGGCGGGACCGGGTCGGGTTCGTGTTCCAGGCCTTCAACCTCATCCCCACGCTGACCGCGGCGGAGAACATCGTGCTCCCCGACCGCCTCGCCGGCCGGCGGGCCGACGCCGCCTGGGTGGACGAGGTCGTGATGGCCGTGGGCCTGGGCGACCGCCTCGGCCACCGGCCCTCCGAGCTGTCCGGCGGCCAGCAGCAGCGGGTCGCGGTGGCCCGGGCGCTCGCCGGGCGGCCCGACATCGTGTTCGCCGACGAGCCCACCGGCAACCTCGACTCCCGCACGGGCGCCGAGATCCTCGGCTTCCTGCGCCGGGCGGTCGACGACATGGGCCAGACCGTCGTGATGGTCACCCACGAGCCCACCGCCGCAGCCCACGCCGACGAGGTCGTGTTCCTCGCCGACGGCCGCATCGTCGACGGGCTCGCCGCCCCCACCGCCACGTCCGTCCTGGATCGCATGTCCTCCTTGGGAGCTTGAACCATGTTGTGGATCACCCTGCGCGAGATGCGGGCCCACGCCCGCCGCCTGGCCGGGACCGGCCTGGCCGTGGTGCTGGGCGTGGCCTTCCTGACCGGCACGCTGGTCCTCGGGACCACGCTGCACGCCAACTTCGAGGACCTGTTCGCCGAGGTCAACGCGGGCACCGACGTCGTGGTGCGCAACGGCACCGAGCTCGACGCCAACGTCGCCCGGGCCCCCATCGACGCCGCCCTGGTCGACCGCGTGGCCGCGGTCGACGGGGTGGCGGCGGCCGAGGGCGAGGTGAGCGGCTACGGCGCCCTGCTCGGGTCGGACGGCACGGCCATCGGCGGCAACGGCCCGCCCCAGATGGCCGGCAGCTGGATCACCGACCCGACGCTCAACCCCTACCGCCTGGCCGAGGGCAGGGCGCCGCGGGCCGACGGCGAGGTCGTGGTCAACCGGAGCACCGCCGAGGCCGGCGGGCTGCACCTGGGCGACACCACCACCCTGCTCACCCCCGAGCCGGTCGAGGTCACCATCGTGGGCCTGGCCACGTTCGGGGACGCCGACGGCCTGGGCGGCGTGACCTTCACCGCCTTCGACCTGGCCTCGGCCCAGGAGCACGTGCTCAAGTCACCGGACCGGGTGTCGAGCGTGGCGGTGCGGGGCGAAGCCGGCGTCGACCAGTCCCAGCTGGCCGAGCGGATCAGCACGGTGCTGCCCGCCGGCGTCGAGGCCAGCACCGGCACCCAGGTGACCGACGAGGCCACCGCGAACGTCAACCGGAACTTCCTCGATTCGCTGACGACGTTCCTGACCATGTTCGCGGGCGTGGCCCTGCTGGTCGGCACCTTCAGCATCTACAACACCTTCTCGATCATCGTGGCCCAGCGGACCCGCCAGGCGGCGCTGCTGCGGGCGCTCGGCGCCGGCCGGGGCCAGGTGATCCGATCCGTGATCTTCGAGGCGCTGCTGGTCGGCGTGGCCGGCTCGCTGGTGGGCCTGGCCGCGGGCATCGGCGTGGCCGGCCTGCTCAAGGGCCTGTTCGACGCGGCCGGGTTCGCCCTGCCCGCGGGCGGGATCGTCGTGACCGGCGGGACCGTCGTGGCCGCTCTCACCGTCGGCGTGCTGGTCACGCTGGTGGCCGGGGTTGTCCCCGCGGTGAAGGCGTCGCGGGTGGCGCCGCTGGCCGCGCTGCGGGCGGTGGCCACGGAGGGTCGCGGCCCGTCGGTGGCCCGGGTCGTGGCGGGCATCGCCCTCACCGCCGCGGGCGCCGGTCTCACGCTGGCCGCGGTGATGGGCGGTGATGGCGCACTGGCCCCCGTGGGGATCGGCGCGTTGCTGACCGTGATCGGCGCGGTGGTGTCCGGCCCGGCGGTCGCCCGGCCCGTGGCCCGGGTGCTGGGTGCGCCCCTGGCCCGTGTGCGGGGCATGACCGGCGGCCTCGCCCGCGAGAACGCCATGCGCAACCCTCGGCGCACCGCGGGCACCGCTTCGGCGCTCATGGTCGGCGTGGCGGTGGTGACCCTGTTCACCGTGTTCGCGGCGTCGCTCAAGGCCTCGATCGACGACTCGATCGACCGCGCCTTCGGCGGGGACGTGGTGGTGTCCGCCGGTGGCTTCGGGCGCGGCGGGCTGAGCCCGCAGCTGGCCGAGGACGTCGCGGCCCTGCCCGAAGTGCGCACGACTGTCGCCGTGAGCCGGGCCTCGCTGCAGATCGACGGCGACACCAAGGAGGCCAGCGCAGCCGAGCTCGGCGACCTGGACCGGCTGCTCGACGTCGACGTCACCGGCGGCTCGCTGGCCGCTGTCGGCGACGGCGAGATGGCCGTGTCCGACAGCGTGGCCGAAGACTTCGGGTGGCACCGGGGCGACCGCGTGGCGGTCACGTTCCCCGACGGCGCCGAGGAGCGCGTGACGATCGCCGCCACGTACGACACGCCCGATCTGGTCGGCAACTACCTGCTGCCCCGGTCGGTGTGGGCGCCGCACGCGGTGCAGGACCTCGACCCGCTGGTGCTGGTCGAGGCGGCCCCGGGCACCTCGGTGGCGGCGACCGAGGCGGCGGTCGATCGGGTGGCCGAGCGCTACGGCAACCCGGAGGTGGCCGACCGCGCCGAGTTCGCGGCCGACGCCGCCGGCCGCGTCGACACGCTCCTCACCATCATCTACGCCCTGCTGGCGCTGGCGATCATCATCGCCCTCATGGGCATCGCCAACACGATGTCGCTGTCGATCCACGAGCGGACCCGGGAGCTGGGCCTGCTCCGGGCGGTCGGCCAGACCCGCCGCCAGGTGCGGGCCATGGTCCGGGGCGAGTCCGTGGTGATCTCCGCCTTCGGGGCGGTGGGCGGCGTGGCCCTCGGCGTGTTCCTGGGCTGGGCGCTGGTCCGGGTGGCGGGCGAGTCCGCCGGCCTGGTCGAGGTGTTCGCCCTGCCCACGGGCCGCCTGCTGATCGTGCTGGCGGTCGGTGCGCTGGCCGGAGTCGTTGCAGGGCTGCGTCCCGCCCGCCGGGCGTCCCGCCTCGACATCCTGGCCGCCATCGCCAGCGACTAGCGGTTCGGATCAGCGCCTCTCGCGGCGCAGCTCGTCGGCCAGGCGGGCCTCCTTCGGGAGGTCCGCCTGACGCGCGAGCACCCGAGCGACCGCGAGGTAGTCGGCCACCTCGGCCACGTCGTGGACCCGCAGGATCGTGCCGGGCGAGGCCGTGTGGCCCACGGCGGCCAGCGTGCCGGCCAGGCGGCCCCGGGGCGGGCGGCCGGTGATGGCGCCCACGAAGTCCTTGCGTGACAGGGCCAGCAGCACCGGGCGGCCCAGTGCTCGCACCCGGTCGAGGTCACGCAGCACCTCGACGGTCTGGGACGGGGTCTTGGCGAAGTCGGGCCCGGGATCGAGGATCGTCGCCCCGGGGGCCACGCCCGCGGCGGTGACCGACGCCAGTGTGTCGGCCAGGAACCCCACGACGTCGTCGGTGACGCCGCCGGCGCCGTACAGCCCGTCGTCGAGGACCTTGTGCTTGGGGCGGGCCCGGGTGTGCATGATCACCAGGCCCGCGCCGGCGCCCGCCACCAGGCCGGCGACCTCGGGGTACAGCAGGCCGCTGATGTCGTT
>JBKPRS010000176.1:0-15297 GCA_046734695.1 Actinomycetota bacterium | reverse complement strand
ACCCCGGTGCGCCTCGCCATGACCAGCGACGGGCTCGACCTGGTGGCCGTCACCCAGGATGTCGGCCAGGCCCACGAGTCGCTCGACGCCAAGTACGAGGGCACCGAGCTCACCGTGGCGTTCAACCCGGACTATCTGCTGCAGGGCATCGAGGTGCTGCCGGGTGACGAGGTCACGATCGAGTCGGTCGACTCGCTGAAGCCCGCACTGGTCAAGAGCCCCGAGCACCCCGAGTTCCTCTACCTGCTGATGCCCGTGCGCGTGAGCTGAGCGCGTGCAGGTCCGCACTCTCTGGCTGACCGACTACCGCAGCTACGCATCAGCACAGATCGATCTGGCGCCGGGCCTGACCGCGCTCGTCGGTGCCAACGGGGAGGGCAAGACCAACCTGCTCGAGGCGCTGGCCTGGCTGGCCACGCTGTCGTCGTTCCGGGGCGCGCCCACCGAGGCACTGGTGCGGCGCGGGGCGCCGTACGCGGTGGTGCGCAGCCTGGCCGAGCGGGAGGGACGGGAGCTGCTCATCGAGGCGCAGCTGTCGGCCACCGGCCGCAACCGGGTGCAGGTGAACCGCCAGCCGCTGCGCCGGGCCCGGGACCTGCTCGGCTCGCTGCGGGTGTCGGTGTTCACGCCCGACGACCTCGCGATCGTCAAGGACGGGCCGGGGGAACGGCGGCGCCTGCTCGACGACGCGCTGGTCAGCCTGCATCCCCGCAACGACGCGCTGCGGGTGGAGGTGGACAAAGTGCTGCGCCAGCGCAACGCCCTGCTGCGCCAGGCGGGGGGCCGGCTGGACGAGGGCGCGGCGTTCACGCTCGACGTGTGGGACGCCAAGCTGGCGTCCTCGGGAGCGGCGCTGGTCGCGGCCCGGATGGACCTGCTCGATCGCATGCGGCCGGTCCTGGCGGCCACCTACGACGCGCTGGCCCGCCGCCCGGCATCGGTGGCGGCGGACTACGAGGCCGCGTGGTCGGGGGCTGCGGCGGGGGAGGAGGATCGGCGCGCCGGTCTGGAGTCGGCGCTCGACGCGGCGCTGACGGCGGCCCGCAGCGACGACGTGCGGCGGGGCGTGTCCACCGTGGGACCACACCGCGACGAGGTGGCCCTGTCGATCGGCGACGCGCCGGCCCGGACCCAGGCGTCGCAGGGTGAGCAGCGGACACTGGCCCTGGCGCTGAGGCTGGCGGCGCACCACGTGGTGACCGGGGAGACCGGCACGCCGCCGGTGCTGCTGCTCGACGACGTGTTCAGCGAGCTCGATCCGGACCGCAGCGCCGCCCTGCTGGCGCACTTGCCCGCCGGCCAGACGCTGCTGACGACGGCCAGCGGGCTGCCACCGGGCGCCCAGCCGGAGCTGGTGCTGCACCTGGCTGGCGGCGAGATCCGGGCGTGACCGCGGAACCGGTCACACGGGTGCCGGCACGCGGCCCGCAGGAACTAGGGCGAAGGTCGGCTTGCCGCCTGCTCGGGGTGTCGTGAGCGCCACCCGTAGGCCGGCGCGGTCTGGTTGACTGGGCGCATGGGATGGCGGCCGCTCGCCGGCGCACCCTCCGCTCCGGTTCGGGTGGGGGACACGATCGACCGGGTGCTCGGGCGCCTGGGGTCGCCGTCGCGGACCGGTGTCGAGGTCGTCTTCGAGCGCTGGGCCGAGGTCGTGGGCGAGGCCATGGCGGCCCGCACCCGGCCGGTCGCGATCGACGGCTCGACACTCGTGGTGGTGTGCGACGACCCCGCCGTGACGACCCACATGCGCTTCCTTGAGCCACAGTTGGTCGGGCGTTTGGCCGAGCTCGCGGGCGACCGGCACGTGACCCGGGTCGAGGTTCGGGTGGACCGCCGGCGCCGTGGTCCTCGGCCGCCTCGCAGTCCTGCTAGACGGCCATGACCCGCGGGTCAGGATGGTCGGGATTGTCGTACCCCTCTGGTAGACTCAACATGTTGTGATCAGCGGGTCTGACCAGGCAAAAGCCGTTCCGGCGCCGGTCGGCCGCTCGTAGGAAATCGACCTCATGGAAGGGCGCGCCTTGCCGCAGGGAAGCACTTCGTACGGGGCCAAGGACATGCAGGTCCTCGAGGGCCTGGAACCGGTCCGGAAGCGCCCCGGGATGTACATCGGCTCGACCGGTCCGTCGGGCCTGCACCACTGCGTGTGGGAGGTCGTCGACAACTCCGTCGACGAGGCCATGGCGGGCGTCTGCGACCGCATCGACATCATCCTCCTGGCCGATGGTGGCTGCCGGGTGATCGACAACGGCCGGGGCATCCCCACCGACATCCACCCGATCCACAAGATCTCGGGCGTCGAGATCGCGCTCACCAAGCTGCACGGCGGCGGCAAGTTCGGCGGCGACGGCTACAAGGTCTCCGGCGGGCTCCACGGCGTGGGCGTGTCCGTCGTCAACGCGCTGTCCCGCAAGGTCACCGTGGAGGTCGACCAGAACGGCAAGCGCTACCAGATGGACTTCGCCGACGGTGGCCAGCCCCAGGGCAAGCTGCGGGTGATGGGCGAGGCGCCGCGCAACGGCCGCCGCGAGCCGCGCCACGGCACGACCGTCACGTTCTGGCCCGATCCGACCGTGTTCGAGACCACCGAGTTCTCGGCCCGCACGATCATCGAGCGGATCCAGATGATGGCGTTCCTCAACCGGGGCCTCGAGATCCGCTTCAAGGACGAGCGCCCGGGCCACGACCCCGAGCCGGTGATCTTCAAGTACGCCGGCGGCATCGTCGACTTCGTCAAGCACGTCAACAAGACCAAGGAAAGCCTGTTCTCCAAGGTCGGCTTCCTGGCCGACGAGGACGCGACGTCCGAGGTCGAGGTGGCGTTCCAGTGGAACACCGGCTTCAACACCGACGGCATCCACAGCTTCGCCAACGGCATCAACACGGTCGAGGGCGGCACCCACGAGGAGGGCTTCAAGGCGGCCCTCACCACCGCGGTGAACAAGTACGCCCGGGCCAAGAACCAGCTCAAGGAGAAGGACGCGAACCTCGCCGGTGAGGACATCCGCGAGGGCATCACGGCCATCATCTCCGTCCGGCTGCGCGACCCCCAGTTCGAGGGCCAGACCAAGGCCAAGCTGGGCAACACCGCCATGAAGACGCTCGTGCAGCGGGCCACCAACGAGAAGCTGGGCGACTGGCTGGAGGAGAACCCCACCGAGGCCAACAAGATCGTCCGCAAGAGCATCGCCGCCGCCCAGGCCCGGGCCGCGGCCAAGAAGGCCCGCGATGTCGTGCGCAACAAGACGCTGCTCGACGGGGCCGGCATGCCCGACAAGCTCAAGGACTGCTCGTCCAAGAACCGTGAGGAGCGCGAGCTGTTCATCGTCGAGGGCGACTCGGCCGGTGGCTCGGCGGTGCAGGCGCGCGATCCCGCGACCCAGGCGATCCTGCCCATCCGGGGCAAGATCCTCAACGTCGAGCGGGCCCGCATCGACAAGATGCTGAAGAACGAGGCGATCCAGACGCTGATCTCGGCCATCGGTGCCGGCCTCGGCGACGAGTTCGACCTCGACAAGCGGCGCTACGACAAGGTCTGCATCCTCACCGATGCCGACGTCGACGGCGCCCACATCCGCACCCTGTTGCTCACGTTCTTCTTCCGGCAGATGAAGCCGCTTGTCGAGCAGGGCCACATCTACCTGTGCGAGCCGCCGCTGTACTCCACCGAGGTGGGCCGGGAGAAGGTCTACCTGAAGGACGATGCGGCCAAGGCCCGCTTCCTGGAGGAGCGGCCGAACCATCGCAAGGAGTTCCAGCGGCTCAAGGGCCTCGGCGAGATGGACCACGAAGAGCTGCGGCTCACCACGATGGATCCCGCTCGGCGCACGCTGCTCCGGGTCAACGTCGAGCAGGCCGCACTGGCCGACGAGGTGCTGTCCATCCTCATGGGCGAGGACGTGGAGATGCGCAAGCACTTCATCCAGACCAACGCCAACGACGTCCGCTTCATCGACATCTGAGACCTCATGCCTGACGACGACCTGACTCCCCCCACTGACGACGCGAACGGCCAGGAGCGCGGCCGCCTGGCCATCGAGCCCATCGAGATCCAGGAGGAGATGGAACGCTCCTTCCTGGACTACGCCATGACCGTCATCACCGCCCGGGCCCTGCCCGACGTGCGGGACGGCCTCAAGCCCGTCCAGCGGCGGATCCTGTGGGGCATGCACGACATCGGCGCGCGCGCCGACCGCAGCTGGATGAAGTGCGCCCGCGTCACCGGCGAGGTGATGGGCAAGTTCCACCCCCACGGCGACGGGGCCATCTACGACGCCCTGGTGCGCATGGCCCAGGACTTCACGCTGCGCCACCCACTGATCGCCGGCCACGGGAACTTCGGCTCCCCCGACTTCGGGCCCGCCGCCTCCCGGTACACCGAGTGCCGGCTGGCGCCGCTGGCCGGAGACGTGATGCTGGCCGACATCGACGAGGAGACCGTCGACTTCATCGACAACTACTCGGGCGAGTTCGTGCAGCCCGTGGTGCTGCCGGCCCGGTTCCCCAACCTGCTGGTCAACGGCAGCCAGGGCATCGCGGTCGGCATGGCCACCAACATCCCGCCGCACAACCTGCGCGAGGCCATCGACGCGGTGGTCCACCTGATCGACAATCCCGACGCCACGCCCGACGACCTCATGCAGTTCGTCAAGGGCCCCGACTTCCCCACGGGCGGTCTCATCATGGGCCGGGCCGGGATCATGGACGCCTACCGCACCGGCCGCGGGTCGATCCGAGTGCGGGCCCGCACCGAGATCGTCGAGGGCACCGGCCGCCAGCGCGACCGCATCGTGGTCACCGAGATGCCGTACCAGGCGTCGATCTCGGCCACCGCGGTGAAGATCAAGGAGCTGGTCGAGTCCCGCCAGATCGAGGGCATCGCGGACGTCAACGACGAGTCGGCTGCCGGGGAGACCCGGCTGGTGATCGAGCTCAAGAAGGACGCGCCGGCGCTCGTCATCCTCAACAACCTGTACAAGCACACGCCGCTGCAGACGAACTTCGCGGTCAACACCGTCGCGCTGGTCGACGGCGTGCCCCGCACGCTCAACCTGGTGCAGATGCTGCGGGCCTACGTCGACCACCAGGTCGACGTCATCCGGCGGCGCAGCCAGTTCCGGCTGGACAAGGCGAAGCGCCGCGCTCACCTGGTCGAGGGCCTGCTCAAGGCGATCAACGTCATCGACGAGGTGATCGCCCTCATCCGGGCCTCCGACGACCGGGCCGCGGCCCGGGCCGGGCTGATGGCCGAGCCGTTCGAGTTCTCGATCGACCAGGCCGAGCACATCCTCGACATGCGACTCGGTCAGCTCACCCGGCTGGCCCGCATCGACCTGGAGACCGAGCTCGAGGACCTGCGGCAAACGATCGCGGACCTCGAGGCGATCCTGGCCGACGAGGCCCGGCTGTTCGCGGTGATCAAGGAAGAGCTGGCCGAGGTGCGCGAGCGCTTTGGCGACGACCGCCGGTCCGAGATCACCTACGACGTCGGCGACATCGACATCGAGGACCTGATCGACGACGAGGAGCTCGTCGTGACCATGTCCCAGCGGGGCTATGTGAAGACGGTTCCGTCCGACACGTTCCGGTCACAGGGCCGGGGCGGGAGGGGCGTGGCCGGCACCAAGCTGCGTGACGACGACTACGTCACTCACATCCTCACGACCACCGCGCACGCGTACCTGCTGTTCTTCTCCACCCGGGGTCGGGTGTACCGGCTCAAGGCGCACGAGATCCCGCGCAAGGACCGCACGGCCCGGGGCACGGCCATCGTCAACCTGTTGCCGCTGCAGCCCGACGAGAAGATCCAGGCCATCATCGACACCCGCGACTACGAGACGCACCCGTACCTGTTCTTCGCCACCCGCCAGGGTCAGGTGAAGAAGACCCGGTTCAACGAGTACGACTCGTCACTGCGCAGCGGGCTCATCGCCATCAACCTGCGTGACGGTGACGAGCTGGTGAAGGTCATCCCCACAAATGGGGGCGACGACATCTTCATGGTGGCCCGTTCCGGCATGACCATCCGGTTCTCGGAGGAGGACGTGCGGTCGATGGGCCGGGCGGCGGCCGGGGTGCGGGGCATGAAGCTGCGCACGGGCGACGAGGTCGTGTCGTGCGACGTGGCCCGGCCCGAGGTGGCGCTGCTGCTGGTGACCGACGCGGGCTACGGCAAGCGCACGCAGCTCGACAGGTTCAACACCCAGGGCCGTGGCGGCCAGGGTGTGCGGGGCATCAAGCTGACGGCCAAGAAGGGGTTCGTTGTCGCCGCCTTCATGGTCGGTATCGATGACGAGATCTTCGTCATCTCCTCGTCGGGCACGATCATCCGCATGCAGGTGCGGGACGTGTCCTCGCAAGGCCGCGACGCCACGGGCGTGCGGGTCATGAACCTCGACGCCGGCCAGACCGTGGCCGCCGTCGCTCCGGTCCTGACCACCGACGACTGACCCTCTCCGGGTCCCCTCCCCCCAGACAATCCGAGTTGAGTCGTGCGCTCGGCGCCAGCGCGCCCGGGCGCAAGGGGAGGATCCCATGGTCGGTTATGCGCCCGGCGGCCCAGCCGCCGAGTCCGGTTCGTTGCTGTCGTCCGCGGCCGCCGATGCGGGTCGGTTGTCGTCACGGCGGGGGGCCGGCGACGCCGGTCAGGTCGTGCCGCTCGCGGCCGCGCTGATGGTCCTGGTCGTCACCGCGCTCGTGGCCCTGGTGCCCGCGGTCGAGGCGCTGACCGCGCGAGCTCGCGCCTCCACCGCGGCGGACGCGGCGGCCTTGGCCGGCGCAGCCGAGGGCGAAGCTGCCGCCCGGCGGCTGGCGGCGGCCAACGGGGCCGAGTTGGTCGAGTTCCGCCGGGAAGGCGACGAGGTCGTGGTCCGGGTGCGGGTGGGTGCCGTCGAAGCCGAGGCGCGGGCGCGGGGCCACCTGGCGGGTGCGACGACCAGGCCAGCCGCTTTGAGCGGATCCGACCACGAGCGGCGGCCACGCCCGTCCACTGCGTAGCGTGAGGGCCGCGGGCGGCCCCTTCGGCGCCAGACTCACGACATAGTGCCGTAGACTCCGGACGATGCCGGCTGATACGTCCGGAGTCACCACCGGCGGCCAGGATCAGGGGGCCGTTGCGGCCCACGGGCCGCCGGCGCCTGACGGCGGCGGGAACGGCCACTCCCACCCTCCGCCCGACCCCGCTCCGCGGTCCGCGGCCGCAGCCTCCCCGTCGTCCCCGTCGTCGTCCCCGTCTTCGTCCTCCACCTCGTCCGGTACCGGCACCGCCGTCGCCACCCCCGCCGGTCCGCCCACGCCGCCGGGCGGCAGCGACTCGGCCGCCACCGGCACGATCCCGGCGCCGCCGGTGATGGCCCCCGGTTCGACCGTCGAGCCGCCCCCGGCTCCGGTCCTCGTACCGCCGGGTGCTCCCGCCGGCCGGCGTGCCCGCCATACCGCCGCCCGCGCCGACAAGGCATCCCGCCGGGGCCTGCGGGTCAACCAGCGGCTGTGGTCGATCGACCCCTGGTCGGTGTTCAAGATCTCGGTGCTCTTCTACCTGTCGCTGGGGCTGATCATCCTGGTAGCCGGCACGCTGCTCTACAACGCCGGCCGCTCGGTCGGCACCGTCGACCAGGTCGAGAGCTTCGTGACCCGCATGGGCGCCTACGGCACCTGCACGGCCAAGGCCGACCTGCCGGCGGGCACGGACTTCGAGGAGGACGACGACTGCGGCGACGGCCAGGTCCTCGTGGGCGGGTTCAAGATCGACGACGGCACCCTGTTCAAGGCCGCAGCCATCGGCATGGCCATCCTGGTGACCGCCGGCTCCATCGGCAATGTGCTCCTCACCGTGCTGATCAACCTGCTCAACGAGCTCACGGGCGGCCTGCGCCACACGATCGTCAAGGAACCGGTCCGCCGCCCCAGATCCGGTTCGCCGCGCCGCCGACCACAGCGATAACCTGTCGCGCTCGCGTCCCGGGGCTATAGCTCAGTCGGTTAGAGCGCACCCCTGATAAGGGTGAGGTCGCTGGTTCGATTCCAGCTAGCCCCACACTCCCCGCCCGGGCGAAGTGCCGCTGACCTGGGTGTCTGCTGACCGGCTGGTGCGACGAGTTTGACCGTGGGTGTCCGGCGGTAACCCCTGTTACCCGCTGGCTGTGGGACGGGTGTGGGACGAGAAGGCGAGGGGCGAGGCGGTCGCGATCAGGATTCAAACTTGCGCACATGGCTCCGGAGGGCACCGGTCGATCGCTCTTGCCGCCCAGGTCAGAACCTGTGCTGGCCGCGACCTCGCATGCTCATCCCACAGGCTCCCCGCGGCGAGGGCCTCCAAGCCCGCGAGCGCTGCGCTGCGCTCGCGGGCGTGAGGGGCGGCGGGGCCGGCTCGCTAGTGCCAGAGGACCGCGTGGAAGGTCGTGCTCTGGCCCACGCCGACGACCTGGCCGGACCGGTTGATCGCGTGTGCCTCCGTGAAGGTCCACCCGGGGGCGGCGAGGCTCGTCATGACGCCGTCCTCCCAGAGGAAGGCGGCGTTGCCGAAGCCGGTGGTGTTGGACCAGCCGACGACCTGGCCACGGTCGTTGACGTCGAACGCCCCGCTGCCGGGCCCACCCAGGGTGCCGAGGTCGAGCACCTTGCCGTGTCGCCACAGCGTGGCCCGGATGGTGGCGGACCCCGACGAGAAGGTGGAGCCGGCGATGGCTCCCCGGTCGTTGATGCCCTGGGCGATCCCTTGCGTCTCGCCGGGAGGCAGCGGGAGCGACGAGGCCACGCCGCGCCGCCAGCAGACCGGCGCCTGGTCGATCTGACCGGCGATCTGGCCCCGGTCGTTGATGGCGTTGGCGAAGCTGAACATGGAGCCCGGGGGGGCACCCAGATCGGACATGACGCCGTCGCGCCACAGGAACGCGTGGTATTCGCCGGCGGCCGTCGTGCTGTAGCCGACCACCTCGCCTTCGTCATTGATGCCGGCCGCCGTGCTGGCCGTCCCGCCCAGGGTCCCGAGGTCGAGCATCTCGCCGTCACGCCACAGGAACGCGCGGAACTCGAAGCCGCCGGCCGGGTTGCTGGAGCCGACGACCTCGCCTCGGTTGTTGATGTCCGTGGCCTGGCTGTTCTCGCCGCCCAGGGTCCCGAGGTCGAGCATCTCGCCCTCCCGCCACAGGAACGCGTGGACGATGCCGGGGCTCACGTCACTGGTGCCGGCGACCTCAGCGTCGTCGTTGATGCCCTCCGCGATGCTGAACTGGCCCCCGGGGAGCGTGCCGAGGTCCGTCAGCTGGAGCTCCGTCCCACGGGCCGCCGCGGACGCCGCCGCCGGCGACGCCGTCGTCTGCACCGCCGCCAGCAAAGGTGCCAGCACCAGCAGACCGGACACGCGCCTGAACCTGTTCCGTCTCATTTCCGTCTCCTTGTCCACGCCATCCCTTCCGCCGGGATGGTCGACGCCGATCGACCGCTAGGTGCGGCGGGAGGTTGACGGCGCGCGGTTACAACTTGACGACAACCACGGACGGTGGCCGGTGGCAGAGCAAGATACGTGGCCGGAAGCTGACAACGGTGTTAGAAGGGGCACACGAGGGCGAGGCGGTCCCGAGGGCTCACCGCCGTCGGCGCGTTTGACCTGGTGAACAGGCGTGCTGGGCGCGGGGGCCGGCCAACCGTCCCACAGTTGTCCCACGAGTGCCTGTGCCCGATGCCCGTTGCCTATCGGAGTCTCCCTGTGGGGACCAGCGTCTCGCGCTGGCGCCCAGTCGACAAGCAGCCTCGACGATGGGCAGACCCCAACTCTGATCATCGACGTGGCGCAAGCATGACGCGTCGGTCCCCGGGGGCGCTTGGCTCGTAGGTTCTGCTCCCCGGCCATCTTCGGGTTATGAGCCCGGGCCAGGTTGGCGTTCGTCACCCGAGGCCGGAGGCGTTCATCCTGCGTGACCTGCGACGGGCGCTCTCTTACGGCCGTGGTGACCCATGCTCGGCGGGGTCGGCCGATGCGGGCGCAGCTGCCCGATAGCTGCCCGCAGATGCGCGGCTCGGGTGAGGGGTCCAACCGCCGTAGGGGATGGGGATCCTTCGTCAGGGGTAGGGTGCGGCGGTAGCGCCCGGGAGAGGTCCACCTTGTCAGCCTCCGACGTGTTCGGAGGTTCTGGTCGTTGATGGCGACCCGGAAGCGGCGGTGGTCCACGTCTCTGGGGAACTCGATCTCAGCACACGGCACCGTCTGCTGGCGGCTCTGAACGGGATCTCGTCTGACCACCACCTGGTCGTGATCGAGCTGTCCTGCACGTCCTTCGTGGACTCCAGCGGCTTGAAGGTGCTGCTGGGACCGAACGGCTAGGCGGGCCGTGGTGGTGGTCCGTCATCGAGCTTGTCGCCATCGGGTGCAGGCTATAGTGGCAGTGCTCGTCGTGGGGCCGTTGACTCAATAGCAATTCGCTGCATCGTCGATTCGAATTTGTCTGACCTCCTCAACGGCCGAGAAAATCCAGGCGCCGTTGGGCGGAATGCAATAGAGGTAAGTTAGACCATCGAGTTCGTTGTAGGCGTTTATCCATGCGATATCGTTGTTACGTGTGTTCAACACATAGTCCGAACCCCGGGCCGCTGCACTGAGGTTCTGGAAGTGCGACGTCACGTCCTTGTATGCGGCGTTCGGTGTTTGGGCGAGCCATTGAGACTGCGTCTGATAGAAGCAGACCCTCGGCCACGCGCATCCGTTGTAGCTATCGGCCGAGGCAGGAGTGGCGGGTGCGACAAGTGCTGTCGTCGCGAGCGCCAACGCAACTGTACCCGCGGCCATGATTCGTTTCATAGTGATCTCCTACGAGAGGCTCGTTGACCGCTGTCTGCCGTTGGGGTCGTCACGTCGGGACCTCCATCACGACGGCCCTGATCGACGCGGATTTCCACTCGGCAGAAGCCGAATCCATCTCATCAGTTGTCTCATTGGTTTGTCTCTTCTTGGTCTCGTCGCAGGGGTCTGTAGAAGGTTCGGATGTCGTCGGTGAGCGGGTCTGGGGTGTCCATTGCGGCGAAGTGGCCGCCGCGTTTGGATTCGGTCCAGTGTTCGATGTGACCTGATGGGTCTATGAGGGTGCGGATGGTGTCCGCGGCGAAGAATGCTTTCCTGCATCCCTTCGTAGACGGCGTGGGCTGTCGATGCTCCTGATCCGGTGAACCAGAAGCTGCTGACGTTGGTGAGTAGCTGGTCGCGGTCGACGGCGTCGCCGGGATTCTTGGCGGGGTCGGTCCACTCGTGGAACTTCTCGACGATCCAGGCGAGCCGGCCGACCGGGGAGTCGTTGAGCGCCTAGGCCAAGGTCTGTGGGCGGGTCATCTGGATTGCCAGGTAGCCGGCGCCGTCTTCGCGGAAGGTGTTGAACTTCTCGGCGCGAGCTCGGTCGGGGGCTCGAAACTGTCCAGCTCGAGAGATGCCCGTCAACCTTCCTCCTGCGGGATCACGGGACTGGAGATCGCCTTCAAGCTGCCACGCTCGACTCGAACGACTCTGGTGGACCTTGGGGTGCTTGTGGTGACCGGCATCGTCGTGCGGTGAGGTGCGGACTGTCAGTCGCAACCTGAGACGTGAGTCGTACGGGTTGTCCGATGGCGGCCGGACGCGGGGAATCCTCGACGTCACCCGCGCGGCAGCAGGCCTGCCACGTCGATCAGTGCCCGCGGATGCAAGGCGGGCCCGTCACGCGCGGCTCCCCGCTGGGGTGGGCTCAGGTCTCGTAGCCTGTCGTGGCCATCAGCGCGACCACCGACGGCCACCCGGAACTCCCGCGTGCAGCGAACTCGACAAGGTCCCGGGCAAGCTGCTCGGGCCGCTGAACCTCAAGGACGGCCAGAACGCGGCCTTCGCTCTCGATGAAGTCGTCGGCGAAGGTTTTCGATCTCGTGGGTAGGTGGATCCGCGTCGCTGCGATGACATGCGGGATCGCGTCGGCCAAGTCACGCAGGCGGCGGAGCTCGGCGGCCAGAGCAGGCAGGTGTTGCCGGGCCCGGGTCGGGTCGGGGAACGGGCCCAGGTCCATGAAGCCTCCCGCGACGACTCGGCTTCGCAGCAGGCTGTCGGCCAAGTCACCGATGTCGGGGAACAACGAACGCGCAGCGTCCATGGGCGTCTCTGCCGTGCTGGCGGCGTCTTCTACGCTGATCTCCGGCCGGATCGACCAGAGCGTGGCGGCGGCATCGATGAGGCGGTCGAAGGTCTCAAGGGCCCGCTCGTCGTCGGGTCTGCGGGCGTCGACAGACAGGCCGACCTCGGTGAACGCGAGGCCGAGCAGGTACATGGCTTCCGCGGCGAGTTCAGGGGTGATCGAATCGGGGTCCAGGAGTCGATGGAGCACCGCCCCATCGAGCAGGCAGTGAATGAGCATCACGATCGTTCGCGGATCGATCCCGGAGCGAGGCCGCCGACCGATCTCGGAGAACGCCAGTGCGAAGAGGCCGGCCACATGGTCTTCGCCCGTCCGGTAGTAGTCCCGGCGCAGAGCCAGGATCCTTCGGCACAGGTCGATTCCGTCCTCGGTTGGACGATCGCCCTGCCACGCCTCGCTAGCTGTCAGGGCGGCCGCCTGCAGCAGCCAGGTGGCCGCCAGACCGGGTGACTGGAACTGGGCCTCGTAGCTCGCCCGCAGCACCTCCTTCGTGGCCGTCGCACTGTCGTGGCCGGCATTGACATTGGCCGCATAGGCCTCGATCGCCGCCGCCTGAGCGGCGTTGTCCCCCGCCCAGTCCAGCTCATGAGCGGCCTCGGCGACCGCCATCACCACCGCGTCCGCAACGGAGTCGTCTGCTGCCTCGTCCCGGAAGACCCGGTATGCGGTGTCGCGCGAGACTGGCACATCGCGGGAAAGGGCCGAAGCGTTGAGCAGACCGCGTAGTGCCTCGATCCCGTGGGTCAGGAGCCGCTGCCGCCCGGCAGCGATGAGGACGTCACGGGGAGTGGTCGCGTCCTGTGCCATGCCCGTCCGCACAATCCGGCGCTCGCCCTGTTGCCATCTCGACATCGTCCCACGCTCAGTGACCGACGTCCGCGCGGGCTGGCTGGGGAGCTTGTAGCGCTCATCACCGTCATCCACGCACTACGCCGAGCCGGCAGCATTGCCGGCGATGGCTGCGCGATGGCTGCGCGATGGCCGATGGTGATGAGGGCTCCGATTCCGCTTCGCTGTGTAGCAATCGGCGGAACTCCGTCGCAGCACCGAAGCCACAACCGATTCGCCGAGACTGTAGGGCCGGTCGTCGTGGCCATTGCTAGGTGACGAGGAACGCCTGGTCCGCAGTCCCCACGCAGGGTCAGGCTTCGCGCTGGTCGTGCGCTTCGAGACCGGGGTCCTCGGCTGATCACCTCACCGCCACCAACGCGGGTTGGTTCGGTTCAATCCGAGGCAACGTTCGGCGTTCGAGGTCCACCCAGCCTTGGACCGTCACCGCTCCGTGGACCTGGTACATCGACAAAGTCCGGTAGAGCGCCGAGTAGCTCGACCGGTACGGTTCGCCATCGTGTCGGACCGGCTCCTTGAGAACCTGCTCGCCCTCTCGCACGAGCCGATGAGCCCACACCGATTCGGTCGCTGACCCATTCGGCGACCTGGTCGACGTTCTGCTCGACAGGCGGGAGACGCGACGGCGGATACTGCTCGCGGTGGACGTCGAGGATCGCGGCGACGCCGGTCGGCGGATCGCGATCCGGCCAGATCTCACTCAACGCGATGACGTGCCTCCGAGTCAGATCGCCCCGGAGTTGCCGAGACGCGCGGCGTCGCCGAGGAGCCACGCGCCGAGGATCGCTGACTCGTACGCCGCACGAGCTAGCACCCCCAACACCGTCGTCGGGCCCGTCGCTCTCGGCTAGGTACAAACCGTTGACGAGGAGCCTCTGCGAGCGGAGCAGGAATGCGGCGCACCAGAGCGCTGCGTCGTCCTCGAACCCCACAGGGGGCTTCCCGAAGCTTGACCGAGCGGACTTACACGGTCATCGGCGGACGGATACGCAGGTGGACCCCAGCGTGCGTACGGGCTCGTACCACCTGGGTCGGTCAGCCACGCGGGGTAGACGCGGGATGCGCCGAGACGCAGCGCCAACGGTCAATCGGGGCGCCCTGCGGCTGTACTGGGTGGGATCGGTCCGGGTTCGACGCTAGCCGTGAGCTGGGGCGAGCCGGGGGAGCAACGTTGCGACGAGCCCGTCTGCGTGGGAGTCGACCCAAGTGGGGTCGGTGGGCTCGACGCCGGTCAGGAGCCGGGCTTCGGGCGCGTTGACGAACGGCATGGACGCGGCGCCGACGATGACGTAGTGGACCATCGTGGGATCGATCGGCGCGGTGATGCCGGCCTCGCTCAGCCGCTGCCAAACAGCCCGTATCGCGGCGTAGAGCGGGCGGACGTGATGCTCGACCATCCAGCGAAGGCGATCGCTGTCCTCGGTCGCTTCGTGCACCATGATCTGGTTGAGCTCGGGGTGGGCGGCCGCGAAGCGCACGAACCGCCGGACCGCCTCGGCGAAGGCCTCGCCGAGTTCGAAGGGATCGTCGGTGCCGTCGGGCAGGGGCAAATCGCCCAGCGCGGCGACGAGCCTGGCAAAGAGGTGGTCGACCGCCGCGGTCCACAGCGCCTCCTTGGACGCGAAGTGGTAGTTGATCTGGGGCTGATGGGCATCGACGCGCTGCGCGATCGATCGGGTGGAAGCGCCGTCGAACCCCTTGGCACCGAACTCGACGAGTGCGGATTCGAGCAGCTGCTGGCGGAGGTCGTCCCGGGTGCGGCGTGCTCGGCCCATCGCCTCAAAGTTATCATCCGATAATATGACTTTGAATCTCCTGCCCCTGGCTGCCGAGCCGTTCGTGCCGCCGACGGATCGGGACATGCTCCCGTCCGAGCGACGCGAGTTCGTCCGCACCCACCGCACAGGTGTCTTCGGTACAGCACGGCGCGCCGACGGACCGGCGATGTCGATCGTGTACTACGTGCCGACCGACACTGACGAGCTGCTGGTGTCGACCATGCGCGAGCGCGGCAAGGCCAAGTCGGTCGCCCGCAACCCCAAGGTGAGCCTGTGCGTCCTCGACGAGCGCTGGCCGTTCAGTTACCTCCAGGTGTACTGCGACGCCTGCGTCGACAACGACCCGGACCTCGTAGTCGACGTGATGATGGCGGTCGGCGGGCGCATGTCCGGCGAGCCGCTTGGCGACGACGCCCGCCCCTTTGTCGCCGCGATGGCCGAACAAGAAGACCGTGTGGTGCTCCGGTGCCAGCCCTACGAGACCTTCGCCCAACCGCCCAGGCACCTCCACAGCAACGACCAGG
>JBKPRS010000175.1:0-7597 GCA_046734695.1 Actinomycetota bacterium | reverse complement strand
CAGGCGGCGCAGGGCCTCGATGCGGGCCGCGACCTCGGGGCGGGACAGGTCCTCGCCCCGGTCCCGGGCCCGGCGCAGGGCATCGTGCAGCAGGTGGGCCAGCTCGACCGCCCGCAGCACCCGGTAGACGTGGTAGCGCTCGGTGCGGGTGCCCTCCTCGAAGCCCGCGTGGCGCGCCACCGCCTCCTCGGCCAGCACCCGCAGCTCGGCCTCGGTGCCGGCGTCGACCGCGGCGCGGACCCGCTCGCCCAGCCCCGGCGGGGCCGCGGCGACCGCGCCGGTCCCCGGGTCGGCTACCACGGGCGGCGGGGCGTCGCCGGCACCTGCAGCCCGGGGCGCGGGCGGGAAGCAGCGGTCGAACAGCAGGTCGAAGCGCTCCAGCTCGTGGGCGTGCTTGATCAGCGTGGTGCGCAGCGCGGTGCGCAGCTCCTCCCGGTCGGCCAGCTGGATGTGGCGCAGCGCCTCGGCCGCGTCGAGCAGCTCGGACAGGGCGAGGTCCGCCCCGCCGGACCGCAGGCCGGACGCCAGCTGGTGGACCCGGTCCCATACCGCGTCGCCCGCCGCGGCGCCGCTCATCGCTTGGCGAGCGCCTCGCTGATGCGCCCCGCGGTGGCGACCAGGTCGGGGACGACATCCTCGTGGAGCTGGTCGACGGACGTGCGCGCCACCTGCGTGGACACGTTCATGGCCGCCACCGCCCGCCCCGACGCGTCCCGCAGGGGGGCGGCCACCGAGCGCAGGCCCATCTCCAGCTCCTGGTCCACCAGCGCCCACCCCTGGGCCCGCACCTGCTTGAGCACCACGGCCAGCTCGCCGGAGGTCGTGACGGTGTGCTCGGTGTGCCGCTCCAGCGAGCCGGGCAGAGCGGCGGCCAGCTCGTCCGGTCCGAGCTCGGCCAGCAGCACCCGCCCCATCGAGGTGCAGTAGGCGGGGAGCCGGCTACCGAGCCCCAGCGAGATCGTCATGATCCGCTTCGTGGGCACGCGGGCGACGTAGACGATGTCGGCCCCGTCGAGCACCGTCACCGACACGGATTCGTGCACCCGATCGGACAGCGCCTCCAGGTACGGCTGGGCGATCTGCTGCACGTTGAGCGAGGACAGGTAGGCGTAGCCGAGGTCGAGCACGCGCGGCGTGAGCGAGAACCGCCGCCCGTTGCTGGAGACGTAGCCCAGCTGCCCCAGCGTCAGCAGCAAACGCCGAGCGGTGGCGCGCGTCAGGCCGGTGCGGGCCGCGACCTCGCTCAAGGTCAGGTCCGGGTGCTCGGCGTCGAAGCTCTGGATGACGGCGAGCCCACGCTCCAGCGACTGGACGAAGTCCACCCTTGACACGCCTCCCGCACTAGGCAAAGGTCGAAGTGTTCACATTGCGCACGATTGTACGCTATACGAACACTCACTGGAAGACACGAGGGGAAGCATGGCGACGTACACAACGGCGTTCGCATCCCTCGACCGCTACGACAAGGGCGGCGTCGAGGTGATCAACGACGATCCGAAGAACTACGTGTTCTCCAACATGTTCGACGTGGCCAGCGCGGCCCGGCCCTGGGAGAAGGTCGCGGTCGGCAAGAACATGGAGTACGTGCTCGAGGTCATCCGGGCCGAGGGCACCTCCGAGTGGCGGGCCACACCGCACGACGAGTTCGCGCTCGTGGTCGACGGCGAGGTGGTCGTCGACCTGCTCGACCCGTCCGAGCCGCAGGTCGATGCGGGCTCGCAGGGCTCGGTGCGCGTGGACGGCGAGCCCGAGGGCACCCCCATGGGCCGCATCACGGCGGGCCGCGGCCACATGGCCCTGCTGCCCGCCGGGCGCTGCTACCGGTTCAGCGCCGAGCGCCCGGGTGTGATCCTGCTCCAGACCATCGAGGGGCCCGACACCGTGTACCGCTGGGCCGACATCTGCCAGACGGCGTGAGGAGGGACGACCAGTGACAGCCACCGACATCCCTGTCGAGACCGGCGAGCGCAACGAGCACGGGTACGCCACCTTCCGCCTCGGCGGGTTCAGCTTCACCCGCGACGAGCACTTCACCCACATCGAGTGGCCGACGGGCCGCCACGTCATGTCCGTCGAGGCCTTCCTCAAGGCGCTCATGCGCGACGTGGCCTGGAACTTCTTCTACGGCATCGTCAACTTCGACGGTGTGATCGGGACGATGAACCACTACGGCAACGTCGACCTGTTCGCCGGCCGGTACAACGACGCCTACCGCAAGGCCGAGCTCGACCACCAGGAGAACTTCGACGCCGACCAGATCATGGCCACGTTCAAGGCCATCCTCGCCGACTGGACCAACGACGGCTTCGACCCCTTCGCCGCCCCGCAGGAGACGGGCTCGGCGTTCGGCGAGAAGACCGGCGACAACCTGGCCGCGATCACCCGCACCCGGGTCACCGCGGCCCGGATGGTGGGCGTACCCGGCGACGAGCCGCTGCGCAGCGACGAGACCGGCCACACCATCAACCGCATGTTCGCCGACGTCCCCCAGGACGAGCCCACGGTCGAGGCCGAGCCGGGCTACGAGGGCGAGGTCGCCGCGTTCAACCTGTTCGCCTACCTGTCGCGCAGCGACGTGACCTGGAACCCGTCGGTGGTCTCGGTGTGCAAGGACAGCCTGTACTGCCCGACCACCGAGGAGTTCATCCTGCCGATCATCCACGGCAACGATCGGGTCGAGTGGTTCGTGCAGCTCTCCGACGAGATCCACTGGAAGGTCGAGGACCGCGAGACCGGGGCACCCCGGGCCAACGTGGTCATGAAGGCGGGCGACGTGGCCGCCATGCCGGCCGACATCCGCCACCAGGGCTACTCGCCCAAGCGGGCGATGCTGCTGGTGTGGGAGAACGGCTCGCCCGCCCTCCCCGACCTCATCGCCGAGGGCAAGGCGCCGAAGACGGCCGTCGAGTTCTGACGTGCAGAGCCGCCTGTTCATCGGAGGCGAGTTCGTCGACGCGCTGGCGGGCGGGACCGTCGAGGTCCGCAACCCCCATGACGGCTCCCTGCTGGCCGAGGTCGCCGAGGCGCGTGCCGCCGACGTGGACCGGGCCGTGGACGCCGCCCAGGAAGCCTTCCCCGCCTGGGCGGCCACGCCGGCGGCCGAGCGGGGCCGCTTCCTCTTCCGGCTGGCCGACGCCATCGACGCGCACGCCGAGGAGCTGGCCCGGCTGGAGTCGACCGACACCGGCCACCCGCTGAAGGACACCACGCTGCTGGACGTGCCCCGCACGGCCGCCAGCTACCGCTACTTCGGCGGCCTGGCCGACAAGCTCGAGGGCTCGGTGATCCCCGTGGACGCCGGCTTCCTCAACTACGTGACCCCGGAGCCGGTGGGCGTCGTGGGCCAGATCGTGCCGTGGAACTTCCCGCTCATGTTCACCAGCTGGAAGCTGGGCCCGGCGCTGGCCGCCGGGAACACCGCGGTGATGAAGCCGTCGGAGCTGGTGCCGCTGTCGACGCTGCGCCTGTGCGAGCTGATGGCGGAGGTCGGCTTCCCGCCCGGCATCGTCAACGTGGTCCCGGGCTACGGCCACGATGCCGGCGCCCGCATCGCGGCGCACCCGGGCATCGCCAAGGTGAGCTTCACCGGCTCCACCCGCACCGGGCGCTCGATCGTGGAGGCGTCGGCCGGCAACCTCAAGCGCCTCCAGCTGGAGCTCGGCGGCAAGGGCGCCAACGTGGTGTTCGCCGACGCCGACCTCGCTGCGGCAGTCAACGGCTCGGCCTTCGCCATCTTCCACAACCAGGGCCAGGCCTGCATCGCCGGGTCCCGCCTCGTGCTGCACGAGGCCATAGCCGCCGAGTTCCTCGACCGCTTCCTGGCCCTGGCCCGCTCCCTGCGGGTGGGCGACCCGCTGGCGCCCGGCACCGAGATGGGCCCGCTCACCTCGCCCGAGCATCGCGACCGGGTGCTGTCCTACGTGAAGGTGGCCGAGGACGAGGGCGGCGAGATCCTCACAGGGGGGACCGCGCCCGACGATCCCGCCCTCGACCGGGGCTGCTACGTGCTGCCCACCGTGGTGCGGGCCGATCCGACCGCCCGCGTGTGCCGGGAGGAGGTGTTCGGCCCGTTCGTCACAGTGTCCACGTTCTCGTCCGACGAGGAGGCGGTGGCGGTGGCCAACAGCACGGACTACGGGCTGGGCGCCGGGTTGTGGACCCGGGACCTGTCCCGCGCCCACCGCCTGGCCCGCGCCTTCCGGGCCGGCATGGTCTGGGTGAACTGCTACAAGCGCGTCAGCCCCGCCTCGCCCTTTGGCGGCGTGGGCCAGTCCGGCTACGGGCGCGAGATGGGCTTCGAGGCCATGCGCGGCTACACCGACCCCAAGTCCGTGTGGATCAACGTCGACGCGGCCATCCCGCCCTGGTACCCGCGGGCCTGAGCGATGGCGGCCATCACGACGCTGCCCGAGGCGGTGGCCGCCCACGTCCACGACGGCGACGTCGTGGCGCTGGAGGGGTTCACCCACCTCATCCCCCACGCCGCGGGCCACGAGATCGTCCGCCAGGGCCGCCGCGACCTGACGCTGGTGCGCATGACGCCCGACATCGTCTACGACCAGCTCATCGGCATGGGCTGCGCCCGCAAGCTCGTGTTCTCCTGGGGCGGCAACCCCGGCGTGGGCTCGCTCCACCGCTTCCGCGACGCGGTGGAGAACGGCTGGCCGCGGCCGCTGGAGCTGGAGGAGCACAGCCACGCCGGCATGGCCAACCGCTACGCGGCGGGGGCGTCGGGGCTGCCGTTCGCGGTGCTGCGCGGCTATGCCGGGACCGACCTGGTCGACGTCACCGACAACGTGGCCACGATCGCCTGCCCGTTCACCGGCGAGCAGCTCACGGCGGTGGCCGCGCTGCGGCCCGACGTCACGATCGTCCACGCGCAGCGGGCCGACCGCGCCGGGACCGTGCAGCTGTGGGGCATCACGGGGGTGCAGAAGGAGGCCGTGCTGGCGGCGGCCCGCTCGATCGTGACCGTGGAGGAGATCGTCGACCACCTCGACGACCGGCCCGGGGCCGTGGTCCTGCCGTCGTGGGTGGTGACCGCGGTGGCCGAGGTCCCCGGCGGCGCGGCGCCCAGCTACGCCCACGGCTACTCGGTGCGCGACAACGCCGCCTACGCCGCCTGGGACGGGATCAGCCGGGACCGTGACACGTTCCGGCAGTGGATGCAGGACCACGTGATCGGCGTGCCGACCACGGCGTGACAGGACCGAAAGGGAGGGAACCCATGGCCGTTGCGACCCAGACCATGACCGACGAGCAGCGCAAGAGCGTGGCGATCGAGTACCTGAAGGCGTTCGACCGGGGCGGGGTGACGTCGGACGGCAGCAGCATCCTCGACCTGTTCGCCGACGACGCCCAGGTGTACTTCCCCAAGTGGGGCATCGCCTCGGGCAAGGAGCAGATCGGCAAGCTGTTCGGCGACGTCGGGGCCACGCTCAAGGGGATCGAGCACCACTACTCCGAGTTCAACTGGATCTTCTCCGGCTCGGACATGCTGGTGTGCGAGGGCACCAGCCACGGCGAGCACCAGGACGGCCCCTGGCGCTCGGGCGTCCCCGACTGGGGCGCGGGCCGCTGGTGCGACGTGTTCGAGATCCGCGACTTCCTGATCCAGCGCGTGTTCATCTACCTCGACCCCGACTACGCGGGGAAGGACACCGCCCGCTACCCCTGGCTGGACGGCGAGGCCGGCGGGTGACCTGGTCGGCCGACGAGATGATGACGGTGGCGGCGGCGCGCCATCTCGCGGACGGCGAGGTGTGCTTCGTCGGCATCGGCATGCCCTCGCTGGCCGCCAACCTGGCCCGGCGCCTGCACGCACCCGGGCTGGTGCTGGTGTACGAGTCCGGCACGATCGGGTCCAAGCCCACCGTGGTCCCGCTCTCGATCGGCGACGGCGAACTGGCCGAGACGGCCGACGCCGTGGTGCCGGTGCCGGAGATCTTCAACTACTGGCTCCAGCCCGGCCGCATCGACGTCGGCTTCCTCGGCGCGGCGGAGATCGACCGGCGCGGCGACATCAACACCACTGTCATCGGGCCCTATGGCGCCCCCAAGGTCCGGCTGCCGGGTGCCGGCGGCGCGCCCGAGATCGCCCGGTCCTGCGGGCGGGTGGTCGTGATCGTGCGCCAGAGCCCGCGCACGTTCGTCGAGCGCGTCGGCTTCCGGACCTCGCTCGGCGACCGGGTGACGACGGTCATCACCGACCTGGGCGTCCTGGAACGGGACCCGGACCGGGCCGAGCTGGTCCTGGCCGCGGTCCACCCGGGGCGCACGGTGGACGAGGCGCGCGCGGCCGCCGGCTGGGACCTGGCCGTGGCCCCGTCCGTGGCGGAGACCGCTCCGCCGACGGAAGCCGAGCTCCACGCGCTGCGCAACTTGGCGACCGCCGGGGACCGCGTGGCGTGACCCCGTTCGCCTACGACGCCCTCGGCGGCCGGGTCGTGTTCGGGCCCGGCATGCTCGCCCGGCTGCCCGAGGAGCTGGATGCGCTCGGCGCGGCGCGGGTGCTGCTGCTGGCCAGCGACCGCCACACGGCGCCCATCCGTGACCTGCTCGGGGACCGGGTGGCCGGCCACTTCCCCGCCGTGGTCCAGCACGTGCCGGAGAAGGCGGCCGCCGAGGCCCGGGCGCTGGCCGCGGACGTGCAGCCCGACGCCCTGCTGGCCGTGGGCGGCGGCTCGGCCATCGGCTTCGCCAAAGCCGTGGCTCTCGTCCACACGGCCCCGATCGTGGCCGTCCCGACCACCTACTCGGGCTCGGAGATGACGACGATCTGGGGCCTCAGCGACGGCGGCACCAAGCGCACCGGCAACGATCCCCGGGTCAAGCCGCAGCTGGTGGTCTACGACCCCGAGCTCACGCTGGGCCTGCCGCCCCGCGTCGCGGGCCCTTCTGGGATGAACGCCCTGGCCCACTGCGTCGAGGGCCTCTACGGGCCCCGCGCCAACCCGATCATCTCGCTGCTGGCGAGGGAGGGCATCCGCGTCCTGCACAGCGCCCTGCCCGCGGTGTGCGCCACGCCCGGAGACCTCGACGCCCGCAGCGACGCGCTCTACGGCGCTTACCTGGGCGGGACCGCGCTGGGGGCGGGGACCGGGCTCCACCACCGGACCTGCCACGTGCTCGGCGGCATGTTCGGTCTCGACCACGGCGACATGAACGCTGTCGTGCTCAGCCACGCCCTGGCCTACAACGCGCCGGCCATCCCCGAGGCGCTGGCCCGGATCGAGTGCGCGCTGGGGACGGGAGACGCCCCCGGCGCCCTGTTCGACCTGGCGGCCACCGTCGAGGCGCCCGCGGGCCTGGCCGCCATGGGCATGCCGGCCGACGGCCTGGAGGAGGCCACGCGCCGGGTCGTGGCCGAGGCGGCCGGCAACGTGCGCCCGCCCGAGCCCGAGGGGATCCGGCGCATGCTCGACGACGCGTTCGTGGGCCGGCGCCCGGCATGACCGCGCCGGTCTTCGTCGTCGACGCGGTGCGCACGCCGGTCGGGCGCATCGGCGGTGGGCTGGCCGGCGTCCGGCCCGACGACCTGGCCGCCACCACGCTGCAGGGCCTGCTGGAGCGGGCGCCGGGCCTCGACCCGGCCCGC
>JBKPRS010000174.1:0-7580 GCA_046734695.1 Actinomycetota bacterium | reverse complement strand
GCGGGATGACGGCTGGGCCCTGCTCGACGCCACCTGGCCCGCGACCCGCGACACGGTGGCCGCCCTGGCGGCCGGGGCCCGCAGCGGTCTGAGCCGAGCGGCCCGGGAGGTCGTGGGGCAGCTCCCCGTGCCCCCCACCGCCCGCTGGACGCTCCGCCTGCTCGGGCCGGTCGAGCTCCGGGTCGACGACCAGCCCGTCCGCAGCCCCGACTGGCGCCGGGGCCGGGTCCGCTCGCTCGTGGCCCACCTGGCGCTCCACCGATCGGCCGGGCGCGGCCAGATCGGCGACGACCTGTGGCCCAGCTTCGACCAGGAGGCCCAGTCGGCCAACCTGCGCGTCACCCTGACGTACCTGCTGCGGGTGCTGGAGCCCGACCGGGCGCCCCGCGATGCGTCGTTCTTCGTGCGCCAGCACGGCGGCACCCTGACGCTGCACCCCGGCCGGTGGCTGGCCGTGGACGTGTGGGATTTCGACCGCCTGTGCGACGAAGCCGCCGACGCCGACCGGCGGGGCGCTCCCGCCACCGCCCTCGACCGGGCCCTGCAGGCGGTCGAGCTGTGGCGGGGCGAGCCCACCGAGCTGCTGTCCGACGAGTGGGCGGTGGTGCCGTTCGAGCAGCGGCGGCGCCGCTTCACCGCGGTCGCCACCCGGGCCGGGGAGCTGCTGCTGGCCCAGGGCGCTACCGAGCACGCGCAGAGCCTGGCCGAGCAGGCGCTGGCCCTCGACCCCTGGCTCGACACCGCCCACCGCCTGGTCGTCGCCGGCCATCAGGCGGTCGGGAACGACCTGGCGGCCCGGCGGGCGCTGCGCCGGTACCGGGAGGCCATCCGGGAGCTGGGCCTCGGCCCCGACGAGGCCACGCTCATGATGGAGCGGCTGCTCGACGCCGTGCCCAAGGTCCGGGATCGTTAGGCGCTCCCTAGGCTGGCGGCATGGCGGACGAGCTCGCGTCGTTCCGGTCCGACGGCTACGCCGTGCTGCGGCGGGCCTTCGACCCCGCACCCGTCGCCGCCGAGGCGGAGGCCGCGCTGGCCCGCGCCTTCCCGGGCAGCGGCCACCGCAACACGGGCGACGCGGACAACTCGTTCCGGTACGTCCCGCTGATGGGCGCGCACGCCCCGGCCAGCCTGGCCCTGCTGCGCCGGTTGGAGCCGGTCGCGGCGCGGGCGCTGGGCGGCCCGGTGCTGCCGGTCCGGGCCAAGGTGACCGAGTACCACACCGGCTCCAGCTGGCACCGCGACAGCGACGGGCCGGTGGCCAGCGCCGGGTTCGTCTGCTACCTGGAGCCGCTGACGGCGGACACGGGCGCGCTCCGGGTCGCGCCCGGCTCGCACCGCCACGCCGATCCCCCGGACGGGACCGGGGTGGCGCTGGCGACCGAGCCGGGTGACGCGATCGCGTTCGACGAGCACCTGCTGCACGCCAGCGACGGCGGCGGGGGAGTGCGGCGCCAGTGGCGGGTCGACTTCCTCCGTGCCCCCGAGGGCCCGGACGAAGAGGCGGCGGTCCGCCGCTACTACGCCGGCAACTTCTCACCCGACTGGGACGGCGGCTACGACGTCGAGGCGTTCCCGACGTACGGCCCTCAGTGGCGGGCCACCTGCGACCCGGCGACCGACGCCGCGCTCGACGCCCTGGGCGCCTACGCCGCCGCGGCCGCGGAGGAGGACGCCGCCCGGCGCCGGGCCGGGGCCGAGCTGCTGGACCGGCTGGGCGGCGAGGACGGCATCCGGGCCCTGGTGGCGGCCTGGTACCCGCAGGTCCTGGCCGACCCGCTGCTGGTCCCGCTGTTCGGCGAGGGCGACCCGCACCACATCGACCACCTCACCGCTCTGCTGGTCGAGGTGTTCGGCGGGCAGAAGCGCTACACCGACGAGCTGGGCGGGTTCCCGAACCTGCTGGCGCACCACCGCGGCCTGGAGATCGCCGAGCCCCAGCGCACCCGCTTCGTCGAGCTGTTCCTGTCCGCCTACGACCGCGTGCACCCACCCGACGACACGACCCGGCGCCACTTTGCCGAGTATCTGGCCTTCGGGACGGAGGTCGCCGTCGTGAACTCGCACGCCGAGAGCGACGCCGACCTCCACCCCTGCCAGGAGATCCCGCACTGGCCCTGAGCCTGCCCTGAGGCTTACGGCCGCGCCCAGAGGCGGCGCAGGTGGCCCGCGAGCAGGTCGGGCTGCTCCAGCGGGTGGAACAGCTTGGCCCCCGGGACCTCCACCAGCTCGGCACCGGGGATCAGCGCGGCCAGGTGCCGAGCGTCGTCCACCGGGAAGAAGACGTCGTCCGTGCCCCACAGGACCAGGGTCGGCACGTCGAGTCGCCCGAGGTCGTCCTGCACAGCCCGCAGGTCCCGGTCGGTGAGGTCGGTCATCCAGCGCTGGATGGCACGCTCGGATCGCTCGTGGCGCACGACCGGCTCGACGAAGCCCCGGGCCACCTCGTCGCTGACGCCGTCGGGGTCGGCCAGCCCGGTGCCGAGGACGGCCCGGGCCATGCCCAGGTCGCCGGCCATGGACTCGAACAGGGCCAGCGCCTCGCCCCGCCGGGCCCCTTCCATGAAGGGGACGAGCGCCTCGGGCACCACGTTGCCGGCCGTGTCGCAGTTGGTGAGCGCCAGCGAGCGCACGAGGTCGGGCCGGCGGGCGGCGAAGATCTGGCAGATGGCCCCGCCGCTGTCGTTGCCCACCAGGTCGACCGGACCGCAGCCCAGCGCCTCGACCAGCTCGATGAGCATGTCGGCCTGAGGGCCGAACGACAGGTCCTGCCCGGGATCGACGCCCGTGGTCTCGCCGTGGCCCAGGAGGTCGGGGGCGAGGCAGCGCCGGTCGCCCGCGAGCTCGTCGATCACGCCGTCCCACAGCGAGCCGTTCGCCAGCACGCCGTGCACGAACAGGGCGGTGGGGCCGTCGCCGGCCTCGCGATAGGCGATGCGCCCGAAGGAGGTCTCCTGAGATTGCATACAGTCTGTACGTCGCATACAGACTGTATGTTACGTACTCTGTGCATGTGCCGTCAAGACTCCAGCAGGCGCGGGCCGACGAGACCCGCCAGGCGCTCCTGCGGGCCGCGCGCGAGCTGTTCACCGAGCAGGGCTACGCCCAGACCGGCACCGAGCAGCTGGTCCAGCACGCGGGCGTGACGCGCGGTGCGCTCTACCACCACTTCGAGTCCAAGTTGGCCCTGTTCGAGGCCGTGTTCGTGTCGCTGGAGGAGGAGTTCATCGTCATCGGAGCCCAGGTGATGTCGCCCGAGGCGTCCGCCTGGGACAACCTCGTGGCGGGTTGCCACGCCTACCTCGACATGTGCCTGCGCCCCGACATCGGCCGCATCGTCCTGCTCGACGGCCCCGCGGTCCTCGGCCCCGAGCGCTGGCGCGAGCTCGAGGACCAGTACGCCCTGGCCGCGGTGCTGGCCGGCCTGAAGCGGGCCATGGACGACGGCGTGGTGACGCCGCGCCCCGCGCTGCCGCTGGCCCGGATGGTGCTGGCCGCCGTCAACGAAGCCGGCCTGTACATCGCCCAGTCCGACCGTCCGCGCGTGGCGCGGCGCGAGGCGGGCGAGACCTTCGACGCCCTGCTGGACGGGCTCCGGGCCTAGCTGCCGGCCGGGCCGGCTCAGCGGTAGCCGGTGGTGTCGGCGGGCTTGCCCGGGTCCTGGACCTCGACCATGTAGCGCCAGGCGTCGGGCCGGCTGCCGTCGACGTCGGTGAAGCCGTAGACCCGGGCCAGCTCGCCGCTCGACAGCGACTGCTGGTTCCAGCGGCCCACGTGGGGGTCGGCGGCCAGGGCGGCCACCGCCCGCCCGACGTAGCGGGGGCTCTCGGCGATGGCGAAGTGAGGGATGCGCTCGGTGGCGTCCCGCCAGTTCTCCTCGGTCACGCCGAAGCCCTCGAGCATGGCCTCGGACCGCAGCCAGCCCGGGGTCAGCGCCACCGCGGTGGCGCCGTGGGGCGCCAGCTCGTGGCCGAGCGCGTAGGCCATGCGCAGGTTGGCCGCCTTGGCCATGTCGTAGAAGAACGAGACCCGGTAGTGCTCGGCGTTGTACTCGGCGGTGCCGTCGGTGACCTCCACTACCAGCCCGCCGGGCCGGCGGATCAGCAGCGGGAGGGCGTGGTGGGCGGTGATGGCGTGGGTGTCGACCGCCAGGCGCAGCAGGTGCAGGCCGTAGTCGAGGTCGGACTCCCACACCGTGGCGTCCCACTCCATCTTGGTCGCGCCGAAGATGTCGTTGACCAGGATGTGCAGCGCGCCCTGCTCGGCGTCGATCTGCTCGACCAGCGCCGCCACCTCGGCCGGGACCAGGTGGTCGACCCTCACCGCGATGCCCCGCCCGCCGGCCTCGTCCACCAGCGCCGCGGTCTCCTCGATCGTCTCGGGCCGGTCCATCTCGGAGCGCTCGGTCCCGCTGGTGCGACCGGTGCAGTAGACGGTGGCCCCGGCCGCCCCCAGCTCCACCGCGATGCCCCGTCCCGCAGCCCGGCTCGCTCCCGCCACGAGGGCGACCTTGCCGTCCAGCGGGCCACTCACGGCCGCACCTGCTTCTCGTAGCGGTGGACGGACACGGTGACGGTGCCCGTCCCGGTCCGGGCTTCGTAGCCCCAGGGCCCCGCGTCGATCCAGCCCTGGCGGGCGTAGAAGCCGCGGGCCCGGGCGTTGGCGGCCACGACGGCCAGCCAGGCGCGGTCGTGGCGCTGGGCGATGGCCTGCTCGGCGTGCTCGAGCAGGCGGGCGGCCAGTCCGGTCCCCCGGGCCTCGGCCGCCACGTACAGCTGCTCGACCTCGTCGTCGTGCACGGTCACGAACCCCTCGATGCCGCCCTCGCCGGCCGCCACCCGGACGGCGGCCAGATCCTCGCCTACGCGGCGGCGTAGCGCGGCGAGCGTGCGATGGCGGACCAGCTCGTCGGGCACGTGGCCCTCGTGGGCCTCCCGCCAGCCGTCCAGCCAGAGTCGGGCGATCGCCGCCACGTCCTCCGCCAGGGCGGGCCGCAGCAGCCGGGTCGGCGCGGTGCTCACCGTCGTCATCCGAGTCCTCCAGATCCGAGCGTCACTGGTGTAGATTGTTTTGCCAGTGACACCGTAGAGTAGAGCGGGTGACTGGTCAAGTGAAGTTAGACAGTTATGCCGATACGGGCGTGTTCGCCGCCGTCGACCTGGTGAACGAGCTTGCCGTCAGACCCCCCGACGACCCGACGGCGGCGCTCCGGCAGGTGCTGGCCGTCGACCCGCCGTCGCTGGCACAGCTCGTTGCGGCCGACGTGCCCGGCTTCACGGCCCTGGCCGCCGACCTCCACACGATCTTCCAGCTGGTCGGGGCGGGCGACGTCGCCAGTGCCGCCGCCCTGCTCAACCACATGCTGACCACCTTCCCGTCCCAGCCCCACCTGGCGCTGGAGGACGGCGTCTGGCGCCTGCACCACCACCCGGTCGACGCCGAGCTGGTCCCCATGTGGACCGCCATCTGCGCCGAGGCCCTGGCCCGCCTGATCGGCAACGGCCAGGGCCATCGGATGGGGATCTGCGAGCGGCCGGGCTGCGGCCGGGTCTTCGTCGACGTGTCGAAGAACGCCAGCCGCGCGTTCTGCTCGACCGCCTGCCAGAACCGGGTCAAGGCCGCCGCCTTCCGGGCCCGGGCTCAGGTGGTGGCCAGCCACTCCTCGAACGTCGGCCCGGCCAGCGTGGCGTCCGGTCCGGGGAGCAGCCCGCCCTCCTCGTAGACCTTGCGGTCGGGGCCTTCGGGCGTCGGGACCGGCACGACCTTCAGCCCGGGGTGGTGCTGGGCCGCGTAGCGCATGGCCAGGTCCACGAGGCTCTCCTCGCGGGGGCCGGCGACCTCGGTCAGCGCCGGGCGGTCGGGCGACTCGTCGGTGGCCGCGTCGACCAGCGCCTCGGCCACGGTGCGGGCCGCCACGGCCTGGGTCCACATGTCCTGCACGTAGGCGTTGTCGCCCTGCGTGCCCCACTCCATCAGCTGGGGCACGAACTCGTGGAACTGCGCCGCCCGCACCACCCGCGTCGGGACGGGCCCGGCCAGGGCGGCCTGCTCGTGGGCGTAGGTGGCGGCGCCGTAGCCCTCGGAGAAGATGTCGGCGCCGATGATCGACACCACCACCATGCGGGACACGCCCGCCCGGTGGCCCGCGGCCTGCATGTTCCCGGCGGCGGTGGTGAAGAAGGTGGTGGCGTCGTCCTGGTCGGGCGAGGGCCCGGTGGCGGCGTCGATGATGGTGTCGACACCGGCCAGCGCGGCGTCGAGCCCTTCACCGCTGATCACGTCCACGCCCAGCGAGCGCGCCATGGGCACGACCTCGTAGCCCCGCTCACGGGCGACGTCCACGATGTGGCGCCCGACCCGGCCGGTGGCCCCGGCCACTGCGATCTTGGTTCCGCTCATGTCACATGTCCTTCCGTTTCGTCGTCACTGCTATGACGGAACGGCGACGGAGGATGTGACGAGTGGACGAAGACGAGTTCCTGGCCAGGCAGTTCGAGAGCCACCGGTCTCACCTGTGGTCCGTCGCCTACCGGATGCTGGGCTCGGGGGCGGAGGCCGACGACGCCGTCCAGGAGGCGTGGCTGCGGCTCAGCCGGACCGACACGAGTGACGTCCGCAACCTCGGGGGCTGGCTGACGACGGTGGTCGGCCGGGTGTGCCTCGACCGCCTGCGGTCCCGCACCTCGCGGCGGGAGGACCCGCTCGACGGCCGCATCCCCGACCCGGTCGTCACCGCCGACGTCGGCGCCGACCCCGAGCACGAGGCCGAGCTGGCCGACTCGGTGGGCCTGGCCCTGCTGGTGGTGCTGGACACGCTGCCGCCCGCCGAGCGGCTGGCCTTCGTGCTCCACGACCTGTTCGCCGTGCCCTTCGACGAGATCGCCCGGGTGGTCGACCGGACGCCCGAGGCCGCCCGCCAGCTGGCCAGCCGGGCCCGCCGCCGGGTCCGGGGTGCGTCGCCGGCGGGCGGCCCACCCGATCCGGAGCGCCGGCGCCGGGTGGTCGACGCCTTCCTCGCCGCGGCCCGCGGTGGCGACCTGGACGCCCTCGTGGCCGTGCTCGACCCCGACGTCGTGCTGCGCGCCGACCTCGGTCCCGCGCCGGCCGACTCGGTCCTGGTGCACGGCGCGGCGGCCATCGCGGGCCAGGCCATGATGTTCGCCACCCCGGACCGGCAGGAGCTCCCGGTCCTGGTCAACGGCGACCCGGGCCTCGTCGTGTTCCGGGAGGGCCGCGTCGCCTCGGTGATGCAGTTCACCGTGCGCGACGACCGCATCGTGGCCATCCAGGCCCTGGGCGACGCCGAGCGCGTCTCCCGCCTCGGCCTCGACCTGCCGGCCCTGCCCGCCAATGCGGCCGTGCTGGACTACACACAGGGCGGCGAGGCGCACAGCGACCTCGGCGGCGAGCTCGACCGCCACGCCCGGGAGGCGGGGCTGCGGGTCGTCGCCGTCGGGGTCGGGGACTTCCCCGCGCTGGTGGCGGCGACCGACGGCGGCCTGGTGGTGGCGTGCGCGCTAGGCATGGCGCGGCTCGGCCTGCGGGCCGGAGCCGAGCCGCCCGCGGGCGCCCGCCTGGAGCAC
>JBKPRS010000173.1:0-8922 GCA_046734695.1 Actinomycetota bacterium | reverse complement strand
CGCGGAGTCGAACGTCGGGTGGGCGAAGTCGAGGCCGGCGGCGAGGAGCCGGCTGGGCACGCAGCGCCGGCCGGTGAGGGCCAGGGCCGGGTCACTGCCCATCGCCCACGCTCCGAGGTGGACGAGCGGCTTCGGGGTGGGGGGCGACCACGGACGGTGCAGGGCCCGGCGGAGGGTCGCCATCATGTCCCGGTTCCGGATCGGGCTCGGCGCCGTGACGTGCACGATGCCGGCGAGGTCGTCGTGGGCGCGGAGGAAGCGCACTGCGGCGAGGAAGTCGTCGATGTGGATCCAGCTGACCCACTGGTCGCCCGTGCTGATCCGCCCGCCGAGGCCGGCCCTGGTGAGCCCGACGAGGCGGTCGAAGGCCGGCATGTCGTGGGCGAGGACGATGCCGGTCCGCATGACGACGAGCCGGCCGGCATCGGCATCCTCGACCGCCTCCTCCCACGGGCGGGCGACGCCGGGCATCTGCGGCGGACCGTCCGCCACGGGGTGCCCCTCGGTGACGACACCCTGGCCCGCATCGCCGTAGATCGCCAGCGTGCTCATCTGCAGCCAGAGCCTGGGCGGCGTCGTCAGCCGCGCCGCGGCCGCGACGAGCGCCCGCGTCGGCTCGACCCGGGAGCGCCGCAGCAGGTCGACGTTCCTGGCAGTCGGACGCTTGTCGACCAGCTCTCCGGCCAGGTTGACGAGGACCGCATCCTCCAGCTCGGCGCTCCAGGAGCCGACCGTGCGGCCGTCCCACCTCACCTGGCGGTGCCCGAGCCCGGCGCGGGGCGCTCGGGTCAGGACCGTCACCTCGTCGCCCAGTGCCGCGAAGTCGTCGGCCAGCCGGCGCCCGAGCCCGCCGGCGCCGCCCGCGAGCACGACCCTCACGCCCGACTCCAGGTCACGTCGACGTCGCGCACGAGGTAGGACGGGGCGGGCACGGCGCTGGTGAAGCTCGCCAGGAACGAGGACTCCATGTGGTCGACGTCGACCGGGTGCGCCTGCCGGTGGCTCGGTCGCATGCGGGCGACCTCCAACCCCCCGTCATGCCCTGGTGAGAGCCCGAGCTCGGCGCCGAGGCACGTACCGCCGATCGGCTCGAAACACACCGGCGGCGAGACGTCCCGGGCCGATGCGACGATGCGCACGGACCAGGAGTCGCCTGCCTCGACCGACCACACCAGCCGCCGGCCGTCGTCGGTCAGCCGGATCGACGCCCACCGGTGCACGCCGGGGAACATGCGACCGCCCAGGGCGACGGCGGCCCGGGAGTGGGTCAGCCGGAGCGGGACGTAGACGCCCACGGTCGTTGTGCCCTCACCGTCCCACTCGGCCGAGATGCGGTGGGCAGCCGCCCGGAACGACCCGCCGACCATGGCCGGCAAGGGGCTCGGCCGGATGTCCGTGATGTCGAGGAGGCAGCAGCCGACGATCGTGGCGTCGCCGGTCGCATGGGGTCGCACTCCGGCCGGTAGGCGCCGAGCCGCCTCGTCGGGGTCGACGAGCGCGTTGACCAACAGCCGGCTCCGGACCGTGCCGCGGATGGCTTGTCTGCTCATGATTGATACGCTACCATTTACTCACATATCGATTGCAAGCAGATAGCCACCGAGCGATCGGCGGATGGGAGGCGCAGTGGGCAGCGAGTACCGCCTCGACGAGCTGGCACGGCAGGCGGGCGTGGCCTCGACCACCGTGCGGCTGTACCAGACCCGGGGATTGCTGGCCGCGCCCCGGCTCGAAGGCCGGACGGGTTGGTACGACGACTCGCACCTCAGCCGGCTCCGGCTGATCGCCCGGCTCCAGGGCGAGGGCTACTCGCTGGCCGGCATCGCCAACCTGCTCGACCAGTGGGAGCAGGGCCGGAGCCTCGACGCCGTCGTCGGTGTCGAGGCCCAGCTCGACGCGCTCGTGGGTGGCGTCCACGCCGTCGTCCTCGATCCGGCCGAGCTGGTCGACCGCTTCCCCGAGGGGGCGATGACCCCTGGTGTGATCCAGCGGGCGGTGTCCCTGGGCCTGGTGGAGCCGACCGCGGCCGGCAAGATCCGCGTGGCCGATCGGAGGTTCCTGGAGACCGGCGCGACCCTCGCTCACCTCGGCGTGCCGGCCGGCGTGATCCTCGACGAGTGGGAGGCGCTCGTGGCCCACACCGACGACATCGCGGCCCGCTTCATCGCCCTGTTCGAGGCCCACCTCGCCCCGGCGGACTGGCAGCAGGGCCTCGATTCCGAGCGGGCCCGCGAGCTGGCGCACAGCCTGGCGCGGCTCCAGTCCGCCGCCCGCCAGGTGCTGGCGGCCGCGCTCGACGCCAGCGTCGCCCGCCTGGGCCGGGAGCGTCTCGGCGAGCTGATCGAGCCATGACGTCCCGCCACCAGACCGCCGCGCACGGGATCGCCGTTGCCGGGCTCGCCGGCGTGTTCGCCTACCAGGGCGTCGTGCCCAAGCTGTGGAAGCGCGACCCCGGCGAGGTCGCCATCTGGCAGGGCCTGGGCCTGCCCGAGCGTCGCGCCACCCGCATGGTCCTCGTCACGGGCGCGGCCGAAGCGACGTTCGCGGTCGTGACGGTGGCCGGGCGGAACCACCGGTGGCCCTTCCTGGTCCCGCTCGCCGCCATGCCGGCCGTGGCGCTCGTCGCCTCCCGGTCAGACCGGTCGCTCGTGACCAGGACCTTCAACCCCGTGTCGTTCGCGGTCGCCGTCGTGGCGCTCGCCGGGGTCGCCCTCGCCACTACCCGAGAGGCGTCGCCTTCACGAAGTCGCTGATCGCCCGGGCGAGGTCGGGGCCGCGGTCTTCCTGGAGGAAGTGGCCTGCGCCCTCGATGGTGGTGTGGGGCCGGCCTTGGGCGCCGGGGATCCGGGACTCGAACGGGCGGGCGCCGCCGCGGGTGATCGGGTCGCCGTCGGAGAAGGCGGTGAGGACGGGCTTGTCCCAGCGCTCCAGGACCTGCCAGGCGGCGCGGTTGGCGTCGGCCGCGGGGTCGTCGGTGGACGTCGGGACCAGGACCGGGAAGACCCGGGCGCCGGCCTTGTAGGAGTCGTCGGGGAACGGGGCGTCGTAGCCGGCGATCACCTCGGGGGTGAGCGTGGACGTGCAGCCGCCGTTCACGATCCCGCCCACGGGGAAGTCGTCGGCCTCCTGCGAGAAGCGCTGCCAGGCCAGGAACGCGTCGGTGGGCGGGCGGTCACCGGTGGGCAATCCCGTGTTGGCCACCACGAGGCGGGCGAAGCGGTCCGGGTTCTCGGCCGCCACCCGCAGGCCGATCAGGCCGCCCCAGTCCTGGCCGACCAAGGTGACGCCGGTGAGGCCGAGCTGGTCGAGCAGGGCAGAGCGCATCCACTCGACGTGGCGGGCATAGCTGTAGTCGGCCCGCTCGGTGGGCTTGTCGGAGCGACCGAAGCCCACCAGGTCGGGGGCGACGCAGCGCAGCCCGGCGTCGACCAGCACGGGGATCATGTGCCGGTAGAGGAACGACCAGGACGGTTCGCCGTGCATCAGCAGCACGACCTCGCCGTCGGCCGGGCCCTCGTCCAGGTGGTGGACCCGCAGCCGTCCCCCCGAGCCGTCGTCGATCTCCACGTAGTGGGGCTCGAAGGCGAAGTCGGGCAGTCCGGCGAAGCGGTTGTCAGGGGTGCGGAGGATCTGCACGGGCGCTCCAAGAAGGCAGGCGGATCAACCGGATCGGATCACTGGTGGGCCATGAGCATGCTCAGCTCCGCGGCGTCATCGGCCGTCACCGAGCCGGACGGGTCGAGCACGATCCGCTCGATCTCCCCGGTGAACCGGAACGGCGGGCGGAAGGCGGCGGGGTCCACCGAGTCGGCGTGGGCGTAGCCGCAGGTGGTGCCGTAGAAGCCCAGGCCGGCGACCGGCGAGTACGGCACCGGCGCGACGGCTACAAGCTCGCCTCCGACGTAGAGCTTGGAGCGGCCCGGCACGCCCTGGCCGTTGAGGAAGTCGACCGGCCCGCCGGTGGCCTCGAACTCGTAGCGCACGGCCCGGCGTCCCTGCGGCACCGGGTCCGGCGACGCCACCCGGAACTGCTCGAGCCCCACGTAGTTGAGGACGTGGTGGAGCCGGCCGTCCTGCATGAAGAACGCGAAGCCGCCGTGGCGCCCGCCCTGGGTGAGCAGCACGCCGGCGGCGCCGCCCGGCGGGATCGTCACCTCGGCGGTGATCGTGTACGACCGGCCCGCCAGGCGGGGCGCCACCGTGAAGGCGAGCGGCGCCGCCCCCGGCAGGAACTCGACGGACTGCGCCGACAGGTTGCCCATGAGGCGGCCCCCCGGCCGGGGCGGCGAGGCCAGCGGCAGGACGCCGTAGCGCTCGGCCTCCTCGTACCAGCGGTCGATCATCGCCCGGAGCCGCTCGGGCTCGACCGCGGCGAGGTCGGTCGTCTCGGACGGATCCGCCGCCAGGTCGAACAGCTCCCACTCGTTGCGGTCCATCTCCGCGAGCAGCTCCGGCGTCAGCTCGGTGAACCGGAAGTCGCGGCCCCGCGCCGCCGCCTCGGCCAGGCTCGGTCCGCCGAAGGGGCAGACGGCGCGCCAGCCGTCGTGGTCGAGGGCGCGGTAGCCGTGCATCTCGAAGTACTGGGTCGTCCGCGCCGCCGGCACCTCGGCATCCCCGAACGACGGGGCGAAGCTCGCCCCGTGGAACGGCTGCTGGGCCACCCCGGCCACCTCCGCGGGCAGGGGGACGCCGGCCGCGTCGAGCAGGGTGGGGAGGATGTCGATGGCGTGCGCGTACTGCGTCCGGACCGCGCCGCGGTCCGCGATGCCGGCCGGCCACGAGACGATGCAGGGCTCGCTGACCCCGCCGCGGTAGGTCTCCCGCTTCCAGCGGCGGAACGGCGTGGTGCCCGCCCACGTCCAGCCCCACGAGTAGTGCGGGAACGTGTCGACGCCGCCCCAACCGTCGAAGTGGCGCAGGTTGTCCTCGAGGCGCTCGGGCACGAAGTTGAAGAACAGCGACTCGTTGAACGTGCCGGCCGGTCCGCCCTCGGCGCTGGCCCCGTTGTCGGACAGGGCCACCACGATCGTGTTGTCGAGCTCGCCGAGGCGTGCGATGAAGTCCAGGACCCGGCCGAAGTGGTGGTCGGTCTGGCTGAGGAACCCGGCGTAGACCTCCATCTGGCGGGCGAACATCCGGCGCGAGTCGGCGTCGAGGTCGTCCCAGGGCGGGACGTCCGGGTCGCGCACGGACAGCGTGGCGTGGCCCGGGACGACGCCCGCGGCCAGCTGCCGGTCGAACACCTCGCCCCGGTAGGCGTCCCAGCCGTGGTCGAACCGGCCGCGGTACCGCTCGGCCCACTCGGGCTCCACGTGGTGGGGCGCGTGGCCCGCGCCGGTGGCGTAGTAGAGGAAGAACGGCTTGGCGGGCGCCGCCACGTGGGCGTCCTTGATCATCTGGATGGCGTGGTCGGCCAGGTCGGCGTTGAGGTGATAGCCGTCCTCGGGCACGGCCGGCGGCGGGATGGGCGTGTTGTCCTGCACCAGGTCGGGGAACCACTGGCTCGTGTCGCCCCCCATGAACCCGTAGTACCGCTCGAAGCCGCGGCCGAGGGGCCAGGCGCGGTACGGACCGGCGCTCGACGCCTCGGTGGGCGGGGTCAGGTGCCACTTGCCGACCGCGAACGTGTTGTAGCCCGCGTCACGCAGGATGGCCGGCAGGAAGGCCTGGTCCGGGCCCGCCATGCCGTGGTAGCCGGGGAAGCCCATCGAGAGCTCGACCAGCGCGCCGATCCCCACGCTGTGATGGTTGCGCCCGCTGAGCAGGCAGGCCCGCGTGGGCGAGCACAGCGCGGTGGCGTGGAAGTTCGTGTAGCGGAGCCCGCGAGCGGCCAGCCCGTCGAGCGCCGGCATCTCGCACCCGCCGCCGAAGGGGGACGGCTGGGCGAAGCCGACGTCGTCGAGCACCAGCAGCACGATGTTGGGTGCGCCCGGCGCCGCCTCGGGGACCGGGGGCCAGGCCGGCTCCGACTCCCGCAGCGTGCGCCCGATCCGCCCGGTGAACCGCGCCGCCCCCGCCCCGTCGCCTGTGCTGCTCACGCCGTGCCCCTCTCGCCCGGTGGACGTCCCACCTTCGCGCGACGATGGCCGCTCAGCGCATCGAACAGTTGACGTTTGTACAAGTGGATGTTTGTATAAAGGCATGATCGACCTGTTGACGCAGGGGTACGGATGGACGGGCGAGCGCCTCGCCCGGGTGAGGCCGGACGACCTCGACGCGGCGACGCCGTGTGAGGGCTGGGAGCTGCGCGACCTGCTCGACCACATGCTGGGGTCGCTGGACCGGCTGGCCGCGGCGGCCGAGGGCGAGGCGGCGCCGTCCTCGGTGCCGGTGGACCGGCTCGGCGACGACTGCGGCCGCACCGCGTTCGCGGCGGCGCGGGACCGGGCCCTGGCGGTGTGGCGCACGCCCGGGGTGATGGAGCGGACCTGCGTGCTGCCGCTCGGCACCGTCCCCGGGGCCGTGGTGGCGCAGGTCAACCTGGCCGAGGTCGTCGTGCACGGCTGGGACGTGGGCCGCGCCACCGGCGAGGACGTCGACATCCCCGACGAGCTGGCCGGTCCCATCCTCGACTTCTCCCGCAAGGCCGCCGAGCCTCGCCGGGGCATCGCCTTCGGTCCCGACCTGGGAATCGGCGACACACTCGGCGAGCGGACCGTGGCCTTCCTCGGTCGCAAGCCATGAGCCTGGCCGACTCCGGGTCCGCAGCCGGGCCCGACGCAGCCCAGGAGACGCCGGTCGTGAGTCGAGCCCAGCCCGCGGGCGCGGCGGCCGTGGGCCTCGGCGTCGGCCTGCGGGCGCGGGCGGATGGCGGCTGGGGGATGGCCGTCCTGGTCGGGCGGCGGCTGTGAGCCGGGCCGGCTCCGGGGGCGAGGCGGTGGATCTCGATGTGGCCCTGCGGGCGCTGGCGGACGGCACCCGGCGGACGATCCTGGCGGTGGTGCGGGACCGGCCTCGGGCCGTGGGGGAGATCGCCGGCGAGGTCGCCGTGTCCCAGCAGGCCGTGTCTCACCACCTGCGGGTCCTGCGGGGGGCCGGGCTGGTCCACGAGCAGCGGGAGGGGACCCGCCACCTCTTCAGCGTGCGCAGCGACGGGTTCGACGTCGTGCAGGCCTACCTCACCGACTTCTGGCCCACGCACCTGGCGGCGCTCAAGCGGGCCGCGGAGGAGAAGGCCGCGGCCGGGGACCGCGGGACCGATGGCTGAGTTCGCCACCTCCATCGACATCGCCGCGCCGCCCGACATCGTGTTCGCCCACCTCACCACGCCCGACGGCATGGTGGCGTGGATGGGCCAGCACGCCGAGCTCGATCCGCGGCCGGACGGGACCTTCTCCGTCGACATCAACGGCTCCCCGGTGCGCGGCCGCTACGTCGAGGTCGACCCGCCCCGCCGGGTCGTCGTGGCCTGGGGCGTGGCCGGGAGCGAGGTCCATCCGCCGGGCTCGTCCCGGGTCGAGTTCACGCTCGTTCCCGTCGGCGCCGGGACCCGGCTCGACCTGATCCACCGGGACCTGCCCGACGAGCGGGCGGAGGGCTACGCCCGGGGCTGGGAGCACTTCCTGCCCCGGCTGGTGCTGGCCGCGCCCGGCGGGGACCCGGGCGCCGACCCGTGGCTGGATCGCTGGGCGCCCGAGTCGTGAGCGCCCAGGACACCTTCGACGAGCTGGCGGCGGAGCACCTGGCCCGGGGCGGGGTGACGCTGGGAAAGATGATGAACAGCCAGGGCCTGCGGGCCGGCGAGAAGGGCCCGTACTACGCCCTCGTGTCCCGTGGCCGGCTCGTCCTCAAGCTGCCGGCGACCCAGGCCGCCGAGCTCGTGGCGGACGGCGAGGCAGTCCCGTTCGAGCCCAGCCCCGGCCGCAAGATGCGCGAGTGGGTCGCCCTCCGACCCACCCGGACGCCCGAAGGCGACCACGCCCGCTGGCGCGAGCTGCTGGCCGACGCTCGGGCCTACGCCGTGGACGTCGATCCCTGACGGACGATTCCGCACCGCTCCCGAGAGGCCAGTAGCTTCTGGCCGTGACCCAGCAGGCCGTTACAGAGCCCGAGATCACGACGAAGGCGCCGCGCCGCCTCAGGCCCAGCCAGATCGCCGTGGGGATCGGTGTGGTCGTCGCCCTGGTGACCGTCGCCTCGGGCGTCCTGGCCACCATCGAGCAGTGGCACGACGAGGACGCCGTCCAGCGGGTGGTGTTCATCAACATCCCCTCGGCGTGGAAGGCCGTGTTCTACACGGTCATCCCGCTCGTCCTGCTGTACGGGGCCATCGTGTTCAGCCAGCGGGTGCGCAACTGGGAGCGGGGCCAGCCCGACGACCGCGGCACCACCCGGGCGAACGCGGCCCGCCGCCTGGCCGACTTCCGGTCGGGCGTGTACATGCAGACCCTGCTGCGTGACCCGGCCGCCGGGATCATGCACTCGCTGATCTACTTCAACTTCCTGATCCTGCTGGCGGTCACCACGGTCCTGGAGATCAACCACCAGCTGCCCGTGAGCATGAAGTTCCTGCACGGCCAGGTGTACCAGGCGTACTCGCTGGTGGGCGACGTGGCCGGGACGCTGTTCCTGGTCGGCGTGGTGTGGGCCGTCGTGCGCCGTTACATCCAGCGGCCCTACCGCATCCGCACCAAGTCCAAGCCCGAGCACGCGCTGATCCTGGCCACCTTCCTCGGCATCGCCGTCACCGGCTTCGGGACCGAGGCCGTGCGCATCGCGTTGGAGGGCCGGCCGGACTACGAGAAGTGGTCCGTTATCGGCTACCCGCTCTCCGCGCTGGTCGACGGGTCCAGCCACCTGCAGGGCATGCATCAGGCGTGGTGGCTCGTCCACGTCGTGCTGTTCGTGCTGTTCCTCGTGATCCTGCCGGTCACCATGCTGCGGCACATGTTCACGTCGCCGCTGAACATGTACCTGCGGGAC
>JBKPRS010000172.1:0-9117 GCA_046734695.1 Actinomycetota bacterium | reverse complement strand
GGTCAGGCCCGAGATCGGCAGGCTCGCGCCCACCGTGAAGTCGACGTCGCCCGGGAGCGGCGCGAGGTTGCGTGCCTCGACGGCCACATACTCCGCCAGGGTGCCGTCGCGATACCAGTCGGTGAGGCCGAACACCCGCTGCCCCACCGACAGTCCCGTCGTGCCATAGCCGAGGCTGGTGACGACTCCGGCCAGCTCGTGGCCGGGGATCGACGGTGTTCGGTCACGGTCGAGGCGATCGGTCCAGGTCGAGGGCCACGCCAGCTCAGACGGAACGAATCCCGACGCATGCACCTGAACAACGACGTCGTTTATCGCCGGTTCCGGCGCGGGCCGCTCCACCAGCGTCATCCCGGCCGTTCCCGCAGCCTGGTCCGTCACCACGATCGCTTTCATCTGGCCACCTCGCTCTGTACCAGTCAACCCTGCGCCGGCGCTCCGTCGCCGGGTTCGGCTCGGGCGGCGCGCCATCGCTCGACCACCCGCTCGACGTCGAGGGGGCCGACCGTCGATGGGGGACCGGACGTCGCGGTGGCGTTCACCTGGCGGATGCGGGCATTGATGCCCGCCACGAGCTCGCGCACGTGGGCTTCGGTACCTGCGGCCGCCACCGCCTCCAGGGTGTCCTCGAGCTCCTTGCGGATGGCGAGTGTCGGTGGCAGGAACGACGCCTGCTCCCGCCGCAGCTTCTTGCGGACCCACCACATCTCGTCATGGATCACGTCCAGGTCCGGGAGGGGCCGGCCGTGACCGGGCAGGTTGTCGAAGTCGCCGTTCTCCATGCCCTGGCGGATCTGGCGGTCGATCCAGGTCTCCCAGGTCATGCCCGGTGGCTTCCGTCCCGTCATGACGCCCCTCCGATGCTCGTGAGCAGTTTCACATGCGAGTTGGGCCATGTCACCCCCCAGCGACGCCAGCGATGCGGATCGCGTCAGGCTGGGGTGGCGCCGATCAACACGACGAAGAGGGTGGCGGTCTCGTCGAAGGGGTTGCGCCAGGCATGGCGGGTGCCGTTCTGGACCACGGTGTCGCCCGGGCCGAGCTCGATCTCAGCGCCGTCGTCCAGTTCGAGGACGACCCTGCCGGACAGGACGTACTCGAAGTCGATCGTGACGGTCGTGTGCATGCCCGGGTTGTCCGGCTCGTTGTGGTCGTAGAGCCCGGGCAGCGCCGCCTCGAGCTCGGCGAGCTCAGCTTGTATGTCGACCCCCTCGGCGAGCGGCGTCGACGCCGGGGGCACGGTGAACGTCCCGACGCGGTAGCCGCCGGCGGGCGGGAAGAAACCGTGAGACGGCGGCGCCGTCCCGTCCTGGGGCGCCGCTGGGGGGTCGTCCTGCCCCCACAGCCGGTGGAACTCCAAGCCGGGCATGAACGGGGGTGCCACCGCCTCCACGCGCTCGTCACTTACGAACACCGAGACCCCCTCGGTGTCGACCCCGGTCACGACCCGTCTGATGGACATGGACATCGAGTCTGACGGGTCATGGCGATGGTGGCCGGTCTAGGCACAGTGGACGAGCAGGGATGTCCGGCCACGGAGGACGGGAGAGGGGCGGACGGTTGGGCGGGTGCCGTCGGTCCACGCCGGTTCGATGACCGGGAAGCGGGTGAGCAGGCGGTCGAACACGACCTGGCCCTCGGCGCGGGCCAGGGCCGCGCCCAGGCAGTAGTGGATGCCGGAACCGAAGCTGAGCGGTGCTGCCCCGTCGCGGCCCACGTCGAAGTGGTCGGGATCGGAGAAGATGCGGGGATCGCGATTGGCCGCCCCGAGCAGCGTGAACACGGTCTCTCCCGGCCGCACCGGCATCCCGTGGACGTCCACGTCGACGAGCGGCTGGCGGCTGTCGATCTGCACGGGAGAGTCCCAGCGCAGCATCTCCTCGACCGCGGTGCCCAGCAGCGACGGGTCGGCCCGCAGCCGTGCCATCTGGTCGGGGTGGTCGAGCAGCGCCAGCAGCCCGTTGCCGATGAGGTTGGTGGTGGTCTCGAACCCGGCGGCGAACAGCTGGGCGATCGTGGACACCAGCTCGTCGGGCGTCAGCTTGTCGCCCGCCTCCTCGACGTGGATGAGGTGCGACAGGAGGTCATCGGTGGGGTCTGCCCGCCGCTCGGCGATCAACCCCTCCATCCGCTCGCCCACCACGTCGCGCGCCCCCAACGCGACGTCGAGCTCGTCGAGCGTCGCTCCCGGGTCGAGGGCGGCGATCGACGCTCGGACCACCGGTTGGAGCTCGTCCCGGTCGGACTCCGGCACGCCGAGCATCTCGCCGATGACGGTGATCGGCAGGGCGAGCGCCAGATCGCTGATCACGTCGACCGTGCCCTCGAAGCGGTCGAGGACCTCGTCGGTGAGGCGCACGATGTCGGGCCGGAGGCGCTCGACGGTCCGGGGCGTGAACGCCTTGGCCACCAGCCGGCGCACCCGGGTGTGGTCGGGCGGGTCGAGGAACAGCAGGGCGCGCCGGTTGCGGGCGTAGCCGGGGAAGCGCTCGTGCCATTCCGCCACGGTCAGACCATGGCGCTCCCAGGGGCGCGGCGTGCCCTTCCCGAAGCGGGGATCGCGCAGCACCCACTCGCAGTCGGCGTAGCGGGCGACGACGACCGGGCCCTGCGCAGTGCGGAAGGCGGGGGCACGCTCGCGGAGCGCCGCATAGCGCGGGTAAGGGTCGGCCCGCCCCTCCGGGTCGAGGAGCGCCTCGGCCAGGAGGTCGTCGGGCTCGGCCGCGGTCATGTCCGACATCAGGGCCTCACGTTCTCCCGTCGTGAGCGAGCGCCGCGAGCGCGGCCGTTGCCGCCCACTTGTGATCCTTCTGCCAGGGCGCGCCGATGGAACGGCGCAGGCCTTCCACCGCCGCCGGGACTCTGATCGATCTGGGCTCGACGACATGGACGAGCAGGCCGGCGTCATCGGCCGCCTCGATCACGGCGCGCTCGAAGAGCTGTCCTTCGGCCGCGTGGAGCAGTGCATGCGACGCGAGGATCCGGTCGAGGCTCTCCGGGATGTCTCGCTGACCTGCCACCACGCCGACCGCGTCGGCGCGGGTCAGCGACTGCAAGACACGAGCCGCAGCCGCGTGTGCTGCATGCGCGACATCGTCGATGACGCTGTCCGGCACTCCCCGTTCCGCGACGGCGTGGTACGGCTGGCGGGGCAGTGACTCGTCGACGAGCTCGACGCGCCGTCGGTCCAACACGATCGGCGACGTCTCCGAACCGGAGACGACCACCAACGTGGCCCAACCTGAATGGCAGCGGAACCCGATCGCGCGACCGTTCGTCACGACGCCAACGCTACGACCGCAGCGGCGTCGCTACCGCGGCCCCACCGTCCCGAGCTCGTCCTGGAGTGCCGCGCCCCAGGCGAGCAGGTCCCAGTCTGCGTGGGGGCGGCCGATCAGGGACACGCTCACCGGTAGCCCGCTCCGCGACCCGACGCCCGAGGGGAGGCAGACGACCGGGAAGCCGGTCCAGTCCCAGTAGTGGGTCAGGGACAGGTCGTCGATGTCGCCGAACGTGTCGGTGTAGCCGTGCCCGCGCACGGGCGCGACGATCGGCAGGGTCGGCTCGACGACCGCGTCGATCCCGTGCTCGTCGAGCCAGTCGCACCAGGCGGCGGTGTCCTCGGCCCGCCCGACCTGCAGGGCGACGTACTCCTCGGCCGTCATCGCGCGCCGCTCGGCGTGCTCGAGCCGGGCACGGATCGCGGGGCGGTACTCGCGGCGGCGATCGGCGAAGCGGCGGTGGAAGACCAGCATCTCCGTGAGCATGAGGTCGAAGAAGTCGGACAGCACGTCGAGCCGGGCCGCCGGCGGAGACGGCTCCACGCGTTCCCCGGGAAGCGCCGCGAGCGCCCGTTCGAACCCGTCGGCGACATCCGGGTCGAGCTCGGCGATCCGGGGTGAGACGGCGTACCGGCGGAGCGCCCGGCGATCCCGGGAGCGCTCGACGCCTGCGAGTGCGGCCAGCAGCGGCTCGCAGTCGCGCACGGCGCGGGTCATCGGCCCGACGTGGTCGAAGGTCGGCGCCAGCGGCACGACCCCGCGGAGCGAGATGAGGCCGCGCGTCGGCTTGATCGTCGACGTCCCGCACTCTGCCGAGGGGATGCGCAGCGAGCCCGCGGTGTCAGTGCCGGTCGCCGCCGGCACCTGGCTCGACGCCAGCGCGGCGCCGGAGCCGCCGCTGGAGCCGCCCGCCGAACGCTCGAGCGACCACGGGTTGCCGACCTGGTCGGTGGTGCCGCCGCAGGCGAACTCGTGCGTGTGCAGGTGGCCGAGCAGGACCATCCCCTCCCGCGACAGGCTCGCCCAGGCGTCGCAGTCCCGGTCGGCCACCTCGTCGAGCACCCGGCTCGAGGCGGTGAGCGGCTTGCCGGCGACGGCGTAGAGGTCCTTGAGGCCGATCGGGATCCCGCACAGCTCCGGCGCGTCGCCCGCCGCGAGCCGCTCGTCGGCACGGTCGGCCGCCGCGATCGCGTCCTCCTCGTAGACCCGCACCCACGCGTTCACCGAGCCCGGGTCGCCGTCGTGGCTGTGCGTGCCGTCGCGCGCACGGATGCGGTCGAGACATGCCTCGACGAGCTCCCGCGAGGACAGCGCTCGCCGCGCGAGCGCCTCGGCCGCGTCCTCCACCCCGAGGTCGGCGGCATCGGTCACGGCGGCGATCATCTCACGCGGCGGCCGAAGGCAATGGCAGGATTCGTCCACGTGCCGGGAGGTGGAGCATGGACGCGCCGATCCTGTTGGTGGTGGACGAGGACCCGGCTGTGTTGGAAGCGCTCAGCGACGCGCTTGGCCGCCGCTTCGCCGCCGACTACCGGATCCTGGCCGAGCCGTCACCGGCGACGGCCCTGACGGTCCTGGAACAGCTGGCGGCCTCGTCGCGGCAGGTGGCGCTGGTCCCGGCCGGCCAGCAGCTGGCCGGGACGAGCGGGGTCGAGCTCCTGGAGCCACGGTCCCATCAGCTGGGGGACATCCTGACCCGGCTCGCCTTTCCCTACCGGTTCTACCCCGACGACTCCGACGCAGGCCGCCAACTGCTGACAGTATCTCGCCGATCCGGGGCTCTGAAGGAGGTCGAACCGTGGAGTACGGCGCGCACCTGCCCCTGATGGACTTCGGCGGCCACCCCTACACGCTCGACCACCTGACCGGCTACGCACGGCGCGCGGCTGAGCTCGGGTTCGCCACGCTGGCCGCCAACGACCACCTTGTGTTCGACATTCCCTGGCTGGACGGGCCGACGGCGCTCGCCGCCGTGGCCGGCTCGTCGGGAACCATGACGCTGGCCACGACCGTGGCACTGCCCGTCGTGCGCGGACCTGTGCCGCTGGCCAAGACGATGGCCGCGCTCGATCGGCTGTCCGGTGGCCGGGTGCTGGTCGGCGTGGGACCGGGATCGTCGCGCCTCGACCACGACGCGGTCGGGCTCGACTTCGACGAACGGTGGCGCCGTCTCGACGAGGCGGTGCAGGCGTTGCGCTCGCTCTGGCAGCCGGACCGGGAGCCGTTCGTCGGCCGCTACTACTCGACGGCCGGCATCGACATGTGGCCGCGGCCGGTTCGACCGTCGGGCCTGCCGATCTGGCTGGGCAGTTGGGGCTCCGACGCCGGGCTCCGGCGGACGGCCCGCCTCGCCGACGGATGGCTGGCGTCGGCCTACAACACGACGCCGGCAACGTTCGCCGAGGCCTGGGTGAAGTTGCAGGGACAGCTCGCCGACGAGGGGCGGGACGCTGCGGCGTTCCCCAACGCACTGGCGACGATGTGGTTCCACATCACCGACGATCGGGACGAGGCGGACCGGATCATGCGCGAACGGCTCGTGCCCGCCATCCACCGGCCCGAGGCCGTGCTCCGGGAGCGCTTGCCGGTCGGCCCTGCCGGCGCGTTCGCCCAGAAGCTGCACGCCTTCCAGGAGGCAGGGGTGCAGCAGGTGCTCGTATGGCCGGTCGTCGACGAAGCCCGCCAGCTCGAGCTGTTCTGCGACCAGGTACTCCCCCGCATCGGTTGACCTCGCCGGACCGCCTTCGGGCCCACTCGACGCCGCGCTGCCGGCTGTCACGACCGACGGCCGCGGGCGGGGACGCGTTCATGCCCGGCAACCCGCCGCCGGGCGCCGTCTACCGGCAGGAGTACGTCCCGGCGGGTGGAGCCCTCGACCAGGCACGGGTCATTCGCACCGACGCGAGCGCGAGCGTTCCCGCCGGGACGTTCGAGCCGGTCCTCGCCACCGAGGAGTTCAGCCCGGTGGAGCCGCAGTTCGAGAGGAAGTACTACGCCGCCGGCGTCGGCGAGGTCGAGGAGAAGGTGGTCGCAGGGGGCCACGAGCGCTTCGACCTGGTCAGCGTGACGGAGTAGCCCGACTAGAGCTCGCTGTGGTCGTCAGGTCTCGCGGTGCACCCCTAGGCCGGAGCGACCCCGGCGGGGGTGTGGGCCGGCCGGCCGGCGACCAGGTAGGCCGCGAGGCTCACGATGGCCACGGCTTCGAAGACCAGGGACATGACGATGGCCGCTCGATAGCCGTGTTCGTGGAAGCCGAACAAGGTGCCGTTCTCGCTGATGCCGAGGCTGATGATCGTGACGGCGGCGAACACGATCCCGCCGATCGCCGCCAGGCGGTGCAGGTCGGGCGCACGGTGCGGGAGAGGTGCCAGCAGGGCGATGCCGAGAACCACGCCGACGGCGAAGTTGACCAGGAACAGCGGCCCGATCATCGGGATCACGCGGTAGTAGACGCCGTAGTACTGCTGCAGGTGCACGGCGCCCGTGGCGATGAGCGCGAGCCCACCGACGTAACGGGCGACCGTCGCTGCTCCGGAGTCGGTGCGGGTCGTCGCAGGCTCACGAGCCATCGCTGTCACCACCTTCACCGCTCGCCTCCGCGTTCTGCCCGGACGGGTTGAGCGCGTACCACTCGGCGCCGAACTGGTCCTTCTCCTGGCCGTTCGTGTCCTTGGGGCTCGTGTCGCCCTGGTAGTAGTACAAGGGGTGGCCGGCGTAGACGACCTGCATCAGCCCGTCCTCCCGCTCGAGCAGCGTCACCTTGGAGCTGTCGAGAGGTGCCTCGACCACGGGGGCCCGGCTGGTCGTGAGCGGCGGCCAGACGCTCTCGCAGGCGTCATGGCAGTAGGACTCGTCCCGCTCGTCCTTCTCGAACAGGTAGACGGTGTGGCCGTCGTCGTCGACGATGACCTGGCCCAGCGACCCCCTCGGGGCCGCCTTCAGCTCCTCCCGGCTCGGATGGAGCTCGTTGGTGGCCGCTTGGCAGCCCGTGGCCAGGACCGCCACCGCCGCGACAAAGGCAAGCAGTCTTGTCAATGTGGACCTCCTCGACTGGACGGGAACCTCCAGGGATACGTACCGCCGCCGGGCCGCCAGCGGGTTTTCGCCAATTGCACCTTCCCGGTAGGAGTGGTCGAGCCGGGCGAACGGTTCTGCGCTGAGCGCGCGGTCTACGAAGCACGGCGTGCCACGAGGTTCTAGCGTTCTGTCAAGGAGGAGCCGGTCTCCGGGGGACTTGGAGACCGACCCCGGGAAGGGGCTCACCCTGGCCGGTGGCCCACTGCGATGACCAGGAGGATGCATGGGTGCAACCCGACGTCCGCGCAAAGCGACCGTCATCGTCGGGACCGTCGCGGCGGTCCTGATCGCCGTGACCAGCTCGGCGAGTGGTGCGCCGCGGCCCGATGGGCCGCCGGGCCTGACAAAGCACCGCCAGGCCGAGTCGGAGGAGGCCGGCGAGACCGAGCAGCTGATGGATCGCGCCGAGCAGTACGCCGCAGTGCGCACCGCGCCGGCCCTGTCGGTCAGCGCCGACGCGTTCCAGGCGGCAAGGGCAGAGGCAAGCGCGCTGCCCGCGGCGGCCGGGGCGTGGAGCGAGGTCACGGACCAGCCGTACAACTCCGACGCGCTCGGGTACCGCGATCCGTTCTGGTCCAACAGCAGCGGCGGCGCCGGCCTGGTGTCGGGCCGCATGTCGGCCATCGTGAGCGACGGCAACACGGTCTATGCCGGCGCGGCCGACGGCGGCGTGTGGAAGTCGACGGACAAGGGCGCCCACTGGACGCCGATCTTCGACCAGCAGAACCGGCTATCGATCGGCGCGCTCGCCATCGACCCCGCCGACCACTCGCTCTGGGTCGGCACCGGCGAGGCCAACACCGCGTTCGAGAACTACACCGGTGACGGCATCTACCGCACGGCCGATGGCGGCCAGAGCTGGCAGCTGGTAGGCGACCGGCTGAGCAACAGCCTCATCTCCCGCATCACCTTCGACGGGTTCGGGCAGGTCTACGCGGCCACGAGCAACGGCCTCATCCGGCGCACGGCCGCCGATCGCACGAGTGCGTGGACCACGGTCCTGAAGCCGGATCCCAACCCGACCGGGTCGCCGTACCGGACGTCGTGGATCAGCGATGTCAAGGTGCGACCGGGCACGAACGGTCAGTACGTCGTGGCCGTCCTGGGCTGGCGGGGCGGGACCCTGCCCACGGACACGACCTTCAACGGCTTCTATGTCTCCACGAGCGGTGGAGCGGCCGGGACCTATCAGGTGGTCAAGACGCCCGGGATCCAAGGCCAGATCGGCCGGGTCTCGCTCGACTACAGCCGGGACGGAGCGACGCTCTGGGCGACCATCGAGGATCCCCAGACCGTGGCGCTGAACGGCGTGTACCGCTCGGACAAGGGCACGGCCGAGGGGCCGTGGCGCCGGATGGCCGACGACCACGTCCTCTCCCGGGCGCCCAACAGCGCCACCGACGCCGGTGGCCAGGCCTGGTACAACCAGTACGTCCTCGTGGACCCGAACGATGCCCAGCACGTCTACGTCGGGCTCGAGGAGATCTACGAGACCAGTGACGGCGGCAAGACCTGGACCACGATCGGTCCCTACTGGAACTTCCCGTTCGCGTGCTGGAGCGCCGATCCGACCATGAACACCTGCCCGAACACGACCCACCCGGATCAGCACGCGGCGTGGGTCGCGTCGGACGGGACGGCGTACTTCGGCAACGACGGCGGGATGTACAGCCGGCCGTCCGGCCTGCGAGGGGTCGTGCAGTGGAACGACCTCAACGCCACGTTGCGGACCCTGCAGTACTACTTCGCCGGCATCGGC
>JBKPRS010000171.1:0-11203 GCA_046734695.1 Actinomycetota bacterium | reverse complement strand
GTGCCTGGTGCTGCTGTGCTGCCATCCGGCGCTCGCCCCCGAGGCCCAGGTGGCCCTGACGCTGCGGGCGGTGGGCGGGCTGACCACGGCCGAGGTGGCCGCCGGGTTCCTGGTCCCGGAGGCGACGATGGCCAAGCGCCTGGTGCGGGCCAAGCACAAGATCCGGGACGCGGCCATCCCCTTCCGCCTGCCCCCGCTCCCCGAATTGCCCGCCCGCCTGGCCGCGGTGCTGCGGGTGGTCTACCTGGTCTTCACCGAGGGCCACATGGCCACGGCGGGCGACGACCTGGTGCGGGGAGACCTGTGCGACGCCGCGGTGCGGCTGGCCCGGGCGCTGGTCCGCCTGCTGCCGGGCGAGCCGGAGGTGGCCGGCCTGCTGGCCCTGCTGCTGCTGACCGACGCCCGCCGGCCGGCCCGCACCGACGAGCACGGGGACCTGGTGCTGCTGGCCGACCAGGACCGGGAACTGTGGGACCGCGCGCTCATCGCCGAGGGCGAGGCGCTCGTGGAGCGGGCCCTGCGGGCAGGGCGGCCGGGGCCGTACCAGATCCACGCCGCCATCTCCGCCTGCCACGCAGCGGCCCCGACGGCGGCGGACACCGACTGGCCCCAGATCGCGGCCCTGTACGCCGAGCTGGTCCGCTACGAGCCGACCCCGGTGGTGGCGGCCAACCGAGCCGTGGCGGTGGCCATGGCCGGACGACCCGCCGATGGCCTGGCCCTGCTGGACGACCTGGCCGGCGACGACCGGATGGCCGCCTGGCCCCACTTCCACATCGCCCGCGCCGACCTGCTGGCCCGCCTCGGCCGCCGGGACGAAGCGGTCGCGGCCTACCAGCAGGCCCTCGACCTCGGCCCAGCCCCCGCCGAGGCCCGCTTCGTCGCCCGGCGCATCACCGATATCACCGGTCACCCCGCACCCAGAGGGATACGGGGATCGTCCGGCGCCACCGGCGCCAGCGACTCCGCCAGGTCGACGATCCCGTCGTAGCCCGGCAGGCACCAGACCGAGACACGCGCCCCGGACGGCTCGTTCCACCGCACGCTGACCCGGTCGAGCACGAGCGCGTCCTGGCCGCGGACCCTGGTGCGCCGCTCGTCCGGGGTCGCCTGGGCGACCGAGGGTGGGTCCGCCGCCATGGTCGAGCTCACCGACACCGAACAACCGCCGTCTCCCGTGCGCAGAAAGACGCTCCACCCCCGCACGTCGTCCTGGGCACCGGGCGCGCTCGCCGGTGGGCTGGGGGCGCGCCAGCCGACCGTCCAGCCTGCCGGCACCGCCGCGTCGGGGAGGTCGGCCGGTGGGGATCCCCTGGCGTCGAGGACGAGCGCCTCGGCCACCGCCTGCACGGTGGCGTCGTCGGCGTTCTGACCTTCCAGCAGCCAGCTCGCCCCGCTGCCGTCGGTCCACGTGGCCACGGTCAGTTGCATGCCGACGTCGGCGGCATGGGTCAAGCGACCGTCTCCGCCACGTATGGTGATCGGCTCGTACGACTCCACGCTGGTGTAGAGCGGCATCTCGAACGCCGCGTAGGGACCCATCAGCTTGATGCTGGCGTCGATCGTGCCGTCGCCGGTGAGGCGGTCCAGGCTGAGGAGCGGGCCGGCAGGGCACGACCCTGGCTCGTGCCACGCGGCGGCGTCCACGATCGTGACGCCCTCCGGCAACGCACTGGGCAGGACCAACAGGTCGCTGGCCTCGGCGAGTGACAGCGACTGGGCAGGCGACGGGTCGATGGCGATGTGGTTCCCCGGGATCTCGGGCGGCGGCGGGGTGGCCGGTGACTCGGACTCCGTCGACCCCCGGGTACACAGCTTCGGAACGTGGTTCGACACCCCGGCCGGCGCCTGCTCGGCCTGGGGCGACGGGGCGAGGGCCCGGGCGCCGACCACGATGGCCAGGAGCAGGGCCGCGCCGACCACTCCCGCGCCCCGGCGGCGGCGGCGGATCTGGCGGCTGCGGTGCAGGACGACCTCGACGGGTCGGGGGTCGGCCACCATGAGGCCGGAGGGCGTGGGCTCGTCGGCCAGGCGGTGCAGGTCGAGCTCATCCATGGGTGGTCTCCTCGAACGTTGGACCGAGCGCCACCCCCAGGCGCTGGCGCGCGCGGCTGAGGCCGGAGGCAACCGTGCCGACGGGCAGGCCCAGGGCCTGGGCGATCTCGTCCTGGGTCAGGTCGGCGAGGTACCGGAGAGCGATCAGGGAGCGCTCGCGCTCGGACAGCTCGGCGACCGCCGCCCACACGTGCGCCGCCGGTGGCTCGGGGTCCGACGCCGCGTCGGGGCGGGCCACGACGTGGGCCTTGCGTCGTTCCGTCCTCAGGCGACGGAAGCGGCCGCGGCACTCGTTGAGCGCCACGTGCATGATCCAGCCCGCGGGCGAGCGCACGTCGCGGCGCAGGTCCGGCCAGCGCAGCCAGGCCCGGGCGAAGGCCTCGGCCACGGCGTCCTCGGCCATGCCGGGACGCCCGGTGGCCAGCGCCACGCTGCGGATCAGCGGCTGCGCCTCGGCCTCGTAGAAGCGCGTGAAGTCGACCAGGTCGTCAGCGCTGTGCACGGCGTCGGCTCCTCATCGCCCTCTCCACGCGTGAGGCCCGGATTTCGTTGCATCTTGCCCGGGCATACTGGCCAGGTGGGATCGCGGCCTACGTCCAGCTATCACGAGCTGGTGCCGCCCCGGGCCCTGGCGCCCTATGTCGAATGCCTGTGGGTGCACCGCCTGGGCGACGGCGACGCCATCTACGAGCAGCCGGTCCTACCCGACGGCCGGATCGACGTGGTGGCGGTGGGCGACCGGGTCGTGCTGGCCGGTCCGGCCAGCCACACCACGACGCTGCGCCTGACCCCGGGCAACCTGACCGTCGGCGTGCGGTTCCGCTCCGGCGCTGCGCCCGCGCTGGTGGGCGCCAGCGGTGCCGACCTACGGGACCTGGACGTCGCGCCCGGCGACCTGTGGGGTCGGGCAGGCGCGGTGCTGGCCTCCCGGATCTCAGAGACGCCGGGCTGGCAGGCCCGCCTGCGGGTGATGGCCGAGGTCCTGACCGACCGGCTGCCCCACGCCCGGCCGCCCGATCCGGTCGGCACCGGCATCGCCGTGCTGCTGGCCGAGCGACCGGACCGTCCGCTGCCGGACCTCGCCGAGCACGTCGGCCTGAGCGAGCGCCAGCTGCGGCGCCGGGTCGAGGAGGCGGTCGGCTACCCGCCCCGCCTGCTGGCCCGCGTGCTGCGGTTCCAGCGGTTCCTGCACGCGGCCCGGGCCGCGGGACCGGAGCGCAGCCTGGCCCGCCTCGCCGCCGACGCCGGCTACGCCGACCAGGCCCACCTCACCCGCGAGTCGCGGGAGCTGGCCGGGCTCCCACCCGGGGCGCTGCTCGACTGGGAGGCCGAGCGACTGGCCGGCTGATGTCCGGAACGTTCAAGACGCCATGCCGCGGATCGCGCACCATGGCGCCATGGCAAACGTGACACCGCACCTGGACCTGATCGGCATCAACGTGGCGGACATGGCCCGCTCGCTGGCGTTCTACCGCGAGCTGGGCCTGGACATCCCCGCCGACGCCGACACCGAGCCCCACGCCGAGCTCAGCCTCCCCGGGGGGCTGCGGCTGGCCTGGGACACCCTCGACACGATCCGCAGCTTCGACCCCGACTACGCGGTGCCGTCGGGCAACTCCAGCATCGCCCTGGCGTTCCTCCACGAGTCGCCGGCCGACGTCGACGCCACCTACGAGAAGCTGGTGGCCGCCGGCTACCACGGCCACAAGGCGCCGTGGGACGCCTTCTGGGGCCAGCGCTACGCCATCGTCCACGACCCCGACGGCAACACCTGCGACCTGTTCGCCGCCCTGGAGGTCTGAGGTGGTGGACGCGATGGATGCCACGGACGAGATGCGGGTGGGTCTCGGTTTGCCCGCGGCCGTGCCGGGCGTGGACGCCACCACGATCGGGCCGTGGGCCGCGGAAGCCGAGCAGGCCGGGTTCGCCTCGGTCGGCGTGATCGACCGGCTGGTCTACGACAACCTGGAGCCGCTCACCGCCCTGGCCGCCGCGGCGGCCGTCACCGAGCACGTCGAGCTGCTGACCACGGTGCTGAACGTGGGCTGGCGGGCCAACCCGGTCCTGCTGGCCAAGCAGATGGGCTCGGTCGACATGCTGTCGGGCGGCCGGCTGACCGCGGGCCTGGGCCTCGGCGGCTGGCCGGAGGACTTCGAGGCCAGCGGCGTCCCCGCTACCGGCAAGGGCGCCCGGTTGGAGGCGGACCTGGCCACGTTACGCCGGGTCTGGGCCGGCGAGATGTCCGCCCAGGGCGGACCGACGACCGCGCTGCCGCCCGGGCGCCCGACCCTCCTGTTCGGCGGACTGGTCCCCGCCGCGTTCACCCGGGCCGCCACCGCGGGCCAGGGCTGGGTGTCCCCGCTGTTCGGCCTCCAGATGCTGACGGAGGGCGCCGGCGCTGTCCGCCGGGTGTGGGACGCCGCCGGCCGGCCGGGCCGGCCCCGCATCGTCACCGGCCGCTACGTCTGCCTCGGCCCCGGGGCCGACCGGGCGGCGGAGGAGTACCTCCGCCACTACTACGGCCAGGACGCGCTGGCGATCGCCCTCCCGGACACGCTCACGTCCCCCGCCCACGTCCGCGACGAGTTGGCCCGGCTGGCCGGCGCGGGTGTGACCGACCTGGTGCTGTACCCCTGCTCGGCGCGGAGAGACCAGATCGACCTCGTCGCCGGCGCCGCCAGGGTGGACCTGACGCGACCGGTGCGAGGCGCCGCCTAGGGTGTCGCAGATCGGCAGCAGGAGGCAGGTGGTGACGGAGTCGCACTCGGAGGGTGCCTGCTGCCGCTCCGGGACATGAAGTCCACGGTGGCGCCGGGGGTCGCGAACCTCTCGTCGTACCAGGCGGGATGGTTGCGCCGCGACGTCGTCGCCGGGCTGGTCCTCACCGCCCTGCTGGTCCCCCAGGGCATGGCCTACGCCGAGCTGGCGGGCCTGCCGCCCATCACCGGCCTGTACACGACCATCCTGTGCCTGGTGGCCTACGCCATCTTCGGACCTTCGAAGATCCTGGTGCTCGGACCGGACTCGTCGCTGGGGCCGATGATCGCGGCGACGATCCTCCCGCTGATCGTCATCGGGGACGATCCGGGCCGGGCGGTCGCGCTGGGCTCGGCCCTGGCCCTGCTCGTCGGGGTGATCATCGCCGCCGCGGGCATCGCCAACCTCGGCTTCGTGGCCGACCTGATCTCCAAGCCCACGATCATCGGGTACATGAACGGCCTGGCCCTCACGATCCTGGTGGGCCAGCTGCCCAAGCTGTTCGGCTTCTCGGTGGACGGCGACGGGTTCCGGGCCGAGCTGACCGGGTTCGTCCGTGGCGTGGCCGACGGCGAGACGCTGGGCGCCGCCCTGGCGATCGGGGTGTTCGGCCTGGCGCTGATCCTGATCCTCGGCCACTGGCTGCCGAAGATCCCGGGCGTGCTCGCCGCGGTCGTCCTGTCGGTGGCGGCGTCGGGCGCGTTCGACCTGGCCGGCCGCGGGGTCGACGTCGTGGGTGTGCTGCCCCAGGGACTGCCGCCGTTCACGCTCCCCCGCGTCGGGCTGTCCGACCTGGGGCTGCTCGTGGCCGGCGCGTTCGGCATCGCGCTGGTGTCGCTGGCCGACACGATCTCCACGGCGTCGGCGTTCGCGGACCGCAGCGGGGACGAGATCGACGGCCGCGGGGAGATGATCGGCATCGGGGCCGCCAACCTGGCCGCCGGGCTGTTCCAGGGCTTCCCCGTCAGCACCAGCGGGTCCCGGACCGCCGTGGCCGAGCAGGCCGGGGCCAAGACCCAGGTGACCGGGCTGGTGGGCGCGGCGTCGATCGCGCTGATCCTGCTGTTCCTGCCCGGCCTGATGCAGGACCTGCCCCAGCCGACGCTGGCCGCCGTCGTGATCGCCGCATCGCTGTCGCTGACCGACATCCCCGAGACGCTGCGGCTGCGCCGGGTGCGCCGGACCGAGTTCCTGCTCAGCGTGGCGGCATTCCTCGGCGTCGTGCTCCTCGGCGTCCTGCCCGGGATCGCCCTGGCGGTGGCCCTGTCGATCGGCAACGTGTTCCGCCGGGCGTGGTGGCCGTACCAGACGACGCTGGGACGGGTCACCGGGCTGGCCGGGTACCACGACGTGACCAGCTACCCCGACGCCCGGCTGCTGCCCGGGTGCGTGATCTTCCGGTTCGATGCACCGCTGTTCTTCGCCAACGCCCGCACGTTCCGCGAGCAGATCCGGGCCATCGCCGCCCGCGACCCGAGGCCCAGGTGGATCATCATCGGCGCCGAGCCCATCACCGACGTGGACACCACCGCGGCCGACATGCTGGAGGAATTGGACAAGGAGCTCAACGCCCGGGGCATCAGCCTGGTCATCGCCGAGATGAAGGACCCGGTGCGGGAGAAGATCGAGCGCTACGAACTGACGGACACGATCGACCCGCAGCACTTCTTCCCCACCATCACCCAGGCTGTTAAGGCGTACCAGCGAGAGACGGGAGCCGAGTGGCAGTCACCGACCTCCTAGCCGCCGCCCGCGGCGGGGACGAAGCCGCGTTCGCCGAGCTGGTGGAGCCGCACCGGCGCGAGCTGCGGGTGCACTGCTACCGGATGCTCGGCTCGGTCGAGGACGCCGAGGACCTGGTGCAGGAGACGTTCCTGCGCGCCTGGCGCCACCTCGCCGGGTTCGAGGGCCGCTCGTCGCTGCGGGCATGGCTCTACCGGATCGCCACCAACGCCTGCCTCGATGCGGTCGACGGGCGCGCCCGGCGGGTCCTGCCCCCGGACCTGGGGCCGCCGTCGGATCCGAGCGCGGCCCTGCCGCCCCGCACGGACGTCCCGTGGCTGCAGCCGTTCCCCGATCGCCTGCTGGAGCCGGCCACCCCGGCCGAGGACGAGCCCGGCGCTGCGGTCGCGGCCCGGGAGACCGTCGAGCTGGCGTTCCTGGCCGCGCTGCAGCACCTGCCCCCGGCGCAGCGGGCGGTGCTGATCCTGCGGGACGTGGCCGGCTGGCCGGCCAAGGAGGCCGCGGCCCAGCTCGACCTGAGCGTGGCCGCCGCCAACAGCGCGCTGCACCGGGCCCGGGCCACGCTCCGGGCCCAGCTCCCGGAGCGCCGGTCCGACTGGCGGCCCCCGGCGCCGCCGAGCGAGGAGGAGCGGGCCGTCGTCCGCCGCTACATGGACGCGATGGAGCGGGCCGACCTGCAGACCGTGGCCGCGCTGCTGGCCGAGGACGTCCGCGCCTCGATGCCGCCCTGGTCCACGTGGTTCCGGGGCCGGGACACCGTGCTGTCGGCCCTGGCCGCGAGCTGGGATCCCGACGGGCCCGGCTACGTCGGGCGGTTCCGCACGGTCGCCGTCGGGGCCAACCGCCAGCCGGCGGGCGCGGTCTACGCCCGGCGGCCGGGCGACGCCGAGTACCAGCCGTTCGCCCTCGGGGTGCTGCGGATCGAGGATGGGGTCATCGCCGAGATGGTCGCCTTCCACGACGTGGGCCTCTTCTCGGTGTTCGGCCTCCCCGCCTCGCTCCCCCCGGTGGACTGAACACTTTTCCGGCGGGCGGCCGTCTCAACCTCCGTACCGTGGAACACGTAGGAGGAAGACCATGGCCCGGCTCATCTACTTCACCATCCAGTCGCTGGACGGCTTCATCGAGGACGCCGACGGCCACTTCGGCTGGGCGGAGCCGGACGAGGAGGTCCACCAGCTCGCCAACGACCTGCTCCGCCCCGTGGGCACCTACCTGTACGGCCGCAGGATGTACGAGACCATGGCCGCCTGGGAGACCGAGCCCGCCCTGGCCACCGCCACCCCGGTGACAGCCGACTTCGCCAAGATCTGGCAGGCGGCGGACAAGGTCGTCTACTCGACGACGCTCGACCGGCCGGTGACGGCGCGGACCCGCATCGAACGGTCCTTCGACCCCGATGCCGTCCGGGACCTGAAGGCGTCGGCCGACCGCGACCTCGGCATCGGCGGCGCTGACCTGGCCGCCCAGGCGCTCCGGTCCGGGCTGGTCGACGAGCTCGACATCGTGCTTGCCCCCGCCGTGGTGGGCGGGGGCAAGCGGGCCATCCCCGACGGGGTGCGCCTGGGGCTGGAGCTGGTCGACCAGCGCCGCTTCCCGGGCGGCATGGCCTACCTGAGCTACCGGGTCACCGGCCCCGGTCCAGCGAGAACTCCATGATCTGGGTCAGGCGGAAGTTGTTGCCCGCCGGGTCCCGGAACGACGTGTCGATGCCGTAGGGCTGCTCGGTGGGCGGGTCGTTGAACACGACGCCCCGCGCCGACAGCTCGTCGTAGGAGGCCTGGCAGTCGTCGGTCTCCAGGAAGATCGTCCCGGCCGCGCCCTTGGCGACCAGCTCGGCGAGCTTGGCGCTGGTGTCCTCGTCCAGCATGGGCGGGCCGGGGATCTTCATCAGCACGAGGCCGATCTCGTCCTGCCCGGGCGGGCCGACCACCAGCCAGCGGAAGTCCCACTCCTCCAGGGTGGTGTCGGCCTTCACCTCCCAGCCCAGCGTGTGGGTGTAGAAGTCCAGCACCGACTCGTGGTCGTGGACGAAGAACTGTGCGTTGGCGATCTTGATCATCTGTCCTCCTGGGTCGAGGGCGACGATAAGGAGGCGCCGGCCGGGAACGCTTCTCGAAACGTGCGGTTCTCACGGCGGCCGTAGGCCTGGGCCATGCAGCGGGGAATGCGGATCAGCCGCTCGGCCGGCGGGAACGAGGCGCGGTAGGCGAGCGGGGCGAGGCCGTAGACCCGGCGGAAGCTCGTCGTGAACGACCCGATGCTGGTCAGCCCGACGGCGAAGCAGATCTCGGTCACCGGCCGGTCGGTGTTGCGCAACAGCGCCGCGGCCCGCTCCAGGCGCCGGGTGAGCAGGTACTGGTGGGGCGCCTCGCCGAACGCCCGGCGGAACTCGCGGCTGAAGTGCGAGGGCGACAGGCCCGCGGCCCGGGCCAGGTCGGACACCGTCAGCGGCTCGCAGTAGCGGCCGTCGGCGAGATCCTTGGCACGCAGCAGGTGGCGGACGGGCGGGACCATCACCACCAGCCTGCCGCACGCGCAGCGGTTACGGCGCCGTCACGGGCGGATGGGAGGAATGTGCCAGCCGCGGCGAGTGCCCGTGCAGGGACAGGAAGCGCTCCGGGTGCGGGAGGCGGTGGTTGCCGGCCTCCAGCCAGCGGTCGGTCGCCGTGGCGGCGCGCTCGATCAGCAGCCCCGCCGAGCGGAAGTCGGTCGACGACACCGACAGCGGGCACAGCGGCGGGAGCACGATCAGCTCGACGCGGTCGTGGTAGGCGGCCACGTCGAGCACCAGGCGCTGCTCGATCAGCAGCGTGAGCGCGTGGACCGCGGTCGACAGCGCCGAGCGCGGCGGTTGCGCCAGCGCGCACGCCACTCCGGCGGGTAGCACCACGATCCGGTCCGCGCCGAGCTCGACGGCCTGGCTGATCGGGGTGTTGTCGGCGACGCCCCCGTCGAACAGCGTGCGGTCGTCCACGGCCACGGTGGGGAACACCCCGGGGATGGCGGCAGAGGCGAGCACCGCGGCCACCGGGTCGCCCTCCGACAGCGTGACCTCGTTGCCCGACAGCACGTCGGTGGCCACGACATGGAGCGGCAGCGCGGCATCCTCCAGGCGCCTGTAGCCGACGTGGGCGGCGATGAGCCGCCGCAGCCCGTCGGGCGAGCAGAGCGACGGGCGGGCGCCCGCCAGCGCCAGCAGATGGCGGTGCAGGGCGAACGGGAACACGTCCTGGCGGCGGAGACCGGTCCAGATCTCCTCCAGCCGGTCGATGGTGGTGTGGCTGAACCCCTCACCGGCGACGAAGGCGGCGTTGAGCGCGCCGGCCGAGGCACCGACGAGCAGGTCCGGCGCGAGCTGGTGGTCGGCGAGGGCACGCAGCATGCCGACCTGGACGGCACCGAGGCTGCCGCCTCCGGAGAGCACGAATGCCGTGGTCACGATCGCTCCTCTCTAAAAGTGGCTATTACCCACCATAGAAACGGAGCGGCATTCTTTAGTCAAGCTTTCTTTGTTTTAGAGCTTCCTCACTGAGGACCCCGAGTGACCGTCCCCTTCTAGGATCGGCGATCGGAGGATTCCTCCGCAGTTAAGGATTGCGGTCGCTCGGGGCTTGTACCGGCATGCCGATGAGGAAGACGGGAACGGGTCGCCGTCGGCCTGCGCTACGGCCGGGGCATGAGCGAGCCCGAGATCGCCGCAGCGCTCGGTGTCGGCACGGGCACCGTCTCGGCGACGCTCAACCATGCCCGCAAGCGGTTGCAGGGCGCGCTGTCCGATGCGAGTGAGGAGATTGCGTGATGCACAGCCTCGATGACCGCCTCCGAGCGCTGGCGGAACGACTCGAAGATGCCCGACCGGCGTCGACCGACATGCTCGGGCGGCGGGCCACCCAACTGCGACGGCGCCGCCGCCTCGCCGCAACCTCCGGAGCCGTCGCCGCCGGGCTCATCGTCGTGGTCGGGGCGTACGCGGCCTTCGGCTGGGCCGATCGGGCCGGCGACGTGACGACCATCGACCAGCCCCCGACCACCGAGCCGGCGCCGACCACAGCATCGACGCTCCCGAGGGACACGACGTCGACCACGGCCATCGAGCCGGACACGACCATGCCACTGCCCGCGGCCGGCCCGGCTGCCGCCGGCAGCCTCGAGAGCGCCACGCCGGCCATTCGTGCCGCCTGCCGCCGGTTCTACGGATCAGGGCTCAGCGAGCCCGAGCTGGCCAGCACCTGCGACCAACCCGAGATCGAGTTCCGCTCCGACTGCTACGCCAACCGGCCGATCACCTTCGTGCCCGGCGAGGGCGGGTGCGCCTACCTGGGCGGGTATCTGGCGGTGTGGCACGGCGAACATCCCGAGATCGGCGACGGCACCGTCGACTACAGGTTCCCCGTGGACGACGACGTCTGGTGGATCCAGCCCGAATCGGACTGACAACACATCCCCGCAACAACGGGCCCGAGCGTCCCCACCAGGTCGCTCGGGCCCTGTCCGTTTCCTAGGCGGCCTCAGTGGCGGCGACGGCGCTTGGGATAGGCGCGCAGGGCAACGCGCTCGGTGCTGCCGGTGCCGGTCCAGTTGCCGGCCCGGAGGCGGCCGAGGCTGGCGTCCAGGTCGAAGGTGAGCCAGCGGGACAGCTGCGGGT
>JBKPRS010000170.1:0-3417 GCA_046734695.1 Actinomycetota bacterium | reverse complement strand
TGTCAAACGAGTCGTCAATTAGGTGCCGAAACTAGACATCGACGTCAGCTAACGCGCTCGGGAAGGTCGGCTGTTCACTAGCTCCGGTCGGGTGTCCGCGCTCTAGTCCGCGCCAAGGGCCAGCCCGTCGCGCGGGTCCCTGACGCCCCGCCACCGCCGGCGGCCCGGCGGCGACGTCGCTCCCGCTCGCGCTGGTGGCCAGGCCGCGATTACCGTCACGCTCCATGTCGACCACCATGCGGCCGGCACCATCCGCGGGCAGCGTGCTCGACGCCATCGAGCGGCGGGCTTGGCGGATCCGGTTGCCGACCCGTCGCCTCATCGTCGTGCTCGCCGGCGCGACCGCCGGCGCGGTCATCGTGGCCAGCCTCACCGCCGCCTGGGTGGCCGCCCGCAACAACGCCACCATCCACGAGGCCCGGGTCGAGGGCCTCGGCGTAGCCAGCGCCGCCACCCAGTTCCGCACGAGCCTGGCCGCCGCCGACGCCGAGGCCTTCGGCTCGCTGATCTCCGGCGGGATCGCGATCCCGCCGGCGGACCAGAACGCAGCCGGGAGCGAGGAGACCTACGCCACCCACCTCGAAGACGCCTCCAAGGCGCTGGCCGACGCCGCCCTGGCCGGGACCTCCGACGACGCCAGGGACCTCCGGGCGCTGTCCGCCGGGCTGACCGAGTACTCCGGGCTGGTGGAGTCGGCCCGGGCCAACTCCCTCCAGGGCTTCCCGGTCGGCGCCTCCTACATGGGCCTGGCCCACCAGCTGGCCTCCAACGAGCTGGTGCCCACGGCGAACCACCTGCGCCGCGAGGGCGAGCAGCGGGTGGCGAACGCGGCCAAGAGCGTGTCGGGGCCGTTCGGCGTGCTGGCCATCGTGCTGCTGATGCTGGCGGCGCTGGCCGTGATCGGGGCGTCGGCGGTCATCGCGGGCCGGACCCGCCGGATGCTGCACCCCGCCCTGGTCGCCGCAGCCGTGTTCGCCCTGGTGTCGACCGCGGTCATGGCCTTCGGCATCGCCCGCCAGTTCACCCAGCTCCGCTCGGCCGCCACGAACGAGGTCGACACCTACTTCGACACCAACGACATCTCCTACGCCCTGGCCCAGGCCCGGGTGAACGAGATCAGCGCGGTGGCGGCGCGGGGCAGCGGTGCTCCGCTCTACGACCAGTTCCACCAGGGGACCGAGACCCTCGACGACCTGGTGAAGGGGACCGACCTGGCCGGCCCCGTCAAGCGCTACGAGGACGGGGCCGCCGCCGTCGAGCAGAAGGACATGGCCGGCGACAACCAGGGGGCGGCCGCGATCGCGCTCACCGGCGATTCCGCCACCGGCTACCAGGCCGCGGCCGATGCGGTGACCAGCGACGTCGAGCAGGCGGGCGACGCCCTGGCGGACCGCATCGACGGGGCCGAGGCCGCCAGCATCCCGCCGCTCGTGCCCCTGGGACTGGGCGCCCTCGCCGCAGGCCTCGCCGCGGCGGGCATCCTGTACCGCGGGAGGCGTTACCGATGAGCGAGCTTGTCGAGCGAATCAGGAACGCAGTGCGTTACTCGGCCCCGTGGGCCGAGCGCTCATCGTGCGCAGCCCGAAGGGTGCGCCGATGAGCGAGCTACCCCAGCGCAGCCGCGGCTGGATCTTCGGCGGGGCCGCCGCCGTCGTGGTGGTGGCAGGCCTGGTGCTGGCGCCACTCGTCATCTCGCCGGTCGACGTGCCCTCGGATCTGCCCGGACCCACCACGACGACCCCCAGCGCCCCGACCACCGTGGCACCGGCGACCTCGCCGGACCAGTGCGGTGGCCGCGATCCGGCCGATCCCTACAGAAGCCTGCAGCCGTCGGGCACCGCCACCCCTGACGTGCCCGCGGGCAGCTTCATGGCCGCCATCCAGGCCAACGGGCGGCTGCGGGTCGGGGTGAGCCCGACCACGCTGCTGTTCTCCTCGGTCAACCCCGGCACCGGCGTGTTCGAGGGCTTCGACGACGACATCGCCCGGGAGATCAGCCGGGCCCTGTTCGGCAACCCCGACCAGGTCGAGTTCGTGGCCATCCCGCAGACCGACCGCGTCGCCGCGCTGAAGGACGGCCGGGTCGACATGGTGGCCAGCACGTTCAGCATCAACTGCACCCGGCTCCAGGACATCCAGTTCTCCTCGGAGTACTTCCGGGCCGGCCAGCGGATGCTGGTTCCCAAGGACCTCGGCACCACGCCGGACGCAACCGCGGCCCTGACGTTGGCCGACCTCAGCCAGAAGGCCGTCGACGCGGGCGAGAGGGCCAGGGTCTGTGCCGCCAACGGCTCGACCAGCCTCGGCGTGCTGGACGACCAGCCCGAGGACCTGGACGTGGTCGCCGCCGGTTCGCACACCGAGTGCCTCGCGAAGCTCCAGCGGGGCGAGATCGACGCGGTGAGCACGGATGACACCATCCTGGCGGGCATGGCAGCTCAGGACCCCACCGTGACCCTCGCCGGCCCTCAGATCACGACCGAGCGCTACGGCCTGGGCCTGCCGGCAGGTCACGACGACTGGGTCCGCTACGTGAACGCGGTGCTCGCCGACGTGAAGTCCTCGGGTCGCTGGGCCCAGATCTACGACCAGTGGCTGCTGGGACCGCTGAGCCCCACCACCCCGGCACCGCCGCAGGTGGAGTACGCAGGGTGACATGGCACCCGTGACCGACCCCACCGTGGGGATGCGGCGCACCGAGCTCGCGGCGCTCGGGGAGCGGCTCGTCGACCTGGAGTCCGACGCCACCGTGACCGTCGCCCGGGGCGGCGGTCTGACCGGCGGCAGCGCCATCACCTGGGGCCAGGCCGACGCGGGCATCGCCAGCGCCTGGGAGATCTACCGGGCGGTGGACGAGCTGCTGGGCCGGGTCGAGGCCGACCCGGCCAGGGCGGTCGAGCTGCTGGCCGCGCCTTCCATCGCCACGGCCGAGGGCCCCAGGGACGCGGCCACGGCCCTGAGCCTCGCCACCCAGGCCGTCGAGAAGGCGAGCGGGGTGGCCGCCGACCTCGCCGGTGCCTGGGGCGGGCTGGCCACCCGGGTCCAGGCAGCGTCCGAGGCCGCCACCGCGGCGGGCGACGCCGCGGCCATCCGCGCCGCGTCGGCCATCACGGAGCTGATCGTGGGCGACCCGCTGGCCGTCACCGAGGCGGACGTCACCCACGTCGAGACGCTGGCCCAGGCGGCCAGCGGGCGGCGGGCCAAGGCCCAGGCCGCCACCGGCCGGCTCGACGTCGACCTGGTCCGGGCCCGGGCCATGCTGGACTCGCTCGACGCCGACGCCCAGGGCGCCGCGAGCGAGCTGGCCCACGCGACCAGCCGGATCGCGGGCCTCGTCGTGCCCACCCCCGCCCGGGACCTGGCGGCGCTGGGGGACTGGCTCGACCGCATCGCGGCGATGCCGGACCGGCCCAGCGC
>JBKPRS010000169.1:0-6660 GCA_046734695.1 Actinomycetota bacterium | reverse complement strand
CAGGCCGAGGCCATCGCCGTGCCCGCGGCGGACATGAACCTGGTGGCGATCCCCGACGGCATGTCGGACGACGCCGGGCTGGTCCTCACCGACAACGCCCCCACGGGCTGGTACGGCGCCCGCCTCGGTCGCATCGCCCCGGGCGACACCGTGGCCGTGGTCGGCCTCGGCCCGGTGGGCCTGATGGCGGCGGCGTCGGCCCTGGTCATGGGGGCCGCCCAGGTTCTCGCGGTGGACCTGGTCGAGTCCCGCCGCGCCCGGGCCAAGGCGCTCGGCGCCGTCCCGGTGGAGGGCGACCCCCGCAGCGAGGTCTTCGCCCTCACCGGCGGCCGGGGCGCCGACGTGGTCATCGAAGCCGTAGGCGCCGACGCCACCATCGGCCTGGCGACCGACCTGGCGGGCCGCTGCGGCCGGGTCTCGGTCGTCGGCATCAACCAGAGCCCGGCCTACACGTTCAACATGCTCATGGCCCAGTTGAAGTGCCTGGAGTTCACCATCGGCATGTGCTCGGTCCAAGCCGAGCTCCCGGCCCTCATCCCCCTCACGACCTCGGGCCGCCTCGACCCCGGCGCCATCGTCACCCACCGGCTTCCCCTGGAAGCCGGCCCTGATGCCTACGCCCTCTTCGCCTCCCGCGCCGAAGGCGTCGCCAAGGTCGTCCTCGACGTGTCCGCCTGAGCCGATGCGTTGCGTTGGTGTCAAAGCGATACCATGGCGACGTGGCCATGACGCTGCGACTCACCGATGACGAGCAGGCAGCGCTGCGTGAACGCGCCGGGATCGAGGGGATCTCGATGCAGGAGGCGGCGCGGCGAGCTGTGCGCGAGTACGTGACGCACGGCTGGCACCGTGATCGCGTGTCGGCTGCGGCCGAGCGCGTGATGCGCGCCCACGCCGATGCGCTCCGCCGTCTCGGCGAGTGACGGGCGACGTCGAGCACCTGGACGTCGACGACCTCGTCCGGTTGGCGGTCTACCTGCTGGGCGACCCCCCGCCCATCCGCGACCTCGGCCTGCTCGGCTCCGCCGCCGCCCGGCCCGCGACGACCGTCTTCGGTGAGGACGCCTATCCCGATGTGTGGACCAAGGCGGCCGCTCTGTTGCAGTCGATCGTGAAGAACCACGCGCTGGTCGACGGCAACAAGCGGCTCGGCTGGATGGCCACGGCGGTGTTTCTGGAGATCAACGGCGTCCGAGTGACAGGTGCCTCCAACGACGACGTGTACGACCTGGTGGTGGCGGTGGCCGCGGGGAACCTGGGCGTGGATGAGATCGCGGCGGGGTTGAGGCGGATCAGTCCGCGGGGAAGTCGGCGCGGACGCCGAGGAGGCGGACCGGGCGGGTGAGGGAGAAGCGGGCGAGGGCCTGGAGGGCGGCGCGCTCGATGGCTGCGGGGTCGGCGGTCGGGGTGGGGAGCGGGACGCTGCGGGTGTGGGTGAAGAACGGGGCGAAGCGGACCTTGACCGCCACCCGCACCGCGGGCCGGCCCTCCTCGACGACATCGTCGGCCACCCGGCGGGCGAGGGTGCGGACCTCGGCGTCGAGGTCGGCACGGGCGGTCAGGTTGCGCTGGAACGTGACCTCGCGGCTGCGGGACTTGCGGACGTAGGGGGCCGCGGTCACCTCGGTGCCGCCGACGCCGAAGGCCAGCATCCGGTACCAGGGGCCCATCGTGGGACCGAAGCGGGCGGCCAGGGCCTCGGGGTCGGCGCGGGCCAGGCCGACCACCGTGGTGATCCCCATGTCCTTCAGCTTGGCGGCCGTCTTCGAGCCCACACCCCAGAGTGCATCCGGGGGCCGGTCGCCCATGACCTCGACCCAGTTGTGCTTGGTGAGGCGGTAGATGCCCTCGGGCTTGGCGAAGCCGGTGGCGATCTTGGCCCGCAGGCGGTTGTCCCCGATCCCCACCGAGCAGGCCAGCCCGGACGCGTCCCGCACCACCTGCTGGACCTGGGCGGCCAGAGCCTCGGGCTCGTCCGACAGCGTGCCGAGGAACGCCTCGTCCCAGCCCAGCACCTCGACCACGACCGGCAGGGTCGCCAGCGCGGCCATCACCACCTCGGACACCGCGTCGTAGGCCGGCGGGTCCGACGCCAGGAACACCGCGTCCGGGCACAGCCGGGCCGCGGTCCGCAGCGGCATGCCCGAGTGGACGCCGAAGCGCCGGGCCTCGTACGACGCCGTCGCCACCACCGCCCGCTGGGTCGGGTCGCCGGCCCCGCCCACCACCACCGGCCTGCCCCGCAGCTCGGGGTGCCGGGCCACCTCGACCGCCGCCAGGAACTCGTCGAGGTCGACGTGGAGGACCCAGCGGGACTCGACGACCGCCGGCTCAGCCGTCGCGGCGCTCCAGCACGATGATCGGGATGCGGCGGCTGGTCTTGGCCTGGTAATCCGCGAAGCCCGCCATGACCGCCGTGATGCGGTCGAACAGGTCCTGACGCTCGTCGCCCTCGGTCTCCCGGGCGTGCACGGCGACCGTGTCGGTGCCGACCTCGACCCTCGTGTCGGGCTGGGCCATCAGGTTGTGGTACCAGTCCGGGTTGGTGGGGGCGCCGCCCTTGGAGGCGAAGATGACCATGGCGTCGCCCTCGGGCCAGTACACGAGCGGGTTGACCCGCTCGGTCCCGCTGCGCCTGCCCGTGGTGTGGAGCAGCAGCATGGGCGCGCCCTCGAACGGGCCGCCCACCTTGCCGGCGTTCTCCCGGAACTCCGTGATGATGCTGGCGTTGAAGTCGGACATCGGCGCCGAGCCTACCGAGGGCCGCCGAGCGCTCACTCGCTGCGGAGCAGGTCGGGTCGGGCCCGGGCGACCGTCCCGGCCAGGGCGGTCAGTCCCGCGGCGATGAGGGCGAGGACGCTCGCCGGGAGGGTCTGAAACACCACGGCCGAGCGGATCGTCCGGGCGGGTACGCGGCTCTACCCCTTGCGCTCAACATCACGCCGGGTTGAGAATTCGAGCGGTGAAAGGGCGGGTGGCTCGCCGGAAGCTCTGGGTTCGCGCGCTGTCGCGCCTGCGCGTCGACGTTCCGGTCCTGCTGGTGGACGTGATGCTGGTCGCCGGCTCGTTCGTGCTGGTGAACGCCCTGGGCTTCGACGGGGACGTCCCGGCCAGGTCGTCCGAGCGGATGTTCCGGTTCCTCCCCGTCGTCGTGACGGCCTACGTCGCGTCGAACCTGGCCTGGGGGCTCTACGGCCAGATCTGGCGCCACGCCAGCGTGGCCGAGGCCCGGCGGGTCGTGTGCGCCGGGGTGACCGCGGGGGCCCTGATCTTCCTGGTCAACGAGTGGCGGGGCTTTCCCCTCCCCCGCTCGGTCGCGGTGCTCGCCCCGGTCGTCGCCACCATGTTCGTGGGGCTGGTGCGCTTCCAGCAGCGGCTGTTCAGCTTCCGCCGGCGGATCGACCGGGCGGCCTCCCGGGTCGCGGTGGTGGGCGCCGGCTCGGCCGGGGCCGCCATCGTGCGGGAGATGCGCCGCACGGCCGGCACCGGGCTCACGCCGGTCGTCGTGGTTGACGACGACCCTCGCAAGCAGGCGCGGGTGCTGCTCGGGGTGCCGGTCGTGGGCGGCACGTCCCAGCTGGCCGCCATCGTCGAGCGCTACCGGGTCGACGAGGTGCTGCTGGCCGTGCCCAGCGCCGATCAGCAGCTCACCGTGAAGGTCATGGAGGCGGCCGAGGCCGCCCGGGTGCCGCTCAAGGTGCTGCCCCCGGTGCGCGAGCTGCTGGGCGGGCGCCCCTCGGTGCGAGCCGCCCGCGTGCTGCGCATCGAGGACATCCTCGGCCGCCAGCAGGTCGTGACCGACGTCGAGGCGATCCGCGCCGCGGTGGCGGGCCGCCGCGTCCTCATCACGGGGGCGGGCGGTTCCATCGGATCGGAGATCGCAGCGCAGGTGGCCGAGCTCGGCCCCGCCCGGCTGGTGCTGCTCGACCACGACGAGACCCACCTCCACGACGTCACCCAGCGGCTCGGCCCCGACGTGCCGGCCGAGCTGGCCCTGGCCGACATCCGCGACCTCGCCGGGCTGCGGGCCCGCTTCGACACGCTGCGTCCCGACGTCGTGTTCCACGCCGCGGCCCACAAGCACGTCCCCCTCCTGGAGGCCCATCCGGTCGAGGCCATCCGCACCAATGTCCTGGGCACCGCCAACCTCGTGGCCGCGGCGGCGGGCCACGTCGACCACCTGGTGTTCATCTCCTCGGACAAGGCGGTGCGCCCGCACAACGCGCTCGGCCGCTCCAAGTGGCTGGGCGAGCAGATCACCGTGCTGCGCGCGCCACCGGGAGTGCGGTGGTGCGCCGTCCGGTTCGGTAACGTGGTCGGCTCGCGGGGCAGCGTGATCCCCACCTTCGCAGCGCAGATCGCCGCGGGGGGTCCGGTCACGGTGACGGATCCCCGCATGACGCGGTACTTCATGAGCGTGCACGAGGCGGTCCAGCTCGTGCTGCAGGCGGCGGTGCTGGCCGAGGGGGGAGAGGTGTTCATGCTCGACATGGGCGAGCCGGTCAACATCCTCGACCTCGCGGAGCGCATGGTCCGCCTCTCGGGTCGCGTCGTGGGCAGCGAGGTCGCCATCCGGGTGGTGGGCGCCCGCCCCGGCGAGAAGCTGAGCGAGGACCTCTACGACCCGGCCGAGCTGGCCGGGCCCACGGCCCATCCCTCGATCGCCCGGGTGCGACGCCGGCCCATCGAGGCCGCCGGGCTCGACGCCGGCCTGGCCCAGCTGACCGCCATCGCCGAGCGCGGGGACGATGCCGCCGCGGCCCGCGCGCTCGCGGCCCTTGCCAGCGCCGAATCCGAGCCGGAGCATGTGACCGTGAGGACCGTGTCGTTGCCATGACCCCTGCCGACTACGTCGCCATCGCCCGCCGCCACTGGAAGCTGATCGTCGCCCTCGTGGTGCTCGGCGTCGCGGTCGTGTTCTGGACCTCACCCGAGAAGTCGCGGGGCACCTTCGAGGCCACCCACGTCCTGCGGGTCGAGACCGAGGCGGGTCGCAACGCGGAGACAGACGTCAACCCGGGCATCGTGGCCGAGTACGTGAAGACCGACGCCGTGGCCGAGCGGGTGGCCGCCGCCATGGGCTTCGACGGCGACCCGTCCCAGCTGAAGGACAAGGTCACGGCCGAGCCGGACCGCACCATCGGCGTCGTGCGCATCACCGCCACCGACAAGGACCGGGACCGGGCCGCGGTCATCGCCAACACGTTCGCCTCCGAGGTCGAGGGCTATGTCACCGAGGCCGAGGTGGCCGACCAGCAGGCCGCCGCCGCGGCCCTCCAGGCCCGTGAGGACCAGGTGCGGGCCCGCATCGCGGCGCTCGACGCCCAGCTGGCGGCGGTCCCGACCGACGCCACGGCCGCGTCCGAGCGCGACGGCCTGCTGCGCCAGCTCAACGACATCGAGAGCCAGCAGAGCTCGGCCTCGGCCGCCCCGACGCCGTTCAGCACCGTGCAGGCCGCGACCCGGGGCGTGGAGCGCGACCCGCTGCCCGGCACCCGCAGCCGCGAGCAGCGGATGCTGCTGGTGGGGCTGGTGGCCCTGCTGCTGGGGTTCGGCCTGGCGGTGGCCCTCGACCGGTCCGACACCCGCATCCGCCAGCGGCGCACGGCCGAGGCGCACTTCGGGGCACGGGTGCTGGCCGAGGTGCCGACCTTCAACCTGCCGGCCCGGCGCCGCAAGCTGGTGGTCGTCGAGGAGCCCGACTCGGTGCGGGCCGAGGCGTTCCGGACGCTGCGGACCGCCATCATGCTGGTCCGCCCACCGGACCACGCCGAGCGGGGCAACGGTCACCAGGAGGCCTCGCACCTGCCCAAGCGGGCCAGCCGCTCGGTCATCATGATCACCTCGGCCGGACCGGGCGAGGGCAAGACCACCACGGCTGCCAACCTGGCCGCGGCCTACGCGGAGAGCGGCAGCTCGGTGCTGGTGCTGAGCTGTGACCTGTGGCGCTCCAGCGTGGCGAGGCACTTCGGGATCAAGCTGGGCCGGGGTGTCAGCGACTTCCTGGCGGCCGACGACGACCCGCCGCTGTCCGGCTACGTCCACGACACCGATGTGGCCGGGGTCAGCCTCGTCAGCGCGGGCCTGGCCCTGCGGCGGGCGGGAGGCCGGCTGCAGGCCGAGCAGCGCCTGATCGACGAGGCCCGCCGCACGGCCGACGTCGTGATCGTGGACACCGCGCCCGTGCTGTCCGCCGCGCTCACCCGTGAGCTGGCGACCATGGTCGACGCCGTCGTCGTCGTCTGCCGGGTGGGCAAGACCCCGGCGGGCGAGGCGGAGCGCTGCGCCGATCTGCTCGGCCAGCTCGGCGCACCGGTGCTGGGGCTCGCCCTCGTGGGCGTGGCCACGCCGCCGTTCTACGACTACTTCTCCTACGCGTCGCCGCGCCGGGCCCGCCGTGAGGTGGCCCGGGCGCAGGCCGACGCCGGACGGGCGGGCGAGAACGGGGGACCACCCGGCGCACCGGAAGCTCCGGCCGCGCCGGGAGCACCGGGAGCGCCGGACGTACCGGTGGCTCCGGTGACGCGGTCGTACCCCGACCCCACCAAGCGCCCGTGACGCTGGCGCCCCCCGCCGAGGCCACGCTGGCCGCGGTCGCCGCCTTCGGGCTGGCGGGGAGCCGCCACCCCCTGCCCGCCGCGCCGCTGGCCGACGACGAGT
>JBKPRS010000168.1:0-15846 GCA_046734695.1 Actinomycetota bacterium | reverse complement strand
ACCTGCTGGCGGCGGGCGGCCTGCCCGCTGCGCCGTCCGCGGTCGTGGACGACGTGGAGGGTGCGGCCGTGGCGGCCCGGCAGCTGGGCTACCCGGTCGCGGCCAAGGTGGTGCAGCGGGCCCGCCAGGCCAAGTCCGAGGCGGGCGGGGTGGCGCTCGACGTCCACGACGAGGCCGAGCTGCGGGCCCGCCTGGCCCGGATGAGCGCGGCCCTGGGCAACGCGGCCTGGCCCGTGGTCGTGCAGCCGATGGTCGAGCCCGGCCTGGACGTGGCCGTGGCGGTGTCCGGCCACCCGCTCGTCGGCCCGGTGGTCACCGTCGGGCCGGGTGGCGCGGCGACCGGCATGGGGGCGACGAGCGCCCACGTCCTGCCCCTCACCGACGCCGAGGCGCGGCGCTTCGTCGCCGGCCTGCCGGGCGGACCGCTGCCCGACGGGCCCCGGGAGCGGCTGGAGGACCTGTTGCTGCGGGTGGGCGCCCTGGTGGACGGGGTGCCCGAGCTGACCGGCCTGGAGCTGAACCCGGTGATCCTCGCGCCCGGCGGCGTCGCCATCGTCGACGCCGCGGTGCAGGTCACCCCGGTCGAGCGGAACCCCCTGCCTCCGGTGCGGCGGGTCGGCGCGTGAGCGGCTAGCGGGGCTCGCGGGGCAGGCCGAGCGTGCGCTCGCCCAGGATGTTGCGCAAGATCTGGCTGGTCCCGCCCATGATCGTGTAGGCGGGGGCGTAGCAGACGCCCCGGCTCACCCGGTAGGCCAGGCCCGGCTCGGCGAGCAGGGCTTCCGGTCCCATGACCCGGGCGCAGAACCCCGCGATGCGCTGCTCCAGCTCGGTGCAGAACGTCTTGGTGGCGGCCGAGAACTGGGGCGGCGCCTGGCCCAGCGTCTCGCGGATCACCAGCAGCCGGCCGATGCGGTAGCCGGACTCGATGGCGGCGAGCTCCTGGCGCACCCGGGCGTCGCCGGTGTCGGCCCGGGGCCGCACGTCCTCGTACAGGCGCCGGTTGGACAGCAGCCGGTCGATCCCGCCCCGCTCGTGCTCCATCTGCCGCATGACCTGGCGGAACGACCCGTTGAGCTCGCCCACCAGGTTGGCGGCCGGCACCCGCACGTCCTCGAAGAACACCTCGCAGAAGTGGCGGCTGCCCGTCATGTCCAGGATCGGCTTCACCGACACGCCGGGGCTGTGCATGTCCAGCACGAACTCGGACAGGCCCTCATGCGGCCGGGCGTCGGGATCGGTGCGGCAGATCAGGTAGCACCAGTCGGCCGACGCCGCCCCCGAGGTCCAGATCTTCTGGCCGTTGACGACCCACTCGTCGCCGTCGCGCTCGGCGCGGGTGCGGATGCCGGCCACGTTCGACCCGGCGTCGGGCTCGCTCATGCCTATGCACCACATCGAGGTCCCGGCGATGATCCCGGGCAGCCACTGCGCCCGCTGCTCGTCGGTGCCGAAGGCCAGCAGCGACGGGCCCATCTGGCGGTCGGCGAACCAGGACGCGGCGATGGGGGCACCCGTGCCGATGAGGGCCTCGAACACGACGAATCGCTCCAGCGCGCTGCGCCCGCCGCCGCCGTGCTCGACGGGCCAGGTCATGCCCAGCCAGCCCCGGGAGCCCAGCTCGGCCGCGAACTCGCGATCGTGGCCGGTGATCCAGGTGTCCTCGGGCACCTCGGCCCGCTTGGACGCCGCCAGCCCGACCTCGACCGCCTCGGCGCGCAGGTCCTCCAGCTCGGACGGAAGGGCGAAGTCCATGGCGGGCGACGGTAGCCGAGGCGCGATTCAGCGACCGAGGCCGTCGAGGACCCGGGCGCCGGGCAGCGCCGCCAGCAGGGCGCCGGGCAGGAGCAGCTTGGAGCGGCGCACGCCGCTGCCCACGACCGCCTCGTCCGCGGCCGCGACGGCCGCGTCCACCAGCAGGGGCCAGCCCGGTGGCAGTCCGATGGGCGTCATGCCGCCGTACTCCATCCCGGTGGCGGCCACGGCAGCGTCCATGGACGCGAACGACGCCTTGCGGGCCTCCAGCGTGCGCCGGGCCAGGCCGTTGACGTCCGCCCGGGTGGTGGCCAGCACGAGGCACGCCGCCAGCTGCGTCTCGCCCGAGCGCTTGGCCGCCAGCACCACGCAGTTGGCCGAGATGTCGAGGGCCACGCCGTAGGTCTCGCAGAACGCGGCGGTGTCGGCGAGGTCAGGATCGATCTCTGCCACCCGGACGGAGCCGGCGTGGTCGGGCATCGCCGCCAGCGCGGCGACCACCGGGGCCGCCAGCAGGTCGGGTCGATCCAGCGCAGGGGTCCAGTCGAGCGTGCCGGCCATGGGACCCGAGTCTGCCCCACACCGTCCGGTCATCCGCTAGAACCGACGGCGTGCTCGACGAACCGATGGTTCCGCTCCCGGACGAGGGGCGGGTGTTCTGCGCCGGGCGCCGGGTCCGCCTGGCCGACGCCGACCCCAGCGGGCGCCTGCGGCTGGACGCCTGCGCCCGCTACCTCCAGGACATCGGCAACGACGACACCACCGACGCCGGCATGGACGATGCCGACACCACGTGGGTGGTGCGGCGGGCCGTCGTCGACGTGTTCCGGCCGCCCCGCTGGCGGGAGTGGCTCGACCTGTCCACGTGGTGCGGCGGCCTGGGCGGCCGCTGGGCCGAGCGCCGGCTGTCGATGGTGGGAGAGCACCGCGGCCGGGTCGAGCTGGCCACCCTGTGGATCCACGTGGACACGACCACCCTCGCCCCGGCCCGGCTCACCCAGCAGTTCCACGACATCTACGGGCCCTCGGCCGGGGGCCGGCGTGTCTCCAGCCGGTTGTGGCTCTCCGACCCGCCGGTGGGGGCGGCCGCCGAGCCGTGGCGCCTGCGGGCCGTCGACATCGACCTCCTGGGCCACGTCAACAACGCCGCCTACTGGGCCGCGGTCGAGGAGCAGATCGAGCCGGGCACCGCCTTCGCCCACCGGCTGCTGGCCGGGCCCCACCGGGCGGTCATCGAGTACGGCCCCGGCATCGCGGCCGGGGCCAAGGTCGAGCTGCTGCTGGAGGAGAGCGACGACCACCTCTCCCTGTGGTTCACCGTCGGCGGGGCGGTCCTGGCCGCGGCCACGGTCGTGCCCAAGGAGGACGTGGGGGACTGACTTGGCCGGTGCCGGGTGCGTTGGGCAGGACCCACCCGGCACCGACCTCGCCCCCTCCCGAATTGATGAGGAGCTGTGAACACCTCACGGTTTTAGACGCCAATATGTCACTTACGAAGGGAGAGCAGCCAGCAGGAGTCAGCAAGGTCAGATGGACCTGGACACCTGTCAACCCTCGTCTAGGGCGCTACATGGTCGTATCGGGGTCATCGGGTTTGGTACCCTGGTGTTCACACGGGCAGCGGAGGCGAGCGTGAGCGATACGAGTGGACAGCGCAAGAGTGGCCCGGCGCGCCGCGCCGACATCGTCGGTGCTGCGCGCGCGGTGTTCCTCGCCGAGGGGTACGCGGACGTCGGGCTGACCGACGTGGCGGCGGCCGGCGAAGTGTCCCGTGGGCTCGTGTACCGGCACTTCCCGCGGGGCCGGAGCGAGCTCTTCCTGGCCGTCACCGAGGATCTGCTGGGCGAGCTGCAGGAGCGGCTGCGCTACGCAGCGTCGGCTCCCTTCTCGCAGGCCAAGCGCATGGAGCAGTTGCTCGCCGCGCTCTTCGCCTTCTTCCAGGAACGGCCCGACGCCTACCGGTTCCTGTTCCGGGACGTCTGGGCCGCCCGCGAGGAGTCGATCGAGGCATCGGCCGTGGCTGCTCGCGCGCCCTTGGTGGCCGAGATCGCCACCCTGATCGCCGGCACCGACCAGGCCCGCGAAGAGGTGGACGTGGCGAGCCGGGGCATCCTCGGCTTCGCGCTGTCCGCCATCGAGATGGCCCTGGCCGGCCAGGTGGACGCCGAGACGGCCTGGCGCGTCGCCTGCCGCTACGCCACCTCGCAGATGAGCGCCTGACCCGCTAGCCCTCCTCGCTGACCAGGCGGAGGTCGGGGCGCCGGCCCGGCGGGACCGGTGCGCCCAGCACCGCGCGCACCCAGGTGCCGCGCTCCGGTTCGGCGAGGACCTCGACGCAGCCGTCGAGGAACCCGGCGAACGTGCGCATCGTGGCGAGGCCCGAGCCCTCGGTGGGCTCGGACGGATCGAAGCCGATGCCGTCGTCCACCACGTCGATCACCACCGTCTGGCCCCGTGGTGTCAGCGTGACCGTGATGTGGCGGCAGCGGGAGTGCTGGTGGATGTTGTCCAGCGCGGCCTGGATGATTCGCAGCGCGAGCACCTCGGTGGTCCAGTCCGGCGCCACCGACGCGTCGACGTCGATCTCGAGCTCGGGCCGGCACCCGTCGGCGTACAGGTTGTCGACGTAGGCCCGGAGCGGGGCCACGAGCCGCTGGGCGGAGTCGCCCTGGGGCGGGGCCATGGCGGCCAGCACGTCGCGCAGCGAGTCGACCTGCTGGGCCAGGTCGGTCCGGGTGCGGGCCGCGACCATCGACAGGGCCGCGCCCGGGCGGCCCGGGGCCGACAGCTCCAGCGCGGTGACGAAGGTGGCCATGGCGCTGTAGGACGACATCGCCTGCTGGTGCAGCCGGGCGGCCATCCGGTAGCGGTCGCCCTCCACGTGATGGATCACGTCGGCCAGCAGCTGGCGGCGCTCGTCGGCCGCCTGCTCGACCAGCAGGTACAGCCGGCCGGTCTCCCGGGCCACGAGCAGGTGGCGCAGGGTGGACATCACGAGCAGGAGGGCCACCAACCCCCCCGCCGCCAGGGGGATCCAGTCCGTGCCGCGCTCCAGCCACGCCTCGACGACCACGACGGGCACGACCGCCAGCACGAGCACCGACACGACGTTGCGCCGGCGGACCTGGGCCTGGGGCGGCAGCCGGTCGAGGCCCAGGGAGGGCTGGCGCACGGCGTGGATCACGAAGATCGACCCCAGGCCGCAGGCCAGGGCGTGCCACGCGAGCAGAGCCGTGCTCGGGGCCCGGAAGTCGTCGAGCGCCAGGGCCACCTGGCCGGCGGACTCGACCAGCGCGGCGGAGCCCAGGGCCACGGCCAGCCAGGCCAGGCCCCGGTCCTCGCGACGGATGCGGGCCGCGAGGATGCCGGCGCAGGCGACCCCGTGGACCAGGGCGATCGTGATCAGCGACCACGAGATGGCGAACCATGCGTCATCCGCGGAGACGACCGCGTCGCCCACCAGCAGGGCCACGGGGGCGGTGACGGCGACCACCAGCGTGGTCAGGTCGAGCACGTCCGGCGCGGTGGCCCGCCGCCCGGCCCGCGACCGCATGATGACGGCGTTGCCGGCGCCGTAGGCGAGGATGCTGACGGCCACGCCGGTCATCCACACGGCGCGCGCCCAGTCCCAGTTCTGGCCCCGCAGCGCCAGCAGGGCGGTGGTCCCCACCACCGAGGAGCAGAAGCCCAGGTACCAGAGCCGCCACACGGGACGGTCCGACGGGGCCACCCGGCTTCCGGCCAGCCAGGTGAGCCACAGGCCCGGGATGGCGAACACCGCGGTGGTCAGCACCCACGCGGTGATGTGGTCGTGCTCGCCCTCGACCGAGCGGCTGGCCCAGGCGACGGCCACCACCGTCAGCACGAGCAGGAGCCATCCGGCCCGGCGCACGGCCAGGGGGAAGACGAAGTTGTCCTCCGCGGGCCGCGTCCCGGGTCGCCTCTGTCGTCGAGGGACCGTGCCGCCCACACCCGCGGTCGGCAAGACCCCCTGCATCCCTACGGCCATGCGCGTCCCCTCGGGCCAAGGATCAGGATTGGTTGTGCGGCGGAAAACTTACCAAAGGTCGATTACGAAACGATGAGGACGATCTTGCCGAGCTTCCCACCTGCGGCGAAGTGGTCGTAGGCGGCCGTCGCGTCGGGCATGGGGAACGTGGCGGCGACGGGCACGGTGAGCGCGCCGCGGGCCAGGAGCGGCAGCACGTGGCGCTCGACCCGCCGGGCGGCGAGCGCCTTCTCCTCCAGCGGCCGGGGCCGCAGCGTGGAGCCGTGGATGCGGCCCCGCTTGCCCATGAGGGTCAGCAGGCTGATGTCGGCGGACAGGCCGGCGCCGACGCCGATGACGGCGATGCGGCCCCACGTGGCCAGGGCGTCGAGGTTGGCGGCCATGTTGATCCCGCCCACCAGCTCCAGCACGACGTCGAACGGACCGTGCTCGCCGAAGCCCTCGGGCGCCACCACGGTGGCCCCCAGGGCCGCCACGCCGTCCCGCGAGGCCTCGTTGCGGACCGTGGCCACCACCGAGGCTCCCGCGGCCACGGCCAGCTCGACCGCGGCGGTGCCGACGCCGCCCGCGGCGCCGTGGATGCACACCCGCTCGCCCATGCCCAGCTCGCACTGGCTGAACAGGGCGTCGTGGGCCGTGGTGTAGTTCTCGGGGAACCCGCCGGCCTGCTCCCAGGACACGCCGTCGGGGACCGGCAGGGCCACGATCTCGGGCACGACGGCCAGCTCGGACTGGCCCGCGCCGGTGACCACGGCCATGACCCGGTCGCCGGGCTCGAAGCGCCGGTTGCCCGGGCCCGCCTCCACCACCTCGCCCGCCAGCTCCAGGCCGGGGCGGTCGGGCGGGGTCGTGCCGGGCGGGGGCGGGTACATCCCCGCCCGCTGCATGAGGTCACCGCGGCAGACGCCGGCGGCCCGCACCCTCACCAGCAGCTCGCCCGGGCCTGGCAGCGGGTCGGGGTGTTCGCGCCAGTCCAGCTTGCCGAACGAGCTACCCGGACGACCCTCAGGGTCGTCGACGATCGTCACCGCGTGCATGGCACGCGTGTCTAGCTCGTCAGCGCTGCTCGATCGGCACGTAGGGCCGCTCCGGGGCGCCGACGTAGAGCTGGCGGGGCCGGGCGATCTTCTGGTCCTGGTCCAGGAGCTCCACCCAGTGCGCCAGCCAGCCTGACACCCGCGGGATGGCGAACAGCACGGTGAACATCTCGGTGGGGAAGTCCATGGCCTGGTAGATGAGGCCCGAGTAGAAGTCGACGTTGGGGTAGAGCTTGCGCGAGATGAAGTACTCGTCGGACAGCGCCACATCCTCGAGCTTGAGGGCGATGTCGAGCAGCGGGTTGCGACCGGTGATCTCGAACACCTCGTCGGCGGTGTTCTTGATGATCTGGGCCCGCGGGTCGTAGTTCTTGTACACGCGGTGGCCGAAGCCCTGGAGCTTCACCTCGCCCGCCTTCACGCGGCGGACGTACTCCTCGACGTTGTCGATCGAGCCGATCTGCCGGAGCATCGTGATGACCGCCTCGTTGGCCCCGCCGTGGCGGGGTCCGTAGAGCGCGGAGGCGGCGCCGGCCACACAGCTGTACGGGTCGGCGTGGGCCGAGGCGATCGTGCGCATGGCGGTGGTCCCGCAGTTCTGCTCGTGGTCGGCGTGCAGCACGAACAGCACGTCGAGGGCGTGGGCCAGCGCCGGGTTGGCGTCGTAGCGGGGCTCGGCCACCTTCCACAGCATCGACAGGAAGTTGGAGGTGAAGCCCAGGGAGTTGTCGGGGTAGACGAACGGCATGCCCACGCTGAAGCGGTGGCAGGCGGCCGCCAGCGTCGGCATCTTGGCGATGAGGCGCAGGATCTGCTTGTGGCGGTTGTCCGGATCGCCGATGTCCTTGGCGTCGAGGTAGAAGGTCGAGAGCGCCGCCACCGCGGAGACCAGCATCCCCATGGGGTGGGCGTCGTAGTGGAAGCCCTCCAGGAACCGCTTGCGCACGTTCTCGTGGATGAACGTGTGGTACGTGATGTCGTGGACCCACTCGTCGAACTGGGCCTGGGTGGGCAGCTCGCCGTAGATGAGCAGGTAGGCGACCTCCAGGTAGCTGGAGTGCTCGGCCAGCTGCTCGATGGGATAGCCGCGGTAGCGCAGGATGCCGGCATCCCCGTCGATCTCGGTGATGGCGCTGCGGGTGGCGGCGGTCGTCATGAACGCCTCGTCGTAGAACCACACGTTGGGCAGCAGCTTGCGCCACTCCCCGGCATCGACGCCCCCGTCGACGATCGGGACCTCGACGGACTCGCCCGTGCGGTTGTCGGTGATCGTGATGCTCTCGGGCACGGCCGCACTGCTCCTCGCTCGGAACCTTGATCCAGGGGCGAATCTACTGCCGTGTCGGCAAAGTCCCCAGGGTGACCCTTACCCCGTCCTGGTCGGTGGCGGCCACGAGGTCGCGGATGGCGGTGCGCACGGCCCGGGCCGGCGCGGACAGCCGGCCGCGACGGGGCGTGGCGATCCCGACCGAGCGCGGCGAAAGCCCGTCCACCGGCACCCGCCGGCAGGCGGTGTCGAACCAGGGCCGGGCCGCGGTGGTGGGCACGACCGCGGCGCCGAAGCCCTCGAAGGCCAGCGAGGCGAGCAGCCGGATGCCGTCGATCTCGGCCTGCGGGCGCATGGTGACCCCGGCGCGCTCGGCCTCGTCGTCCAGCTCGTCCCGGAACGGCGTGCCCTGGGGCTCCAGCAGCAGCTCGTGCTCGGCCAGCTCGGCCAGCGTGAGCCGTTCCCGTTGGGCCAGCGGGTGGCCGTGGGGGGCGAGGATGATGCGGTCCTCGTCGAACAGCGGCTCGGTGGACAGGTCGGCGCCGCCCAGCGGGATGTTGAGCACGGCCAGGTCCAGGCTCTCGGCCACCACCTGGGGGACCAGGGAGGTGGTGGTGGCGTCCACGATGACGAGGTGGACCAGGGGGTGGCGCTCGGCCACCAGGTCCAGCAGGCGGGGCGCCAGCCAGCGGCTCACGCTGCCGATGCAGCCGAGGCGCACGTCCCCCGCGACCTGGTGGAGCATCGAGTCGATGTCGGCCCGCAGGGCGTCGAGCTCGTGCTGGATGCGCCGGGCGCGGTCCACCACGACCTCGCCCTCCTCGGTGAGCCGGCCGGTCGTGCGGTCGACCAGGGGAGTCCCGAGGTCGCGCTCGAGCCGGGCGACGTGGGTGGACACGTTGGACTGCACCGTGTGCAGGCGGCGGGCGGCGGCGGAGAACGAGCCGGCCTCGGCTACGGCGGTGAGGGCGGTGAGCTGGCGGAGGTCCATCACTGAAGATGATGGCATCCATCGCCAATAACTGTTTGACGGATTGTGAAAAAGGGGGCAAACTCATCTCACAAACGAGCGGCGTCCGGTGAACCCCCTCCTCGGAGCCGCTCCGTGAAACAGAGTGCCGCAGATAGATCCCCCCTCCGTCTGTGTCGCACCTGTAGGAGCCGACCGAGCCACCCACGGTCGGCTCCTCTCGTTTTGGCAACGCGTGGCCTGGAGGCCTCGCTGTTGAGCTGCGGCCCGGCCACCAGATCGCGGACTCTTGGGCTTTGGCTCACGCCTGGTCCGCTCAGCCTCTAACTTGCTGGCGATGACGGCGGCCGCCATCTTCGACCTCGACCGCACGCTGCTGCGGGGCGCCAGCGGGCCCGTCATCAGCGGGGCGCTGCGGGAGGCCGGCGTGATGTCCGAGCGCAGCCTGCCGGGCGAGGGCCTGGTGTACCGGGTGTTCGACCTGCTGGGGGAGACGCGGCCGTCCATGATCCTGACCCGCCAGGCCGCCCGCTTCGCCAAGGGCTGGCGCCGCGAGCGGGTGCAGGAGGCGGGGCGGAAGGCAGCCGAGCGGCTGATCGAGGCCGTCCAGCCCTTCGCCCGCGCCATCATCGAGGACCACCGCGCCCACGGGCGTCGCCTAGTCCTGGCCACGACCACGCCCGACGACATGATCCGGCCCCTGGCCGACCGCCTGGGCTTCGACGCCGTGGTGGCGACCCGCTACGGACTCGACGGCAACGGTTGCTACGACGGCACGATCGACGGCGAGTTCGTGTGGGGCCGGGGCAAGCTCAAGGCGGTGCAGGCCTGGGCCGGTGCCGAGGGAGTCGCCCTCGACGAGAGCTACGCCTACAGCGACTCCTACTACGACCACCCGCTGCTCAGCGCCGTGGGCCACCCGGTCGTGGTCAACCCCGATCCCCGGATGCTGGCGCTGGCCACGGTGCGCCGCTGGCCGGTGATGCATCTCGACGTGCCGGCGGGGGTGCCCAAGGTGCCGTTCCTGGGGATCGAGCCCCAGCGCGTGCTCCAGACCCTGGCGAGGCCCGAGCTGCTGCCCTGGGTGCGCTTCGACATCGACGGCGTCGACCGCATCCCCGCGGCGGGGCCCGCGATCGTGGTCGCCAACCACCGCAGCTACTTCGATCCGCTGGCCCTCGGCACCACGTTCGCGAGGCGAGGCCGGGCGGTGCGGTTCCTGGGCAAGCGCGAGGTGTTCGACGCGCCGGTGGTCGGCCACCTGGCCCGGGCCCTCGGCGGCATCCGCGTCGACCGGGCCACCGGGTCGGACGACCCGCTCGTGGAGGCGGCCGCGGTCCTGGCCGGGGGCGACCTGGTCGCCATCCTGCCCCAGGGCACGATCCCCCGGGGGCGGGCGTTCTTCGAGCCCGAGCTCACCGGGCGCTGGGGTGCGGCCCGGCTGGCGGCGACCGCCAAGGTCCCGGTGATCCCGATCGGCCTGTGGGGCACCGAGCGGGTGTGGCCCCGCTCTGACCGGCTGCCGCGCCTGTGGAACGTGACCCACCCGCCGACCGTGCGCATCCGGGTGGGCGACCCCGTGGAGCTCAAGCTCCGCTCGGCCCAGGCCGACACCCGGCGGATCATGTCCGCCATCGTCGATCTGTTGCCCCCCGAGGCCCGGGAGCGGCGCGAGCCGACCGCCGAGGAGCTGGCCCACAGCTACCCACCGGGCCACCACCCCGACGACGGCGAGGACGCCGCGCGCGGCGACCGCCGCCCGGGCGAGGACTGACCGACTCAGGAACCTAGGTGCGGTAGCGCACCCAGCGGCCGCGGCCGGTGATCTTGGCTTCCCGCATGGCCTGGTCGACCCGGGCCAGCGTGGCGTCCACGCCCTCCGAGGGGTCGAGGTCGGTGACGCCGATGCTGGCGTCGACCCGGACCTCGGTGGGCACGCCCGGGCGGGGGTTGATGGGCTCGCGGATGGCGGCCAGGAGGCGCTTGGCCACGGCCTCCACGTCGTCGGCCGCGGTCAGCCGCTCGCACAGCACCGCGAACTCGTCGCCGCCGATGCGGGCCACCAGGTCGCCGGGGCGCAGGACGCTCACCAGGCGGTCGGCCACGACGGCCAGCACGCGGTCGCCGACCGGGTGGCCCAGCGTCTCGTTGATCGGCTTGAAGTGGTCGAGGTCGAGGAACAGGACCGCAGCCCGGCCCTCGCCCCCGGCGGCCACCGTGGTCAGGCGTTCGAGGAACGCCAGGCGGTTGGCCAGGCCCGTGAGCTGGTCGTGGGTGGCCGCGTACTGGAGGGTGCGGTGGCTGCGGTCCCATTGCAGCGTCAGGCGCAGCAGCTGGCCGACGCGGCGCACCGTGTTCCAGGTGAAGCGGGTGGGCATCCCGGCGCGGGGGCGCCACACCACGATGGCGGCGACCGGCTCGCCGTCGCCCGACACGTCCACCGGGTGCACCCAGCAGGCGGCGTAGCCCTGGGCCCGGGCCAACGCGGCCAGCGGCGAGGGGAGCAGCGTGAGGTCGCTCACGTACACGTCCTCGCCCGAGGCCATGGCCCGCGCCCACGGCGTGCGGCCGTCGGAGGCCAGCAGGTTGGGGGCGTCGCCGGCGACGACCGAGAACTCCTCGCCGGTCCAGCGGTCGCCGATGGTCACGGCCGAGCCGGGCACCATCTGCTCCAACGCCCCGACCAGGCGGGTGAGCACGTCGCCCAGGCGGGCGCCACCGGCCATGGCCTCGAGGGCCAGGTCGAGCGCACGCTCGTAGCCCGCGCGCCGCACGTTGATGACGTACCAGGGCAGGCCGGTGCGCTTGGTCGTGAGCACCGAGATCTCGCAGGGGATCTCGCTGCCGTCGGCGTGCATCAGCCCCACCGGGAGGCCGACGCCGCCCCAGGGGGTGATCTCGTAGGCGTCGTCGATGGACGTGAAGGCCTGGATGACCCCGGCCAGCGAGCGGGGCGAGATCACCTTGGCGAAGCTGTGGCCGACCAGCGCGTCGCGGTCCCAGCCGAAGAAGCGCTCGACCGAGGCACTCAGCCAGGCGATGCCGCCGGCGTTGTCGATGAGCGCCAGCGGGAAGATCGAGTGATCGGCCATGGCCTCGAACGTCTCGGGGCCGGGCCCGACCGCCTGGATCAGCTCGATACGGTTGCCGAACGGGTCGTCGGTGTGGAGCCGGCGGATCCCGGGCTGGTCGTCGGCCGGGCGGACCTCGCCGCCCGCGGCCACGATGTGCTGGACCACGACGTCGAGGTCGTCGACCAGCAGGGCCGGATGGGCCTTGGCGGCGGGGCGGAAGTCGTCCTCCACGCCCAGGTGCAGGCGCAACGACGGTCCCTCGAACCAGCAGCCCGCGGGGTTGGCGGTGGGTGGCTTGGGCACGCGCGCCAGCCCCAGCACGCCGCAGTAGAAGCGCTCCGCGGCGCGTTCGGCCTCGTCGCCCGGCGGCATGGCCAGCTGCACGTGATCGATGCCTGCCAGCCGCACGGGCGGCAGGTCGCCAGCCGGGTCGTTCACTGTGGCTCTGGTTCGCTCGACCAGCTCGCTCAGCCTGCGTGCTTGCGGCGGATGATGTTCAGGGCGCTCCCGGCCCTGAACCACTCGATCTGCTCGTCGTTCATGGTGTGGGTGGCCTCGAAGTCCTCGCTCGTGCCGTCCGGGTGGTGGATCGTGCACTGCACCGGTGCGTCCGGTGCCAGCTCGGCGAGCCCGGTCACGCTGATGGTGTCGTCCTCGCCGATGGAGTCGTAGGCCGCGGGGTCGGCGAACGTCAAGGCGAGCACGCCCTGCTTCTTGAGGTTGGCCTCGTGGATGCGGGCGAAGCTGCGGGCGAAGACGACCTTGGCCCCCCGGAACCGGGGCTCCATGGCCGCGTGCTCGCGGGAGCTGCCCTCGCCGTAGTTCTCGTCGCCGATGGCGCACCAGGCGACGCCGGACTCGTGGAGGTGGCGGGCGATGTCGGGGTAGGGGCGGATCTCGCCGTCGAGCGGATCCTTGCCGTGGCCCGCCTCGACGTCCCGGAAGGCGTTGACCGCCCCCAGGAACAGGTTGCCCGAGATGTTCTCCAGGTGGCCCCGGTAGGTGAGCCAGCGGCCCGCGGCCGAGATGTGGTCGGTCGTGCATTTGCCCGCGGCCTTCATGAGCACGGGCAGGCGCTCGAAGTCGCGGCCGTCCCAAGGGGCGAAGGGCTGGAGCAGCTGCAGGCGCTCGCTGTCCGGGGCGACCTGGACCTCGACGGCGGGCCCGTCGGCGGGCGGGGCCAGGAAGCCGGACTCGCCGGGATCGAAGCCCTGGGCCGGGAGCTGCTCGCCGGTGGGCGGCTCCAGGCGCACCTCGCTGCCGTCGTCCGCCCGCAGGGTGTCGTGGACCGGGTCGAAGTCGAGGGACCCGGCCAGGGCCAGGGCGACGACGATGTCGGGGCTGGTCACGAAGGACAGGGTGTTGGCGCTGCCGTCGTTGCGCTTCGGGAAGTTGCGGTTGTAGCTGTTGACGATGGTGTTCGGCTGGCCGTTGGCCGCAGCCGGGCGGCTCCACTGCCCGATGCAGGGGCCGCAGGCGTTGGCCAGCACGGTGCCGCCCACCGCCTCCAGGTCGGCCAGCAGGCCGTCGCGCTCGATCGTGGCGCGCACCTGCTCGGAGCCCGGCGTGATCAGCAGCTCGGTCTTGGCCCGCAGGCCGTGGGCGGCCGCCACCCGGGCGATCGACGCGGCCCGGGTGATGTCCTCGTAGGACGAGTTGGTGCACGAGCCGATCAGCGCCGAGGAGATCTCGGTGGGCCAGCCCTCGGCCCGGGCGTGGGCGCCGACCTCGCTGACCTTGTGGGCCCGGTCGGGGGAGTGGGGCCCGTTGATCATCGGCTCGAGGCTGGACAGGTCGATCTCGATGACCTGGTCGAAGTAGCCGCCGGGATCGGCCACGACCTCGGGGTCGGGGCGCAGGTCCTCCATGACCAGGGCGGCCGCGTCGGCCAGGGCCTCCCGGCCGGTGGCCCGCAGGTAGGCGAGGCCCCGGTCGTCGAAGCTGAACAGCGACGTCGTGGCGCCGATCTCGGCGCCCATGTTGCAGATCGTGGCCTTGCCCGTGGTGGACAGGGCGTCGGCGCCTGAGCCGAAGTACTCGACGATGGCGCCGGTCCCGCCCTTGACGGTGAGGATCTCGGCCACCCTGAGGATCACGTCCTTGGGGGCCGTCCAACCCGACAGCTCGCCGGTCAGGTGGACGCCGATCAGCTTCGGCCAGCGCACGTTGAACGGGAAGCCGGTCATGACGTCCACGGCGTCGGCGCCGCCCACGCCGATGGCGACCATGCCCAGGCCGCCGGCGTTGGGGGTGTGGCTGTCGGTGCCGATCATCATCCCGCCGGGGAAGGCGTAGTTCTCCAGCACGACCTGGTGGATGATGCCCGAGCCGGGCTTCCAGAAGCCGATGCCGTAGCGGGCCGCCACCGTGCGCAGGAAGTCGTACACCTCGCGGTTGACGTCCACGGCCAGGCGGAGATCGATGTCGGCGCCCGCCTTGGCCTGGATGAGGTGGTCGCAGTGCACCGTGGAGGGCACCGCGGCCTCCGACAGGCCCGCGGTCATGAACTGGAGCAGCGCCATCTGGGCGGTGGCGTCCTGCATGGCCACCCGGTCGGGGTCGAAGTCGGCGTAGCTGCGCCCTCGCTCCAGCTCCTGGCCGTGCGCGTCGCGGAGGTGGTTGACCAGGATCTTCTCGGCCAGCGTCAGCGGGCGGCCGAGGCGCTCACGGCCGAGCGCGACCCGCTCGGGCAGGCGGGCGTACACCTGGTCGACGAGCTGGATGGGGGTGGTGGAGGACACCTTGTCGGAGGACATGCTCATGGTGCGACTGACCCTTGCGTCGAGGACGTATGCAGACAAGTATATGACAAGTGCGCGAGGTCCGCTATCGAGCCATCGCCGATGAGCTGCGGGGGAGGGTGGAGAGCGGGGACCTCGCCGCGGGCGCGCTCCTGCCCAGCGAGAGCGAGCTGTCGGCAGCTTACGAGGTGAGCCGCGTGACGGTCCGCAAGGCGCTGGAGCTGCTGCGGGACGAGGGCCTCATCGACGCCCGCCAGGGCTTCGGCTGGTTCGTGGCCACCGAGCGGGTGCGCCAGTCGCTGGCCCGGCTGGGCACGATCGAGTCCCAGCTGGGCGAGCTGGGCGTGGGGTCCGAGCGCCGGGTCGTGGGGTTCCGGTTCGTGGCCGCCCCACCCCGGGTGCGCCAGGTGCTGGGGGTGGACTCCGTGCTGGAGGTGCGGCGGGTCAACCGCGCCGACGGCCAGCCCTTCGCCCGGGTCACCGTGTGGTGCCCCGAGGAGGTCGGGGCCCGCCTGTCGCGGGCCGACGTCGAGGCGTCGCCCTTCTACGAGCTGGTCGGCGTGCCCATCGGCAGCGCGACCCAGACGATCGGGGCCGCGGCGGCGGGGCCCGAGGACGCCGCCCTGCTGGCCGTGCCGGTGGGCTCGCCGGTGCTGGTGTGCGAGCGCATCACCCGGGACATGCACGAGCAGCCGCTGCTGGTGTCGGAGCACGTGTTCCCGGGCCACCGCACCGAGTTCGTCGTCGAGCTGCCCCAGGCGGAGCCGTCGATCAGCCCGTCGGGCCTGCGCCTCGTCGAGTAGCCCGCCCCCGGCCCGTCAGGGCGCAGGGACCATGGCGCCGGGCGCCACACCGGGCTGGCAGACGGGCGCGGAGGCCGGGCCGGGGTCGCCGCCGCCTGCGGGAGCCGCGGCGACCGTGTAGCAGCGCTGGGTGCCCTGGGGCGCCCCGGCGCTGGGCACGAGGGCCGTGGCGCCGGGCGCGGCGGGCAGCGCC
>JBKPRS010000167.1:0-5984 GCA_046734695.1 Actinomycetota bacterium | reverse complement strand
GGGGCCCCCGGGGACACTGGCTTCGGTCGCGTCGGTCATGTCCGTGCGGGCTCCGCGGGGTCGAGGATCGTGCCGGGGTTGAGGATGCCGTGCGGGTCGAACGCCGCCTTGATGCGGCGCATGAGGTCGATCTTGACCGGGTCCTCCAGCTCCAGGAAGTAGCCGGCCTTCTCGGTGCCGAGTCCGTGCTCGCCCGAGATGGCGCCGCCCAGCGCCATGCCCGCCTCCAGCAGCGCGTGCAGGATGCGGGCCCGCACCTCCGGGTCCTTCTGGAACACGGCCATGTGGACGTTGCCATCGCCCGCGTGGCCGCAGCCGGCGATCCACGCCTTCTGCTCGCTGGCGATCTCGCTCACCCGGGCCATGTACTCGGGCACCGCGGCCCGGGGCACCACGACGTCGATGATGTCGTCGGCCCCGTTGGCCTTGGCCACCCAGAAGGCCTTCTCCCGAGCGTCGATCAGGCCCGCGGCCGCGCCCGGCGGCAGGTGGTACACGTCGATGGCGCCGAGCTCGTGGAGCATCTCGGACACCGTGTGGGCGTCCTCGTCCAGCCGGTCGGCGTGCGTGCTCTCCAGCGCCACCACCAGGTAGGCCATCGCCGCGTCCTTCACCTCGGCGGGGATGCCCAGGTCCAGCCCGACGAACTGCGTGGCGGCCGCCATGGTCAGCATGTCGATGTACTCGAGGATGAGCGGGCCCACCCCGCTGCGCACGAGCGCGGGCACCGCCGCGGTCACCTGGTCCAGGGTGGCGAACGGCGCCAGCACGGTCGTCTGGTGGGCCGGCCGCGGGTACACCTTGAGCAGCACCTGGGTGACGATGGCCAAGGTCCCCTCGGAGCCGATGATGAGCTGGGTGAGGTCGTAGCCGGTGGACGACTTCACGACCTTGCCCCCGCAGCGGATCACCTCGCCCGAGGCCAGCACCGCCTCCACGCCGAGCACGTGGTGGCGGGTCACGCCGTACTTCACCGCCCGCATGCCCCCGGCGTTGGTGCCCACGTTCCCGCCCAGGCTGGCGCTGTACTCGCCCGGGAACACCGGGTACACGAGCCCCAGCGGCGCCAGCTCCGCATCGAGCTGCTCCAGCCGGACCCCGGGCTCGACGGTCACGATGAAGTTCTCGCGGTCGATCTCGACGATGGCGCCCATGCGCTCGAACGACACGACGATCCCGCCCTCGACCGGGATGCAGGCCCCCGACAACCCGGTCCCCGACCCCCGCGCCGTGACCGGCACCCTGTGCCGCCCGGCGACCCGGAGCACGGCCGCGACATCCGCGGTCGTCCCGGGCAGCACGACGGCCGCCGGCTTCACCGGCGTGGCGGTGAGCGCCTCGTCGTGCGTGTAGTCCTCGCCCACGGCGTCGCCCGACAGCACCCGGTCCGCACCCAGCGACGCGGCCAGGTCTCCGATCAGGTCGACACCGTCAGCCGTCATGCCTCGTCCCCCTCCGACCGCGAGCCCGCTCAGCGACCCTAGCGGGATGATGCCGGCACCGCGGGGGTCACAATGTGTGCATGACACGACTCACGCACGACGAGACCGAGAGTCGCCTGGAGGAGATCCCGGGCTGGGGGATCACCGACGGGGCCCTGCACCGGGAGATCGAGTTCCGCAACTTCGTGGAGGCGTTCGGCTTCATGACCATGGTGGCGATCGAGGCCGAGAAGCTGAACCACCATCCCAACTGGTCGAACTCCTGGAACCGCGTCGTGATCGACATCTCCAGCCACAGCGAGGGCGGCATCACCGACCAGTGCTTCGCCCTGGCCGGCGCCGTCAACAAGGCGCTGGGCGAGTAACCGGTAGCCCGCGAGCCCGGCCCGCTGCATTGTGGCGGGCATGACCGCACTGCCCGATGTCCTGCGGGACGACCCCCAGGTCGCCGTCACCATCCTCACCACCGAGCACTACAACCTCCAGACCGCCCGCGCCGCCACCATCTCCGAGACCGGCGGGCGTGCCAGCATCTTCCTCGGCTCCGTGTCCGCCGGCCTCGTGGCTCTCGCCTTCGCCGGGCAGGCCTCCCGCACCGCGCTCTACACCTTCGGGCTGGTGCTGTTCCCCGTCCTGTGCTTCCTCGGCCTGGTCACCTTCGAGCGGGTGCTCCAGACGTCGATCGACGACACGAACTTCCTGGTGCGGATCAACCGGATCCGCCGGTTCTACCTGGAGGCGGCACCCCAGCTGGCGCCGTACCTGGCCCGGCCCGCCGCCACTGACGACAAGAGCGACGTGCTGCGGACCGAGGGCTACCGGCCCGGCCGCTGGCAGATGATGGTCAGCATCGTCGGGGCGATCGGCGTGATCGACAGCGTGCTCTTCGGCGTCACCGCCGGGCTCGCCGCCGCCGCGCTGAGCGGCAGCGACCTGTGGGTGGCGACCCCGGTCGGGCTGGTGACCTTCGCCATCGCCCTGTTCCTGCACCAGCGCCACCAGCAGCTCCGCCGGGCCCAGGCCCATGCCTTCGAGACGGGCGACCAGGCCGGCGATCGCATGTGAACCGCCGGCGGCCCTTCCTCCGTACACGGAGGGGGTGACCGACAGCACGTGGGAGGACGCGTTCGCCGAGCTGGTGGACGCCCAGCGACAGCTCGCAGTCGTCGATGCGGCGCTGCGACACCGCCGTCGTGGTGGCCTACTGGTCCGGCTGCGGGCCTGGGCGTTCGGTCCCCCCGCCCACGGCTACCTGTGGGAGCGGGAACGACGAGGCGGCGTCTAGGAGGAGACCTGCTCGTCGAGGCCCTGGAGCAGGGTGTTCCACGAGAGCGTGGCGCACTTGATGCGCACCGGGAACTTGACCACGCCGCGCAGGGCCTCGAGGTCGCCGAGCTTGACGTCCTCGCCCCCGGGGCCGGCCGGGTCCGCGCCGTCGCCGTCCACGCCGTCGCCGTCGAGCGACTGCTCGTGGATCGACATCATGCCCTTGAACGCCCGGGACAGCGCCCGGATCTCGCCGAGGGTCTTGCCCTTCACCGCCGAGGACATCATCGAGGCGGACGACTGGCTGATCGAGCAGCCCTGGCCGCCGATGCGGATATCGCGCACGACGTCGTCCTCGACGTCGAGGTAGAGCACGATCTCGTCGCCGCAGAGCGGGTTGAAGCCTTCGACCCTGGTGGCCGGCGGCGAGCTCAGCTCACCGCGGTTCCGCGGGTTGCGGTAGTGGTCGAGGATGATCTCTCGGTAGAGGTCTTCGAGGCCGGGCATGCGGGTTTCGATCCTATCGGCGGGTGCTAGGACCCGAAGAAGTCCGCTGCCGCCACGATGGCGTCACCCAGGGCGTCGACGTCGGACTCGTCGTTGTAGACGTACAGGCTGGCGCGGGCCGTGGCGGCGACGCCGAGCTCCTTCATCAGCGGCTTCGCACAGTGGTGGCCCGCCCGCACGCACACGCCCCGCTCGTCGAAGACCTGGGTGAGGTCGTGCGGGTGCAGGTCGCGGTAGGTGAACGACATCACGCCGCCGCGCTCGGCGGGCTCGGACGGCCCGTGGATGACCAGGTCGCCGCCGAAGCGCTCGGTCAGGCTCCGCAGCGCGTAGCCCGTCAGCGCCACCTCGTGGGTGCGGATCGCCTCCATGCCCAGGCCGTTGAGGTAGTCGACCGCCGCGCCCAGGCCGACCGCCTCGGCGATCGGGGGCGTGCCGGCCTCGAACTTCCACGGCAGCTCGTTGGGGATGAACCCCTCCTTGGTCACGTTGAGGATCATCTCGCCGCCGGTGAGGAAGGGCGGGGTGTCGTCGAGGATGGCCTCGGTGCCCCACAGCACGCCGATGCCGGTGGGGCCGAGCATCTTGTGGCCGGTGAACGCGGCGAAGTCGGCGCCCCAGGCCCGCACGTCGGTGGGCAGGTGGGGCACGTACTGGCTGGCGTCGACCACCGCGATGGCGCCGGCGTCGTGCGCCACCTGCACCAGGCGCTCGATCGGGTTGATCGTGCCCAGCACGTTCGACATGGCGGCGAAGGACACCACCCGGGCGCCGTCCACCAGCCGGTCGAGGTCGGTCAGGTCCAGGTGGCCGTCGGGCCCCACGGGGATCCAGCGCAGCTCGATGCCGATCTCGGACACCAGCTGGTGCCACGGCACGATGTTGGCGTGGTGCTCCAGCTCGGTGATGACCACCGGGTCGCCCGCCTTCAGGTGGGCGCGACCCCAGGCCTTGGCCACCAGGTTGAGCGCCTCGGTGGCGTTCTTGCCGAAGATCACCTCGCGGTCGGAGCGGGCGCCGATGAACCGGGCCACCTTGGCCCGGGCGCCCTCCAGTGCGGCGGTGGCCTCCTCGGCGATGAGGTAGGTGCCCCGGTGGACGTTGGCGTTGGACTGCTCGTAGAAGCGGTCGACGGCGTCGAGGACCGCCCGGGGCTTCTGCGAGGTGTTGGCCGAGTCGAGGTAGACGAGCGGGCGGCCCCGCACCACCCTCTCGAAGATCGGGAAGTCCTTCTTGACCCGCTCGACATCGAGCGCATCGGTCACGGTCGGTTCGGTCACGACGCTGTCACCTCTGCCACCTCTGGTCCGGCGGCGCCCCGCCAGGATTCGTAGCCGTCACGCTCCAGCCGCTCGGCCAACTCGGGGCCGCCACTGTCGACGACGCGGCCGTCGATGAGGATGTGGACCCGGTCGGGCTGCAGGTAGTTCAGCAGCCGCTGGTAGTGCGTGATGGCGAGGACCCCCAGGTCCGGCCGGTCCCTGCGCACCTCATCGACACCCCGGGCCACGACCTTGAGCGCGTCGATGTCGAGGCCGGAGTCGGTCTCGTCGAGGATGGCCACCTCGGGCTCGAGGATGGCCATCTGCAGGATCTCGTTGCGCTTCTTCTCGCCGCCCGAGAAGCCCTCGTTGAGGTAGCGGTCGGCGAAGGCCGGGTCCATGTCCAGCCGCTGCATCCACTCCATGATCGCCAGCCGCAGCTCCAGCACGGACAGGTCGATGCCCTTGCGGGCGGACAGGGCCTGGCGCAGGAAGTTGATCACGGAGACACCCTGGATGGTCTGGGGGTACTGGAAGGCCAGGAAGACGCCCGCCTTGCCCCGGACGTCGATGTCCCACCCCGTGATGTCGTCACCCCGGAACAGGATCCGGCCTTGCGTGACCTCGTACTCGGGGCTGCCCAGCAGGGTGTTGGCCAGGGTCGACTTGCCCGAGCCGTTGGGGCCCATGAGGGCGTGGAGCTCGCCCGCCCCGATGGTGAGATCGACGCCCTTGAGGATCTCGCCGGCGTCCGCCGCATTGCCGTTCGCACTCGTGGTCCGGACGTGCAGGTCCTCGATCTGGAACAGGGGAGTGGCGGACATGGGCTCCAGTGTATTCGCACTACGCGGATAGGAGAAATACCTGTCAGATTCCGCCGGGGCGGGGATAAGGTCCCGGCGATGGCGGCTCCGGCAGCGCCTCCGGGCAGTCTGGTGACACTCGTGGAGGGGGCGGCCTTCTGCCTGAGCGCCCTCGACGGCGACATCGGCGGCGATGCCGGCGCTCCGCGCGCCGCCGCCACGACAGGACTCTACGTCGCCGATCGCCGGGTGCTGTCACGCTGCACGCTGCGGGTCAACGGCATGGTCCCCGACCCCGTGGACCACGTGCTCGACGACCCCGCCTCGGCCACCTTCGTGTCCCGGGCCGCGGGCGCCTCGCCCCGCGACCGCGGTCCCATCGTGGTGCGGCGCCGCACCCTCGGCCACGGGCTGCGGGAGGACATCGACGTGCGCAATGTGGGCGCCGAGCCCACCTACGTCGAGGTCGAGATGGCCGTGGAGGCCGACATGGCCATCGCGTCCGCGGTGCGCGCCGGCCGGGTCGACGTGGACGCTGTCGAGCCCACGCCCGGGGGACCGGACGAGCTGCTGCTGGTGCGGGGCCGGGGAACGGCCCGCGTGGGTTGCCGCGTCACGGCGTCGCCCGGTGCGGCGGTCGTGGGCAGCACGCTGCGGTGGGAGGCGATCATCCCCGCCCACGGCGCCCGCACGCTGAGCGTGAC
>JBKPRS010000166.1:0-5539 GCA_046734695.1 Actinomycetota bacterium | reverse complement strand
GGGACCAAGACAGCCGAGGCGTTCGACGCTACCTCCGCCAGCGAGCGCGCCAGAAGCGAGCGGACGTCCCCAAGCTCCTACTGGGCAGCCCCGTACTCGTCGTCGGAGACCTGATCACCGCAGGTGGCCGCTCAGACGTGAGCGTGGGAGACGACTGCTGCCGGCGGTGCCGTCGAGTCCGTGCTGCTGGCGGTGCTGGTAGTCGTGGACGCGGTCGTCGGTGTGGTCGTGGTCGGAATCGTGGTGGAGGGCTCCGTGGTGGACGCAGGCGGCACCGTGCTGGGCGTCGTCGACGGCGCCTGTGTCGGCTGCGGACTCCCCGGTCGCGAGCCCGCCGTCGTCGAGGGCAGCGCGGTCGTCGTGGTCAGCTCGCTCGACGGCGTCGTCGCCGGCGGGTCCCCGTCGTCGTCATCCATGAGCATCAACCACGCCCCGAACGCCACCAGCCCCACGATCAGCAGGGCCAACACCGCGATCAGCGCCTGCCGCCCCCGATCCGGCGCCGGCCCTGTGGGGCGCCGGGCCTCGCCGGCCACCGGGGGCGCCACCGCCTCGGTCCCGATCGGGGGCGTGTCGAACACCGACGTCGCGCTCCCGATCATCACCGTGGGCTCGTCGCCCGGCCCGGGCGACACCGGCGCTCGGGACGGCTGCGTCACCTCGGGTTCGCCCCAAGGCGTGGCCGCGGGCGAGGCCTGTGTGGCCTCGGGATCGCCGCCCAGCCCTGCCGTCGGCGCCCCGCCCGCAACGGGCTCCGCCGGCTGGGTCGCATCGGGATCGTCACCGGAGGCGGCCGCGGGGGTGGACCCGGTGGCGTCGGGATCGCCGCTGGGCTCGTCGGGGGGCGACTCGTCGGGCATGCTCCCAGGCTTTCATGCCGACCCATACAGCAGTTCTTCACCTGGCTCGTCGACGGTGAGGAACCGGAATATCGCCGACGGCGAAGCGCCGGGGGTTTCGGGACGGCTTTGAGCGCGATGGGTGTGGCTGGGAGCCGGCGGAATCTCAGGACGTGGCGCCGACCTTCCGCCGCTGGGCGACGTCGTGGGGGCGGGGGTAGCGGCCGAGGAGGATGGCTCGACATGGGGGGCAGAGCCACCAGCCCGGTTGGGCTGGTCGATACAGGGTGGGATCACCCTCGAACAGCTGGCGACAGCGCCCGCACTGTTGGGGCGGAGGTTGGCCGTTCGCCAGTGGCTGGTCGGGGCCAGGCTCGACGTGAGCGCGGTCGTAGCCGCCCAGGACGGCATCGGGAGTGGCGGGCATGGTGCCTTCTGTGGTGGGGCCGGACGCCTGTTTCGGCGGCGCCGGCGAGGTTGCTGTCACCACCCCGACTCGGTTGGGTGGGTTGCGCGTCGTGATGTCAGTGGGTGGCCCGTGCCCGCATGAAGCGGTACACGCCGAAGGCCACGAGCACGACGATGGCGAGGACCAGGAGTTCCATGGTCGCTCCCTTCCTTGGCCGAGGTGCGCCCACGAACGCGGCCACAACCCCGGATCTGCGCACCACCATATATCTGAACTCAGAAACATGCAATTTGTTTCTAGAAAAAACGGTAATGTGTTCGCATGGGCAGTTGGAGCTTCTTCACCAACCATGCACGGGTGCTGCTGTGCATCGCTCATGACCCCGGCGTGCGGGTGCGGGACCTCGCCGCCATGGTCGGCGTCACCGAGCGCAGCGCCCATGCCGTCGTCACCGACCTCGTCGACGCGGGGTATGTCGTCAAAGCCAAGGCCGGTCGCCGCAACCGGTACCGCATACAGGAGCACCTACCGCTGCGCGATCCGATCACCCAGGAACGGACCATCGGCGAGATGCTCGCCCTCCTGGTCGGCGTGAACTCGCACCGCAACACACACGATCAGGTCGGGACCCAGCATGGCTGACTCCGTCGAGCTGCCGGGTCGGGCGCATGCGGCGTCGGCGGCGCTGGGGCCGCGGCCGGCGTTTCGCAGATTGTGTGCGTCGGCGGGCGGTGCGACGGGCGAGTACGCGTGGACTACAGCTGTCGTGATGACCACAAGACGGCAGCGAGGATCACTGACGTGAGTCCGACGGCGAGCCCTACGATCCAGCCGGCGACGTCTTGGCTGACCAGCACGGCGCCGAGGATGGTGGCAAGACCGATGATGCCGCCGGTGGCGAGCACCCGCATGGAGCCCCGCTCGAGCTTGGTTCGACGCCGTTCTCGGCCCGGGATCATTCCCTGAGCTCGTTCCGGGCGCGAGCCCTCAGCGGTCGGGACTGCTGTCCGTGAGCCTGATGCGTCGTTCTCAACTGGTTCGTTGCGCTCGCCGCCCGGCAGTGGTTGGGCAGCGTCGTCGCCGGCTGGCCGCCCAGAAGGATCAGTCATGAGTCATCTCCACCTCTGTTGTCTCGAGCTCGTCGACGAGGGAGGCCAGCGACCGGCGCGTCGACTGCAGCGGGCCCGCGGACACCGAGCCGCCGCCCGATCCTTGCCCGTGCCGCTGCCACATTCCAGCGCGGCGTCGAAGGCGGTGGGCGCGCACCCAGCGGCTGCCCACCAGCTCGAGGATGCCGACCGACCGCTCCGAGAGGGGGGTGGGGGCGATTTCGTTCCAGGTCGGCTGCGGCATCAGGCGTGCTGGGCTCGCTAGTACCCTCCGCTGGTGGACTTTCATGGCTTAACCATCTTGCGACTGACGATCGACTGGGTCGCTGGGGTCTTGTCCATCGTCGTAGGCGGGGACGCCGGCGAGGTGGCGATCAGAGCGTCGGGGCTCCGCCGGCTGTCAGTCGTCTGGGCCGTCCCCGGGGCTCCGAGCCAGCCGATCAGCCGAGTCGACGTGGGTCATGAGAAGCTGAACATCGAGCTGCAGGGCGGCGGCCACATCTCGATCGAAGCCAGCAGCATCGAGATGCCCGACCGCCCTTGACCGGGGCTTCGACCTTCGCTCCTGGCTGTGAGCCTGGGACCCTGGGTCGCCGGCATCGGCCAGCGCTTGTGGCCCACGCGTTGCCCGTAAGCGGGGTGGGGGAGTATGGCGGCTGACCGTATGAGGTAGACGCGACGCAAAAGGAGACCCGAGTCTCGGGTCTCCGCCGGCCGCCGGCACCCGGTGGGTCGGCCATGATCGGGGTATCGGTGACCGGACGTCCTGAGGAGCCAGGAAGGCGTCCCGACGACGCGTCGCTGACCATGCGCCACGTCTCGGAGACGGCCGACCTGGCCCCGGCCCGCCAGTTCGTGCGGGCCACGCTGGGAGGGTGGGGTCTGGCCGACCAGGCACCCGACTTCGTGCTGGCCGTGAGTGAGCTGGTGACCAACGCCCTGTCGCACGGCGCAGGGGATGTCGACGTGACGGTCGGGCTGCGCGGCGACAGGGTGCGGTTGGCGGTGGGGGACGAGGGCTTCGGGCCCGAGCCGATTCGGTGCACAGAGCCGGCGATCACGGGTGGCGGTGGGTGGGGCCTCCGGCTGGTCGACGGGCTGTCGGACTCGTGGGGGGCGCAGCGTGTGCCGGGCCGCACGCTGGTGTGGATGGAGCGCCGGCTGCCGGGTGACTAGGGCGTGGTCCGGCGCAGGGCGAGCAGCGCCACGTCGTCTTGCGCCCGCTCGCCGCCGATCAAGCGGGCCATGACCCGGATGCAGACCTGCTCGACCGGGTCGGTCGTGACGGCATGGCATAGCTGGTTGATGCGATCGTCGAGCCCGACGTCACGCCGCTCGATCAACCCGTCGGTGTAGAAGCAGATCACGGCACCCGGGGGCAGCTCCACCGTCGTCGTCCGACGCGGCCTTGACGGGGCGATGCCTAGCGGCGGCCCGACGGCCAGATCCAGGTAGCGGCCTGGTCCGTCGTCAGTCGCCACGATCGGTGCCGGGTGCCCTGCCAGCGCGAGCTGGATGTGGCCTGCGGCGACGTCGATACGGGCGACGACGGCCGTGGCCATCTCCCCCGGCTCGAAGTGCTGCAGCTGGCGATCGACCTGGTCGAGCACGGCACCGGGGTCGAGTTCGTCGGAGAACCCGTAGGCGCGCAGCGAGCTGCGTAGGCGACCCATGACGACCGCCGCCCGCAGGCCCTTGCCGACCACGTCACCGACGGTGACGAACACCCTCCCGGACGGCAGGACGAACATGTCGTACCAGTCGCCGCCCACGGTCCCGGCCCCGGGGATGTAGCGGACGGCCGTCTCCAACCCGGCCACGTCGGGGAGCCTGTCGGGCAACAGGCTCCGCTGCATCACGAGCGACGCTCTTCGGTCGGTCTCGGACAGCGATGCCTGGGTGGCGAGCGCGACCCGATCGGCCACCATCTGGAGCAGCTCGACGTCCTCGTCGTCGAATCGGTGTTGGGACACCGTGCCCACATGCAGCACCCCGAGCAGCTGGCCGCCGGCGAGCATGGGCACGCCCAGAAGGGAACGGATGCCCCTGGCGGCCAGCAGCGGGTTGACCACATCCGCGTCGTCGATGTCCTCGATCGCCAGTGCCTGCCGGGTCTGAGCAACGCGCCCCGCGAAGCCCCGGCCCAACGGCACCCGCACATCCTGGTACACCTCCTCCTCGATCCCCCGGGCCGCGGTGGCCACGAGCTGCCCGCTGGCGCGGTCGAAGAGGAGGACGACCGCGGTGTCCACCGCCAGGATCTCGCGGACGCGATCCAGCAACTCCACGAGGAGCTCCTCCACGGACAGCTGGGCCAGTCCGGCATCGGTCACCGCCTCGATGCCTCGCAACCGCTCGGCGATCGCCCGGATCCGGCCCTCGCGTCGCCCTGACATGTCCGCGGAGACTATTCGTCCGCGTTCACCGTCGTGTGCGTGGGCTCGCCTTCCCTACACGTCGACTGTGTGCCGCGCGCCCACCGCCAGCCATCCGTGGCCGAGGCCGAGCTGGTGGAACCGGGCCGGTGGACTGCGCCGGTTCAGGGGTGATCGGGAGTGGCCAGGTCTTGGCGTCCGTCGATGACGTCGCGGGCGACGTCGGTGAGGCGGAGGTTGTGGGTGCGGGCGTGGTCGCGGAGTGCGGTGAAGGCGGTCTCCATGTCGACGTCCTGCCGTTGGGCGATCATGCCCTTGGCCTGCTCGATCACGATGCGGGTGTTGAGCGCTTCGCTGAGCTGTTCGTTGAGCAGCTTGGCCTCGGCCGCGGCCCGTTGCTGGAGGATGGCGATGGTGGCGACGTCGGCCAGGGCCTGGGCGGCGGCGACGTCCCCGGGGCGCATCTGCCCAGCGTGGACGTGGAACATGTTGAGGGCGCCCAGGACCGAGCCTCGCAGGCGCATGGGCAGGGCGTGGACGGAACCGAAGCCGGCGGCCGTGGCCCGCTGGGCGAACTGCGGCCAGCGGAGGTCGTCGCCGGCGAGGTCGACGTTCACGACGGGCCGGCCGCTGTTGTAGCAGTCCAGGCAGGGGCCTTCCTGGGATTGGAGCTCGAACAGCTCCAGCAGCCGCATCTCCTCGCTGGAGGAGGCCATCACCCGCAGGTCGCCGGCTGGTGAGGCCAGCATGATGCCGGCGGCCGCGACATCGAGTACGTCGATGCAGCGGTCGGTGAGCACTGTGAGC
>JBKPRS010000165.1:0-9070 GCA_046734695.1 Actinomycetota bacterium | reverse complement strand
CCCGCCCGCCGAGAAGCCGATGTACGCCCCGGCCCTGCCTGACCCGGGCGGCGACAAGATCCGGGGCATGCCCGACCTCAACCTGACCGAGGACCAGATCGACCAGCTCGTCGACTTCCTCGAGACGATGGACTAGGAGTTTCCCCGTCATGGCGATCGTCGAATCACCGGCTGCGCCCCTCGAGCTGACCACGGGGCAACCGACGACCCACCGGCCGTTGGGCGGCTTCACGCGCCCGCAGGCGACCTCGGGCTGGAAGAGCTGGCTCACCACGGTCGACCACAAGCGCATCGGCATCATGTACGGCGCCGCGGCGATGTTCTTCTTCGCGATCGGCGGGTTCGAGGCCCTTCTCATCCGGCTCCAGCTGGCCACGCCGCAGGGCAAGCTCTACTCCGCCGACCTCTACAACCAGCTCTTCACCATGCACGGCGTGACGATGATCTTCCTGGTCGTCATCCCGCTGGGCGCAGCGTTCATGAACTACCTGATGCCGCTGCAGGTGGGTGCCCGCGACGTCGCCTTCCCCCGCCTCAACGCGTTCAGCTTCTGGTGCTTCATGGCCGGCGGCCTGCTGTTGAACACGTCGTGGTTCCTGGGCGGCGGCGCCGACGGCGGCTGGTTCGCCTACGCCCCCAACACCGGCGTCGTGTTCTCGCCCAGCCACGGCATGGACTTCTACGCCATCGGCCTGCAGATGACCGGCATCGCGTCGCTGGTCGGCGCCATCAACCTGGTCGTCACCGTCCTCAACATGCGGGCGCCGGGCATGACGCTCATGAAGATGCCGGTGTTCACCTGGATGGGCTTCGTGACCCAGCTGCTGCTGGTCTTCGCCCTGCCGGTCATCTCGGTGGCGCTGTTCCTGCTGACCTTCGCCCGGCTGTTCGGCGCCAACTTCTTCAACGTGTCCCAAGGCGCCGATCCGCTGCTGTGGGAGCACCTGTTCTGGATATTCGGCCACCCCGAGGTCTACATCCTCATCCTGCCGGCCTTCGGCGTGGTGTCCGAGATCATCCCGGTGTTCTCGCGCAAGCCGATCTTCGGCTACCCGTTCATGGTGTTCTCCGGCATCGCCATCGGCTTCATGGGCTGGGGCGTGTGGGCCCACCACATGTTCGCCTCCGGCCTGGGGCCGATGTCGGTGGCCGCCTTCGCCATGTCGACGATGTTCATCGCCGTGCCCACCGGCGTGAAGATCCTCAACTGGCTGGCCACGATGTGGGGCGGGAAGCTGACCTTCGACACGCCGATGCTGTTCGCCATCGGCCTGGTCACGATGTTCACCATCGGCGGCCTGTCGGGCGTCACCCACGCGGTGGCGCCATCCGACACCCAACAGACCGACACCTATTACATCGTCGCCCACTTCCACTACGTGATCTTCGGCGGCGCGCTGTTCGGCTTCATCGGCGGGCTCTACTTCTGGTGGCCGAAGGTCTTCGGCTTCCTCTTGTCCGAGAAGCTCGGCAAATGGCACTTCTGGACGCTGCTCATCGGCTTCAACCTGACGTTCGGGCCGATGCACATCCTCGGCCTGCAGGGCATGCCCCGGCGCATGCACACCTATGTGGCCGGCTACGGGTTCGAGTTCTGGAACATGGTGGCCACGATCGGCGCGTTCGTCATCGCCACCTCGATGACGATCTTCGCCGCCAACCTGCTGCTGAGCTGGCGTGCCCACAAGCGAAACCCGGTCGAGGTCGGCCCCGACCCGTGGGACGCCCGCAGCCTGGAGTGGATGGTCCCCTCGCCGGTGCCCGCCCACAACTTCGACGAGGTCCCCACCGTGTCGCACCTCGACGAGTTCTGGCACCGCAAGTACGGCGAGGACGCCACCGGCAAGGTGGTGCGCATCGCCGCCGGGGACGAGGCGGCCCAGAAGGGCGACGCCACCGACGTGCACCTGCCCTCGCCGTCCTACTGGCCGCTGGTCGTAGCTGCAGGCCTGCCGCTGATCGGCTACGGGCTGATCTTCAACCTGGCCTTCGCCGCGGTGGGCGCGGTGGTCGTGGTGCTGGCCGCGTTCGCCTGGGGCTACGAGCCCGCGGACGATCCCGAGGCCCACCACGCGCATGCCGGCCATGACGGTCACGGCGACGGTCCCACCGATGGTGACGGCGACGGGGCCGGGGACGGGGACGGGGACGGGCACGACGGCGAGCCGGTGTCCGTGGGCGCAGGCACGGGGGCGACGGGCGAGGAGGCCGCATCCGATGACTGACACCGTGATCGACGACCCCACGGTCGAGCCGGACCCCGTGCTCCACCCCAAGGGCGTGGTCAGCCACGCCACGAGCACCGGCCTGTCCAACGAGAAGCTGGCCATGTGGGTGTTCCTGGGGTCGGACTGCCTGCTGTTCGGCGCCCTGATCTCCACCTACCTGCTGCTGCGCCACCGCTTCGTGGTCGGGCCCGGCCCGAAGGACGTGTTCGACGTCCCGTTCACGTCGGTGTCGAGCTTCGTGCTGCTGTTCAGCTCGCTGACGATGGCGCTGGCGGTCGGGGCCATCCACCGTGGCGACGAGCGGCGCTGCCGGACCTTCCTGATGACGACCTCGCTGCTGGGCGCGGTGTTCATCGCCGGCCAGGTGTACGAGTTCACGACCTTCGTGCGGGAGGGGCTCGGCTACACCACCAACATCTTCGGCTCGGCCTTCTACACGCTGACCGGCTTCCACGGCGCCCACGTCAGCATCGGCATCGTGTTCCTGCTGTCGCTGTTCGTGATGTCCGTGCGGGGCAAGCTGGGTGTGGAACGGGCCGAGACGGTCGAGATCTTCGGCCTGTACTGGCACTTCGTCGACATCGTGTGGATCCTGATCTTCACGATCGTCTACCTGATCCCGTGAGCCGGGGGAGCGAACGATGAGCGTCGACACCGGAGCGGAGCACAAGGGCACTCCCGTCGAGCCCCACCACGAGTCGCATCAGCACGAGCACCCCAGCGATCGCGACTACTTCATCGTGGCGATCTTCCTGGGCGTGCTCACCGCGATCGAGGTGGCCACGTACTACTTCAAGAACCTCAGCACCACGATTCTCCTCATCTGGCTTATCCCGCTGATGATCATCAAGTTCGGGACCGTTTGCGGATGGTTCATGCACCTGCGCTACGACAACCCGCTGTTCCGCCGGATCTTCGTGTTCGGCCTGACGCTGGCGATCGTGGTGTACCTGATCATGCTCACGGCCATGGAGTTCTGGTCGTCGAGCTACGGGACGTGATGTAGCCATGGTGTTCGCCGCCGGAACCGACTTCTGGCGGTGGCAGCCGCACCCGGAGGTCTGGGTGCTGGTGGGGGGTGTCATCGCACTGTCGGTCTACGCGTTGCGCGTGGTCGGCCCCAAGGTGGTGCCCAAGGGCCAGCCGGTGGCGACCGGCCAGCAGCTGGCGTGGCTGAGCCTCGGCATCGTGCTGCTGTGGGTGGCGTCAGACTGGCCGCTGCACGACATCGCCGAGGAGTACCTGTTCTCGGCCCACATGATCCAGCACATGCTGCTGACCTACATCGTGCCGCCGGTGCTGCTGCTGGCCACGCCCGAGTGGCTGGCGCGCCTCGTGCTCGGGCGGGGCAAGGCCAAGCGGGCGTTCTACTTCCTCGCTCGGCCGGTACCCGCCGCGCTGCTGTTCAACGGCTTCCTGCTGTTCACCCACGCGCCGGGCGTGGTGAACATGTCCGTGCAGAACGCGGTGGTCCACTACTTGGTCCACACCGGGCTGGTGTCGACGGCGTTCCTGCTGTGGATGCCGGTGTGCGGGCCGCTGCCCGAGCTGCGCATCTCCTACCCGGCGCAGATGCTGTACCTGTTCGTGACCTCGATCATCCCCACGGTTCCGGCCGGGTGGCTGACATTCGCCGACGGGGTCGTGTACTCCGCCTACAACGTCCCGGCCCGGATGTGGGGGATCAACGTCACGTCCGACCAGCAGGCCGCAGGCGCCATCATGAAGCTGGCCGGCGGCAGCTACCTGTGGATCATCATCACGCTGCGGTTCTTCCAGTGGGCGGCCAAGTTCAGCGACACGGACAAGGCCGCCGACCAGGCCGGTCCGGCCCACGAGCTGACCTGGGACGACGAGGTCCGGCCCAAGGTCGGAGCAGCCAACGGCAACGGCAACGGGCACAAGGTGGCGCACGGCCCGGTCTAGTCCCCGCCTCTACGGCCAGGAGTAGGTCACGCCGGTGAGCCTTTCCGAGAGGTCCCACAGCAGCTGCGCGGAGCCGAGGTCGGTCGCCGCCGAGGACATGCCGGCCCGAACGGGCGCGCCGCGCATCCCCAGCAGGCGCGGCCCGTAGTAGTCGCCCGAGGCCACGCCCGGGGCTGTGGCCGCGTACAGCAGCGGAAGGGCCCCGGCGGCGTCGGACTGGGCGAGCGTGTGGTTGCCGATCGCCAGGGCCGCGCGCGCGAGGCCGGCGACGATCGGGTTGCCGATCCCCGATGTCGTGCTCGAGCCCAGGTCGGTGGCGGCATAGCCCGGGTGGGCCGCTGCCGAGATGAGGTCGGTTCCCGCCGCCGTGGCCCGGCGTCCCAGCTCCGCGGCGAACAGCAGGTTGGCCAGCTTCGACTGGGCGTAGCCGCCCCAGCGGGAGTAGCTCCCGGTCTCCCAGTTGGGGTCGTCCCAGCGGATCTTGCCCTGGCGGTGGGCGTTGGACGCCGTCGTCACCACCCGGGGCTCGGGCGCGGCCAGCAGGGTCGGCAGCAGCAGTCCCGTCAGCGCGAAGTGGCCCAGGTGGTTGGTGCCGAACTGCATCTCGAACCCGTCCGCCGTGCGGCCGAGCGGCGGGGCCATCACCCCCGCGTTGTTGAGCAGCAGGTCGATCCGCTCGACGTCGGCCGCCAGGCGCTCGGCCGCGGTCCGCACCGAGGCCAGGTCGGCCAGGTCCATCGGGACGACGCGCGGCTCGGGGCCGGTGGCGACCGCGGCCACACCGGCCCGGGCCACCTCGGCCCGTTCCGGGTTGCGGCAGCCGAGCAGGACCAGCGCGCCGTGCGCCGCCAGCGCCTCGGCCGAGCGCACGCCCAGCCCGCTGTTGGCGCCGGTGACGAGCGCGATGCGCCCGCTCTGGTCGGGGATGTCTGACGCGGCCCAACCTGCCACCGTGGTTCCTCCTAGTCGTCGGGTTCCCAGCGGAACAGCGCCACCGCCAGGGCGATCGAGGCCAGCGCCCACACGACGAGCACCGGCCACACCCGGCCGGGGACCGGGGCGTCCGCGCTGAGCGCCCCCCGGGTGGTCTCGGCCAGCGCGGTCGAGGGCAGCGCCCGGGCGGCGGACCGCACCCCCGCCGGCAGCTTGTCCAGCGGGAACACCATCCCGGACAGCAGCAGCAGCACCACGAACACGGCGTTGGCCACGGCCAGCGCCACCAGCGCCCGCATCCTCCCGGCCACCACCAGCGCCAGTCCCGTGAAGGCGGCCACCGACAGCACCAGCCCCAGGATCAGCGGCACGGGCTCCACGTCCGGCCGCCAGCCCAGCACCAGGGCGGCCACCGCGAGCACCAGCGTCTGCAGGGCGATCACGACCAGCACGGCCAGCGCCTTGGCCGCCACCAGCCGGGGCCGGCCCAGCGGCGTGGCCCCGAGCCGCTTGAGCACCCCGTAGGAACGGTCGAAGGCGGTGGCGATGGCCAGGTTGGCGAACGCCGTCGCCAACACGGCCAGCGCCAGCACCCCGGGAGCGAGGAAGTCGACGGCGTCGCCGTTGATGGGCAACACGTCCACGAGGCTGAAGAACACCAGGATCGCCACCGGGATCCCCAACGTGAGCAACAGCGACTCGCCGTTGCGCAACGTCAACGTCAGCTCCAACCGCAGCTGCGCGGCGAGCGCCTTCACGACCCCTCCCCGGCGGCCGATCGCTCCGAGGTCGCGACCGACATCGTGCGCTCCGTCCGCGGCCAGGCGGTGGGCACCTTGACGTCCACTCCGCCGGCGGCCGATCGCTCCATGGGCGTGAGCGAGATCGTCTGCTCGGTCTGCGGTCGGGCGGCGGGCGCCTTCACGATCCCTCCCCGGCGGCCGATCGCTCGGACGTGAGGCGCAGGAACACGTCCTCCAACCGCTGGCGGCCGGCCCGGAGGTCGGCCAGCGGGAGGTCGTGCTCGGCGAGCCAGGCGGTGACGGCGGCCACGTTGGCCGGGGTCGGGGGCGCGTCGACCTCGTAGTCGCCGGGGGCGGTCTCGGTGACCGGGATCCCTCCCAGGTGCTCGGACAGGCCCTGGGTGTCGATCCTGGCGGGGCCGCCGAAGCGCACCCGGTCGCCCGCGCCCTGGCCGGCGACGAGCTCGGCGATGGTCCCGTCCGCCACCAGCTTCCCGTGGTCGACGATGACCACCCGGTCGGCCACCCGCTCGGCCTCGTCCAGGTCGTGGGTCGTGAGCAGGACCGTGACGCCGTCGTTGCGCAGCTCGGCGATGACCTGGCGGATGACCTGGCGGCCTGCAGGGTCGACGCCCGCGGTGGGCTCGTCCAGGAATGCCACCTGGGGCCGGCCCACCAGCGCCACCGCCAGGGCCAGGCGCCGCTGCTCGCCTCCGGACAGCTGGCGGTACGTGCGCCGGTCCAGTCCCGCCAGGCCCAGCCGGTCGAGCAACGGCCCGGGGGCCAGCGACTGCCTGTAGAGGGCGGCGGCGTGGCGCATCACCTCGGGCGGGCGGAGGGCCGGATGGATGCCGCCCTCCTGCAGCATCACGCCGATCCGCTCCGTGAGCGCCCGGTGGTCGGCCTGCGGATCGAGCCCCACGACCGACAGCCGGCCCGACGCCGGGCGGCGCAGGCCCTCCAGCGCCTCGATGGTCGAGGTCTTGCCGGCCCCGTTGGGGCCGAGCACGACGGTGACCTCGCCCGCCTCGGCGCCGAACGACAGGTCGTCCACGGCCCGGACGTCGCCATAGGTGATGGTGAGCGACTCGACCTCCACGGCGGCCATAGCGGCCCGACGCTACCCCCGCGTGCGCTAGGGCACGGACCCCGGGACCGTCGTGGTCGTGGTGGCGGCCGGCAGCGGCGCCACACCGACGACAGGCGGCGGCACGGCGATGTTCCCGGCCGGGTCGCCCGGGAACCGCGGCGTTGTCGACTGGTGCAGCGGGTACGCATTGACGACGTCCATCCCGTCGGCGCCGATCACCGGCTCGGTGATCAGGAGCTGGCCGTTGGCGTCGTAGCCCGGGAAGACCTCGATGGGCCGGCCGTCCTGGTCGTACAGCCGCACCTGGTCGAGGGGCTGGCCGTTGGCGTCGTAGGCGTAGATGTTCGTGATGGACGAGCCGTCGGCGTGCTGGAGCCCGGGGCCCGGGTAGTACCCCTGGTCGTCGACGAAAACATTGCCGCTGTTGTCGATGTAGGTGGCATCGCCGGCGTCAAGATCGTTGGCCAGCCACACCGCCGCCACGATCGCCGCCGCGTTGAGCAGCCAGATCCAGCGGGTGCGAGTCCGTCTCCTTCCGAGACGCACCGACAGGACCGCGGCCGCGGCAGTCACCATGCCCCCGAGGACCCACGAGCCGAGAACCTCCGGGAACGGGAACGACGAGAGGTCGTCGCCGTTGTCCGGGACCGTGAGCAGGTAGACGAGCAGCCAGCCCCGAACCACCCACCACGCCGGGCGCAGCTCGGGCAGGAAGTCCAGCACGGCGCGGCCCGCGGGCTGGCGGCGGATGGCCTCGACCGCGGCGTCCATCCGCCCGCGGGCGCGTGCGGTCAGGCCCGGTCGCGGCGACGCCGGCATCTCGGCGGTGAGGCCCGCCGACGCCATCAGCTCGGCGGCGAAGGCCTCGGGCGAGCCGAGGGCGTCCTCCAGCGACCGCTCGTCGTCGGCGGCCACCTGGTGGACGTGGGCGGTGAGGTCGTCGAGCAGGTCGTCGCGCTCGTCCTCGCTGAGGCCCGCGAGGTGGCTGCGCACCTCGGCCAGGTAGGCCTCGGCTCTGGTCTCGGACTCCGTGGTGGTGCTCACGCCGCCTCCTTGGCCGTGGCGAGCAGGGCATCGAGGACGTCGGCGAAGTGGCGCCACGTCTTGGTGCCGGTGGTGAGGGCGGTACGGCCCGCGGGCGTGACCGCGTAGTACTTGCGGTGGGGGCCTTCGTCCGACGGCACCACGTAGGACGACAGCGATCCGGCCTGGAACAGGCGGCGCAGCGTGCCGTACACGGAGGCGTCGCCCACGTCCTCCAGGCCCGCTTCCCGCAGGCGGCGGACGATGTCGTAGCCGTAGGCGTCGTCGTCGGCCACGACCGCGAGCACGGCCAGGTCGAGCACGCCCTTGAGCAGTTGGCTGGGATCCATTCGGCTCTCCCGGTGAATCGGCTCTCCCGTGAAGCGTGGTACTCCGCTAGGCACAGTACCACGCCTCCCGCAGCAGAGGAACGCGTGCGGGACGATCCGTGCGGCGCCGGTACCCTCCTCACCCATGCTCGACCTCCGACGCATCCGCAGCGAGCCCGAGGCCGTCAAGGCCGCGCTCGACCGGCGGGGGCCCGGCACGTCCGATCCGATCGACCGCATCGTCGCCCTCGACGCCGACCAGCGGCGGCTGATCGCGGAGCGGGACGAGGTCCGCAGCCAGGTCAAGGCCATCTCCAAGGACGTGGGCCGGCTCCGGGGCCAGGGCCAGATCGAGGAGGCCGAGGCCCGCATGGCCCAGTCGCGCGAGCTCGGCGAGCGGGAGAAGGGACTGGCGGCCGAGGCCGACCGGCTGGGCGACGAGATCCGGGGCCTGCTGCTGCGGGTGCCCAACGTGCCCAGCGCGGAAGCTCCCGACGGCGCCGGCGAGCACGAGAACGTGGTCCTGCGCACCGAGGGCTACGACCCCGCGGCCTACGGCGAGCACCAGCGGGTCCCCCACTGGGACATCGGCGAGGACCTGGGCCTGCTCGACATCGCCCGGGCCACCAAGATCTCGGGGTCCATGTTCGTCATGTACCGGGGCTGGGGCGCCCGGCTGCTGCGGGCCATGGTCCAGCTCAGCCTGGACCGCAACGCCGACGCGTACGAGGAGGTGCGGCCCCCGACGCTGGTGCTCACCGACACGATGGTGTCGACCGGGCACCTGCCCAAGTTCGT
>JBKPRS010000164.1:0-5252 GCA_046734695.1 Actinomycetota bacterium | reverse complement strand
CCGTCATCCTCGGAGCATGGACACTCCCGTGAACCCCCAGCCGGACAACTACCCGACCGTCGTGCCCTACATCTCCGTGCGGGGCGCCGGCGCCCTGGTCGACTTCCTCGTCGAGGTGTTCGGCGCCGTCGAACGGGGTCGCTTCCCCAACGAGGACGGCACGCTGGGCCACGCCGAGGTCGACCTGGGCGACTCGGTGATCATGGCCTTCGACGCCCGGCCTGACTGGCCTCCGACGCCCTCGCTCCTCACCGTGTGGGTGGAGGACTGCGACGCCACCCACGCTGCCGCCCTGGCCGCCGGCGCGGTCGAGGTGACGCCGTTGACGACCAGCGCCTTCGGCTTCCGCGGCAGCCGGGTGCGCGACCCTTTCGGCAACATCTGGTGGATCCAGACCCAGGTCGAGGTGGTGGACGGGGCCGAGATCGGGGCCCGTCTCGCCCAGCCGCAGTACGTGGAGGCCATGCGGGTCGCGGTGGAGACGTTCGACGCCGAGATGCGCAGCCGGGCCTGACCGCTCAGCCCGGCGGCCGGGCCGCCATCAGCTCCGCGCCCTGCCGCAGCATGACCGGCACCGCCCGCTTGTGAGGGCCCGCCACGAACCGCCAGACGAGCGCGGCGGGAGGCCGGTCGAAGCGCAGAGACAGCGACAGCGACACCTGCGCCGCCCCGACGAGGACGACCGCCTGCGCGGTCATGTACCAGGAAGCGGTCTCGAGCCGGACCCAGTCGTCGCCCCGCGCCGCGATCCTCCAGCCCTGGACGTGGTCGGCCGATCCCGGCGGTCCGAGACGCAGGCCGAGCAGCCGCCAGAACCGGCGGGCGTTGCGCTGCGACACCGGGGCCTCTTCGAGGACCGCACGCGCCCACGCTTCGGGCGTGTGGTCCCGGGCCCCGGGCGCCGCCACCGTGAACAGGTCGACATGGTCGGGCTCGGCGAATGTGCTGAGGGCGGTTGCTGCCATGTGACTAACATACGTACATGTCTGTATGTGAGTCCATGTGACTCCGGCCACGGCGACGGCCGAGCCGGCCCGGCGGAGCCAGGCCGAACGGCGCGCCCGCACCCAGAGCGCCCTGCTGGAGGCGGCCGCCCGCGGCCTGTCGCAGCACGGGTACTCCAACCTGATCCTCGAACGCGTCGCCGCGGAGGCGGGATACTCCCGCGGCGCGCTCTACCACCTCTTCGCCGGCAAGGAGGAGCTCTCGCTGGCGGTCGTGGAGTGGGTCCGGGAGTCCTGGTACGCCGAGGTCGGCACGCTCTTCGACACGGGGGTCGACCCGGTCGCCACGCTCCTCGCCGTCGCCCGGGGCCATGCGATCTTCTGCCGCCGGGACGTCGCCCGGGTGATGATCACCCTCCGGGTCGAGTTCGGCGGGGACGACCATCCGGTCGGGCGGAGGCTCCGTGAGGTCGAGAACCAGCTCTTCGGCGACTGTGCGCGGCTCATCGTCGCCGGCCGCCGCACCGGAGCGATCCCGCCCGGCCCGCCGGTGCGAGCCCTGGCCCGCGCCTACCTCGGCGCCATCGAGGGGCTGGTGATCAACCTCGCGGGGCAGGCGCCCCACGACGCCGTGCTCGCCGAGCGGGCCGCCCGGGGCGTGCTGGGCCTGCCACCGGGCTGAGGGCTCAGACGTCCAGCTCGATGCGGGGGGCGCGGTCGAGCATGTGGCCCATGGCCTCGGCCACCGCGCCCAGGTCGATGGCGTTGACGAACGTGGAGTACGTCAGCCAGGTCAGCGCCCAACCGGGGTCGTTGACCCAGGGCGGCCGGTGGACCGGGCTGCGGCACAGGCCGAGGCGGCGCAGCTCGATCAGCGCCGGGATGTCCCTCAGGTCGAGCTTGCCGACGAACAGCGTCCCGATGGCGTCGAGGCGCTCCTGCATGAACGCGGCCCGGATGAACGTGCTCACCGCCAGGAACCCGGACAGGTAGACGCAGTCCTTGGTGAACGGCGCCCCGCCGGTGACCGGTCCGCCCCGGAAGATGCGGCGGGTGCTCTCGAAGGCCTGCTCGGGGTCGGGCGAGCGCTCGGAGAACCAGCGGAACAGCTCGATGAAGTCGGCCCCGTCGATCACCATCTGGACGCCGAGCACCCGGTCGGCCAGGCGGCGGAAGCGGTCGAGCTCCAGCGTGCCGGACACGAACTCGGCGAAGACCGCCAGCCCTTCCTGGGTGCGGGTGGTCCCGGGATGGCCGATGGCCAGGATCGGCAGGTCGGGCTGGCGGCGCCCGTTCACGGCCGTGAGGACGTGGATGAAGGCCTCGTGGTTGAGCAGCTGGGCCGCGTCCCGGGCGGTGAAGCTGGCGCCGGAGCGCACCTTGATGCGGGTGGCGGTGGCGAGCGCGTTGGCCGACAGCTCGTCCACGATCTCGACCTTGGGCGCGTCCTCCTCCCCGAAGTGCCGGGTCACCCCGGCGGAGATGATCTCGGCCACGTCCTGCGCCGAGTGGTCCCGCGTCACGGCCAGGGACAGGCCCACCTGGTCGAGCTCGGCCAGCACCTCACGGACCCGCTCCGCCAGCTCGTAGGGCGTGGCCGGGTCGTACCGGAGCGGCGTGTGCGGCGTCCCGTAGAGGGCCCGGCCGCAGTCGAGGAACGCCGCGGTCCCGCGCGACGCCAGCATCCTGGCGGTCAGCTCAATGGCGCCCGCCGTCGACTCGAACCAGTCGTCGATCAGCTGCCCGGGGTAGATCGACCGGCGCACCTCTCGCACGGCCTCGACGATGGGCTGCTCGTCGAACGACGGGTACTCGACCGACGGCAGTGCAGTGCCGCCCCCGGCCAGGAACTCGTCCCGCACCGAGGCGGGCCACTGCAGCGCCGACAGCACCCGCATCGGCTTGGCGATCGCGTGCAGCCGCTGCGCCACGTCCCGGTAGCGATCGACGTCGGACCCGGCCGCGGACCCCATGTCCCGAGTGTGCGCAGACCGCGCTCCGCCCGCCTTCACCCCGCTTGGGTGAGCGTCTCCAGGCAGGGTCGCAGTAGCTCGGTGATCTCCTCATAGGACGCGTCGCGGAGCGGTCCGAGCTCGATCAGGTGCCGCTCGATCGTGACGCCGAGCATGATGGCGACGATCAGCGCGGCCCGCAGCTCGGCGTCCTCGCCGGGCATGCTGGCCCCGAGCTGGGAGACGTGGTCGGCCTGCACCTGCCGAACCCGCTCGGCGGCCTCGGGATGGGTGAGGGCCGAGCGCAGCGCGGTCAGCGAGGCCTCCGGGAGGCCGCCCAGCTTGAGGCCCAGCATGGTCGTCAGATGGCCGGTCAGGCCTTCGGGGTCGCCGGTCAGATCCTGGTCCTGCGGGAGGCTGGCCGCCTGGCGGAACAGCCGGTCCTTCGAGCCGAAGTACTGCATGACGAGCGACGGATCCACCTCAGCCGCGGCCGCGATCGCCCGGATGGTGGTGCGCTCGTAGCCCAGCCGCACGAACAGGTCGCGCCCCGCGAGGAGGATCCGGGCCTCGGTCTGGCGGCGCCGTTCCGCTCGCGACGGGGAGTGCTCCGACTCACTCACGGCGCTGACTCTACAAGCGTTGACCGAATCGAGACCTTGACTCTACGCTCGTTGAGTATCAACGCGTGTTGAGCGAACCAGGGAGACGAGATGCCAGCGAGCACACGCGAGCTCTACACCCAGTTCACCGGGGCCCTGGCCGCCCTGGACGCGGACCGCTACGCCGACCTGTTCGCCCCAGACGGCGCGTTGGAGCTGCCGTTCCGGCGGCCCGGCATCCCGCCCGCGTGGCGCGGGCGCGAGGAGATCCGCGCTGCGGCCAGGCGGGGCTGGGCCGCCGCCCCGCTCCGGCTGCACGAGGTCCGCACCGCCGGCGTGCACGACACGACCGACCCCGACATCCTCGTCGCCGAGCACGACCTCGTCGGGGAGGGCACCGCCAGCGGCCGGCCGTTCACCCTGCCGTCGCTCGTGGTGCTGACGGCCCGGGACGGTCGGATCGCGGTCCTCCGTGAGTACCTCGACGTCGTCGCCGTGGCCCGGGCCACGGACCGGCTCCCGGAGCTCGTCGCCAGCCTCGACCACCCCGGACCGGCCGACGCCGCCCCCGCACCTCGGCCGTACCCGCCCGACGGGGCGACTGCTGCGCCCGGGCCGGCCGAGGTCTTCGCCCGCTACCGCCAGGCTGTCCTGGCCAACTCGCCCGACGCCATCGCCGACCTGTTCGCTCCCGACGGCGCCTTCGAGTACCCGTTCACCGTCCCGGGCATGCCCGAGCGCGTCGAGGGCCGGGAGCAGGTCCGCGCCAACCTGCACCGCATGCTGGGATCGTTCCGGTTCGAGGAGTACCGCAACGTCCGCCTCCACCAGGCCACCGACCCCGAGGTCATCGTGATCGAGCACGACATCGCGGGCACGATCGTGTCCACCGGTCGCGCCCACGCCTTGTCCTACGTCTACGTGCTCCGCGCCCGGGACGGGGAGATCGTCCACCTGCGCGACTACGTGGACCTGCTCACGGTGGCCGAGCTCGCGGGCAGCCTGCCCGCCCTCCTCGCCCGCTTCGCGCCGCTCTCCGGGTAGGTCGAGCGCGAAGTCTTCGGCGACACAGCGTGGCAGAGATCGTCGGGCAGGCGTCCTTGCTCCTACCGCACGGGCGCCCGCACAATCCTGCCGTGCGCAAGATCATCGGCTTCACCCACGCCACCCTCGACGGCTACATCGACGAGCCGCACAAGTGGGCGTTCCAGTACTCCGACGACGAGTTGCAGGACTACGGGCTCGCGCTGGCGCGCGGCGCCGACGCACTGCTGCTCGGCCGCATCACCTACGAAGGGATGGCACAGGCCTGGCCCGCCCGGGACGGTGACCCGTACGCCGACCACGTCAACTCGATCACCAAGTACGTCGTCGCCTCCCAGCCGGTCGACGCCACGGCCTGGGATCCGACCGTGGTCATCGCCGGCCCCGACCTGCTCGACGAGGTCGGCCGGCTGAAGCAGGCCGAAGGCGGCGACATCCTCACCTGGGGCCCGGCCGGCTGACCGACGCCCTCGCCGCGGCCGGCCTGCTCGACGAGTACCGGATCTGCACCTCCCCCGTCATCAAGGGAGGCGGCGAGCCCGTGTTCCGCCCGGCCAGCAGCGGCACCGTCGAGCTCCTCGACACCAAGGTCTTCGCCACCGGCGCCGTCGTCCACGCCTACCGCCCCACCACAGCCCCCTGACTCGCAAGAGGCCCGGTCGCTGGGACCGGGCCTGACCTGCGTTCGATGTGGTGGCGGGGGCGGGATT
>JBKPRS010000163.1:0-6313 GCA_046734695.1 Actinomycetota bacterium | reverse complement strand
CACTGCTGCTGCGCCGGCCCGCGCTGGTCACCGCGCTGTGGCCGGGGGCGGCCGACGCGCTGGTGGACCAGCACGGCGTGCCGCGGGAGCGGATCCGCATCGTGGGCAACGGCGTGCCCGCCGACCGCTGCCCGGTGCCCGACGCCACCGGCCGCCGCGAGGCCCGGCGCCGCCTGCACCTCCCCGACGACGTGCCGGTGGCCGGCTTCCTCGGCTCGCTCACCGCCGAGAAGTGCGTGGGCGCCGCGGTGGCCGCCGTCGGGCAGGTACCGGGAGCGCACCTGCTGGTGGCGGGCGACGGGCCCGAGCGGCCCGCGCTGGAGGTCCAGGCGGCGCGGGACGCGCCCGGCCGTGTCCGCTTCGCGGGCGTGGTGGCCGGGGCGGGACCGGTGCTGGCCGCGGCCGACGCGGTCGTGCTGCCGTCGCGGACCGAGGGACTGCCCGGCGTGCTGATCGAGGCCGGTCTCAGCGGTCTCCCGGTGGTGGCCACCGCGGTGGGCGGTGTGGCCGAGATCGTCGCCGACGGTGAGACCGGCGTGCTGGTCCCTCCGGGCGACGTGGCTGCGCTGGCCGCGGGGCTGCGCCGGGTGCTCGGACCCGATGGCCCGGCTCTGGGGCGAGCCGGGCGGGAGCGGTGCCTGGCCCGGTTCGAGATGGGCGTGATCGGGGCCCGGTGGGCGGACATCCTCGGCGAGGTGGCCGGATGGCCGCCCGTGAGCGAACATGGCGCCGGGTGACGAACGAACGCGAGACGGGCGACCCCGCCGGCGTGCTGATGCTGGCCAAGGGACTCGGGCGGGGCGGCACCGAGCGGCTCCTGTGCGGGACCGTGCGCCTGCTCGACCCGGCGCGCTACCGGGTGGAGGTCGCCTACCTGCTGCCGTGGAAGGACGCGCTCGTCCCCGAGATGGAGGCGGCCGGCGTCCCGGTCCACTGCCTCGACGCCCCCCACGCCACCAGCGTCGCCTGGCTGGGCCGGCTGCGGCGGCTGGCGCGAGAGCGCGACATCGCCCTGGTCCACACCCACATGCCCGCGCCCGCGGTGGCCGCCCGGCTGGCGTTGCGGGGGCGGGACCCGGCGTTCGTGCACACCGAGCACAACCTGTGGGACCGCTACCGGCCCGCCACCCGCTGGGCCAACCGCGTCACCTACGGCCGCAACGCGGCGGTGATCGCGGTGTCGGAGGCGGTGGCCCACTCGGTGGGCGGCGCCCGACCCCGGCCCGAGGTCGTGGTCCACGGCGTCGAGGCGCCCACCGGACCTCCCGGTGACCCGGCCGAGGCCCGGGCCCGGTTGGGGCTGCCCGGCGACGGCCCGGTCGTGGGCACGGTCGGCAACTTCACCGCCAAGAAGGACCACGCCACGCTGGTCCGGGCGCTCGCCCTGCTGCCCGACGACGTCCACCTCGTGCTGGTGGGCCTGGGCCCGCTGGAGGCCGACCTGCGCGCCCTGGTGGCCCGCGAGGGCCTGGGCGAGCGGGTCACGTTCGCCGGGTCGCGGGACGACGTGGCCGCGCTGCTGCCGGCCTTCGACGTGTTCGCCCTCAGCTCCCGCTACGAGGGCCTGCCCATCGCCCTGCTGGAAGCCATGGCCGCCGGCCGGGCCTGCGTTGCCACCAGGGTGGGGGGCGTGCCGGAGGTGATCACCGACGGCGTGGACGGCGTACTCGTCCCCCCGGGCGATCCCGACGCCCTGGCCCGCGCGGTCACGACGGTGCTCGACGACCCCGCCCGCCGCGCCGATCTCGGCGGCCGGGCGGCGGCCCGGGCCGAGGACTTCCGCCTGGACGCGGCCGTGGCCCGCATCGAGGCGGTCTACGACCGGGTGCTGGCCCGCAGCCCGGCGGCGAGGCCCGCGTGAGCGCGCTCCCGGCGTCGCAGAAGGCCAGCGGGCCGCGGGTGGACGCCACCGTCGGCTTCGCCGCCGCCGCGGCCTACCTGATCCTCCTGGCCTTGGCCATGACCCGGGTGTCCTACGACGTCTGGGGGGCGCTGGTGGTGGCGCCCGCGCTCACGGCCGGCTCGCTGATCCTGCTGACCCGGGCCCGGCGGCGCGAGGTCGACCCGTGGATCGGCAAGCTGCTGGTCGTCGCCTTCGTGACCAAGATGCTGGGCGCGGTGGTGCGCTACGCGGTCACGTTCGAGGTCTACGCCGGGCGGGCGGACGCGGGCGGCTACCACGGGTCCGGCCGCCGCCTGGCCGCGGCGTTCTGGAACGGCACCTGGGACCAGGTCTACGCGGCCGAGGTGCCCAAGATGGGCGGCACCGAGTTCATGCGCCTGGTCACCGGCGTCGTCTACATCTTCACCGGGCCGACCAAGCTGGGCGGCTTCCTGGTCTTCTCCTGCCTGGGGTTCTGGGGCCTGTACGGCTTCTACCGGGCGTTCCGGATCGGCTTCCCCGAGGGCGACCACCGGCGCTACGCCGTGCTGCTGTTCTTCCTGCCCTCACTGCTGTACTGGCCCTCCAGCATCGGCAAGGAAGCCTGGATGCTGTTCACGCTCGGCATCGCCGCCTGGGGCGCGGCGCTGGTCCTGCGCTACCGCAGCCGGGGCTACGTGGTGTTGGGCCTGGGCCTGGCCGGGACTGCGGCCGTGCGTCCGCACATCACCCTGCTGCTGTTCGTCGCGCTGTTCATCGCCTACCTGTGGCGCCGCCGCTCGTGGGTGGAGTCCCACACCGGCCTGCTGGGCCGCATGGCGGGGATCGGGCTGATGGTCCTGGTGGGCGGGCTGGTGCTCACCCAGGCCGCCGACTTCTTCCACCTCCAGGACCTGGACCCGGCCGGCGTCCAGCAGGTCCTCGACCGCACGCAGGACCAGTCGTCCAAGGGCGCCTCGCAGTTCTCGGTGAGCCGCCCCAAGTCGCCGGGCGAGTACCCCGACGCGGTGCTCACCGTGCTGTTCCGCCCGTACCCGTGGGAGGCGGGCAACGCCCAGGCGCTGGTGGCCTCGGTGGAGGGGACGCTGCTGGCGCTGCTGTTCGTGGTCTCGCTCCCCCGGCTGGCCCGGCTGCCGAGGTTGCTGGTCTCGACGCCCTACCTGCTCTTCGCGGTGGCGTACATCCTCATGTTCGTGTTCGCGTTCTCGTCGGTGGGCAACTTCGGGATCATCACGCGCCAGCGCACGCAGGTCTTCCCGTTCGTGCTGGTCCTGCTGGCCCTGCCGCTGCCCGTGCGCGAGCGGGAGTCAGAGAAGCTCGCCGCGGTAGGGCCGCCCGCGTAGGCAGCCCTTGGTGTCGAGGATCAGCCGGCCGTGGTCGGCCACGTCGTCCAGCGGGAGCTCGGGGTGGTCGACCAGCACGATCACCAGGTCGGCCGCCGTGATCTCCTCGACGGTGCACGGCACCACCGGCACCGGCAGGTCGGGGTCACCCAGCGGCGGCAGGTGCGGCTCGCAGGCCCGCACGTCCGCGCCCAGCTCCAGCAGGCGCTCGACCACCGCCAGCGACGGCGACCCGCGCCAGTCCGACGTCCCCGCCTTGTAGCTGAGGCCGAGCACCAGCACCCGCGAGCCCCGCACCGCCCGGGACTCCTGGTTGAGCATGACCGCGGCCCGGGTCACGACGTAGTCGGGCATGTGCTCGTTGATGTCGTTGGCCAGCTCCACGAACCGGAACGTGCGGCCCAGGCTGTTCTTCACCTTCCACGACAGGTACGACGGGTCGATGGGCAGGCAGTGGCCGCCCACGCCCGGGCCCGGGGTGAAGCGCATGTAGCCGAAGGGCTTGGTGGTGGCGGCGTCGATGGCGCTCCACAGGTCCACGCCCAGGTCGGCCGCGAACATCGCCATCTCGTTCATCAGCGCGATGTTCACGTGGCGGAAGGTGTTCTCCAGCAGCTTGACCAGCTCGGCCTCGGCCGTGCTGTTCACCGGCACCACCTTGTCCACCAGCGCCCGGTAGAACGCGTCGACGCAGCGCAGCGAGCCCTCGTCGATGCCCGACACCACCTTGGGCGTGTTGACCAGGCCCCAGCTCGGGTTGCCGGGGTCGATGCGCTCGGGCGAGTAGCCGAGGAAGAAGTCGTCGCCGGCGCGCAGCCCGGACCGCTCCAGGATGGGGCGGACCAGCTCCTCGGTGGAGCCGGGATAGGTGGTCGACTCGAGCACGACCAGCGCGCCCGGCTGCAGCTGGGTGGACAGCGTGGCCGCCGCCGCTTCGACGTGGGACAGATCGGGCAGGCCCTCGTGCAGCGGCGTGGGCACGGTGATGACGGCCACGTCGTAGGGCCCGATGTCCGCCGCGTCGGCGGTGGCCCGGTAGCCGTTGCGCAGGGCGGCGGCCAGCTCGGCGTCGCTCACGTCGGTCACGTAGGACCGGCCCGCGGCCAGCGCCGCCACCCGCTCGGCGGCCAGGTCGAAGCCCACGACCGGGAAGCCGACGGCCGCGGCCCGCAGCGCCACCGGCAGGCCCACGTAGCCCTGGCCCACGACCACGACGCGGGCCGTGCGCTCGTCGATGCGGGCGGCCAGCCCGGCGGCGCGGCTCACGGCCCCACCGCCGCCAGCTCGCCGGCCTGGGTGTGGACGTCGGCCACGATGGCGACCACCCGGTCGACGGCGGCGTCGGGCAGGTCGGGCCAGATGGGCAGGCTGACCACCTCGGCCGCCAGGCGGTCAGTGCGCGGCAGGCCGCCCGGCGGCGTGCCCACGCCCCGGTAGCTGGCCTGGCGGTGGACGGGGGGCGAGAAGTAGCAGCGGGTGTCGACACCCTCGGCCCGCAGTGCCGCGCCGAGGTCGTCGCGGGTGGCGCCGAAGGCCTCGGGCTCGATGGCCACGGTCATGTCCTTCCAGGTCGAGCGGTCGCCGTCGGCCACCTGCTGGAGCCGCACGCCGGGCACGCCCGCCAGCCCCGCCCGGTAGCGATCGGCCAGGGCCCGGCGCCGGGCCAGGTGCTCGTCGAAGCCGTCGAGCGCCTCCAGGCCCACCGCGGCGTGGAGCTCGGACATGCGGCCGTTGAGCCCCGCGAAGAGCGTGTCGTAGTCGCCGGGGTTGCCGTAGTCGCGGCCGTGGCGCAGGGTCTCGGCCAGCGCGCCGTCGTCGGTGGCCACCAGGCCGCCCTCCCCTGCCACCAGCGGCTTGGTGGGCGTGAGGCTGAACACCTCGGCGGTGCCGAACCCGCCCACGGGCCGGTCCCGGTGGCTGGACCCGAAGGCGTGGGCGGCGTCGAACACCAGCGGGATCCCTGCGTCGCGGGCCCGCCGGTCGAGGGCGCTCGGGTGGCAGGGCGCCCCGAAGGTGTGGGTGGCCAGCACCGCCCCGGCCCCGTCCAGGTCGACGTCGGGGTCGAGCAGGAACGTGTCGGGATCGCAGTCGGCGAACGCCGGCACGGCGCCCGCCCAGGTGGCGGCGTGGGCCGTGGCCGAGAACGTGAAGCTGGGCATGAGCACCGTCTTCCCCCGCTCCGCCACCGCCTGGACCGCGAGCATGAGGCCCGTCGTGCACGACGACGTGGCCACCACGTGGGCGACGCCCAACCGCTCGGCGGTCGCTTCCTCGAACTCGCGGACCAGGGGCCCGTTGGTCAGCACGCCGAGATGGTACGAGGACGCCAGTCGTGCGGCGACCCGATCGAGCGGCGGCGGGCTCGGTCGGACGAAGGGCAGCCCCTCCGGGAACGCCGGTTCGCCCCCGAGGACAGCGAGCCGCCTCACAGCTCGTCCCGGTAGAGGGCCTGCGCCAGCCGCTGGGCCAGCGCCGACACGCGGCGCGGGCCGCGGGGTGCGGGCCGGTAACGGGTGGCCCACACCGACAGCTCGGTCTTGTCGGCCAGGTCGAAGGTCTGCCACGCCTGGGCCACCGCCCAGGCCACCACCCCGGTGCAGCGCCAGGCGTCGGCGCGGGCCCACACCAGAGCGCACTCGAGCGGCTCGACCAGCGCGATCTGGGCCACGTCGCGCAGGGCGATCAGCTCCTGGGGACCGGCCGCCGCCCGGGCGCACGCGCTGACGCAGACGGCGTCGAGCGGTAGCCCCGGCAGGCAGGTGCCACCGCCCTCGGGGCCGGGCACGACCACCTCCACCGGCGGGTCGGCCATGTCCGCCAGCCGGACGCGGGCACCGACGCCGGCAGGCAGCGCCTCGTCCCGCACCCGCACCAGGTCGGCGTCGCCGTCGGCCAGGGCGTGGGCGGAACCCACGGCGCCCGGCGCCACCAGCACGTCCACGGACACGACCGGGCGCCGCTCCGGGGTCCGGAACACCCGCGGGACCAGGGCGGGGCCGTCGAGCACGCGGTGGTCGATGCCGGCGGTCGCCAGGCGGGCGCTGTGCGCCGCGGCGGCGCGCTCGACCGCCAGCGAGCGGTCCGAGGC